>CAYYWW010000096.1:0-1532 GCA_964475515.1 uncultured archaeon | reverse complement strand
ACATCCATATTTCTTACCTCTTTTCTTTTACGCCCTTTCACTTAGCGTTTTGCGGGGCAAGCGTTAGCGAGCGGAGAATTTGGCTCGGAGGCAAGATTTTCTTTATAGGATTTTCCATCATTCTTTTCCCTCTATAATTTTGATTTCTGAGTTGCTTAATCCATAAAGGCGGTAAACTATTTGATTTATTTCATTTTGGAGTTGTGAGATTGTACTTCTTATATTTTGCACATTATTTATAATTTTTGTTTTATGTTTATTGAAAATAGTCATACTCTCTGGAATAAGTGTTTCTTTTATCTCTTTCCAAGATTTCCCTTTTTTATTAGTCAAAACATCAGCAATTAAATCGAGCAAATCAGAGGCACCTTCTATAAAAACAGATTTTTTGTTTTTCCCTTTTAATTCAAGCGAAAAAGTGCCGGTAAGTGTTGGTTGGTTTGACATAATAATTCTTGAGATATAAAAACTGCTTTCATTAAACTCCTTTGGTTTTATTATTTTAATATCTGGATGGGTTCGTAAACTATAAATCTTTTCTGGAGGGAGAGATTTAATGATTTCTTCGGTATTCATATCAGGTAAAGGTGCATCAAAATCAAGTTTGGTGAGCCTTTCTTTGAAAAATTTAGAATATTTTGCAAGTTTAGCCATATTTTCTCTTATGAGTTTGACATTTTCTACGATTTTATCATGATATTTTACCTCTTTAGGATTATCAAAGTCAATACGATGAACGGGGATTTTGAAAAGGATAGATTGTCTGGTTAGCCCTTTTTGTTGTGCTTTCTTTATCATCCAATTTATTATCAATGATGAATTTAAAACACCTAAAATATATAAAATATCTTCTTTAGTATTTTCTTTGGGCACTATTAAGTTAATATCCGAGTTCTCGTAAAAATCTCCTGTTTGTAACCCAAAAGGTTTGATTTCCTCTCCCCATCTTGGTGTTACTATTTTAAAGGAGGATGATAGTATTTTTTCATCTCTTTCTCTGTGAAGACAGAACCAAGAATATTTTTCATCATATCTTATTAATCTATCTTCAAGAATTTCTTTAAATTTTTCTAAGTGTTTTTTGATATTAGGAAAACCGTTAATATTAGTTTGCTTGGTTGTATAAATAATAAAAAGCGGTGATGAAGTAGTTAAATCAACGAAATAAGGAGTAATATCAGAGTTTTTGTAAGTTTTGTGAATTAATGAGAGTTCACGTTGAGATAACCTTAACTTTTTTAATTCCTCATCAGGCAAAACAAAAATTCCATTTCCCTTTTTTATATCATATTCGGAAATTTTATATTCTGGAATTAATTTTATGTTGTTTTGAGTAACGGTATCTGCCCCAGATACTATTCCTTGAATAATAGTGCAAATGTTCTCTAAATGTTCTACTTGAAATTCTATTTTTCTTGTGAAATCTTTATCTTCCCTTGTAGTAAAAATCTCGTTCCAGGGTTCACCATCCTGTGATAACTCCCCCTGTTTTACACCGCTCCAGAAAACTTTTATAAAGTTATCTTCATATT
>CAYYWW010000095.1:0-1581 GCA_964475515.1 uncultured archaeon | reverse complement strand
GAATTGTAAGAAAACAAATACCAAAAATATTTGGTACACTTCTGTACGGAAGCAAGTTCCATAGGTTGAGACAATCACTACCAGCAGACGAACCAGTTATGGTGTTAGAAAATAACAGAATGAAAATTTTACCAATTGGCGAGTTTATTAACAGATTTATTCCGGGTGAAGAAGGAGAAATAGATGTTTCTAATTTGAATATTCTTGTTCCAGCGTTTGACTGGAAAAATTATAAATACAGCTTCAGAAAAGTGAGTCACTTGATCAAACATAGAAGAGAAAATGAAATAATAAGAATTAAAACGACATCCAATAGAGAAATAAAAGTAACAGGTTGTCATAGCCTTTTCACTTATGACGAATCTTCAAACAAGGTGAAAGAAGTAGAAGCAAGAGATCTCAAAAAGGGTGATATTTTAGTAATACCAAAGAAGCTTCCTTCCGCTGGGGATATTAAAGAGATAAATATCTTGGATTATATGAACTGGAAGGATTTCAGAAAAAAATGGCTTTATGTTTACGGTGTTAATAAAAATGTTTTTGATGTGCTTCTTTCCAAGGCAAAACGTATACATAAAAAAATCGATAAGCGTAGAGCCTTTTATAGATTTTATAATGACGAGCAAGTTTTAGATATATCTGAAGATGCTCTAAGATTTTGCATAAAAAGAAAGTATTTGCCACTTTATTTGGTTTTGTTCACTGGAATAAATGAATTGGTCAAAAATTGTGTTATACGTTCATATTATCACGGTATAAAAACTAATATTCCAGTTACATGGGAACTCACACCATCTTTAGCACGATTCTTAGGATTTTTTGTTTCTGAGGGACATATTGATGTTAGACAAATTGGGTTTACCTTTGGAAAACATGAAGACATCTATATTGAAGAGATATCGAGAACAGCTAGGACTTTGGGAGCCAACATAACAATTGAGCAACGAGAAAAGTCCATAAGAGTAAAGGTCTTTGGGTCTATACTTGCGTATTTGATGGAGAAATGGTGCGGCAGGGGCGCTAGAAACAAACGAGTGCCAGAGTTTATCTTCAGGACAACAGAAGAGTTGAGACAACACTTTCTAGACGCGCTTTATCAGGGAGATGGTCATTGTGTGAGGGGACGCAATTGCCTTATGCTCAACACAGTAAGCAAACAACTTGCAAATGATGTTATGTATCTGTGGAGTATGCAGGGAGTTGTGTCTTCCTTGTATACGAACCGTGGTAAAGGGCTAGGCAAAAAACCTTGCATTGGATATGTAGTTTCAATTTACGGAAACAACATCAACAGATCTCACGTATTTAAACCGAAAAGGCCAGTCAAACCAAATATAACTCAAAACAATCTTGTTCAGCTTTCTATCACTGACTCTGATCTGGCATTTGTAAGAGTAAAGGAAATAGAAATTATAGACTCGGGACATGAATATGTTTATGATTTTGCAGTGCCAGAGTGTGAAAATTTTGTAGGAGGATTTGGCGGTATAGCGTGTCATAACAGTCGCGGTCAACAAGGATTGGGAATAAGCGTCGCTGTTTTATATTCACAACTAACAACGGGTATGCCCACTGAGGTTA
>CAYYWW010000094.1:0-1767 GCA_964475515.1 uncultured archaeon | reverse complement strand
GCTTATAATACCATATTTTTCTTCAAGTAGCTTTTTGAATTCTTCTATTATTTTTCTTTGTTAATCCAGTTTGGGATTTTAGGGCCACGGTTTTTGGTTTTGACACATGCGTCACCCGTTTGCTTGCTGTCTGTCTACTATTTATTATTTATTGATATATCTATTGTTGGTGAACTTAAGCTGTAGAGGGTGTCAAATGGCTTGTTGAAGTTGTTTAAATAGTGTTTTTGAATTTGCTGTTCTTATTTCTCTAGAAAAGTTTTTTACTGTCTTTATTATTGTCTTGTCGTCTGATGCGAGAATTACAGACCTGCCAGAGTCTTTTAATTGAATTGATAAAACTATTATATCAATATCAGCTTTCTCCACTAAATGTTCCGGCTTACCAGACAATTTTGCAATTCTTTTCTTAACAGAATCTTTAAGCTTGGAATATTTCGCATAATTTACCGAAACTACCTTTATAATTCCCTTATCCACTAGTTCAGCGAATTTCCCGGCGGATTTTTCCAATTTCTCCGCAAGTACAGGACTATATGGGTAGATTTTACGGGAAGCTTCACGAGCATCTACAACAAGTTCATGTAAAATGGAAGGGGACACAACAAGATCAATATTCCTTTTAACAACAAGATTTATAAGAACATTCAATTTCCTCCTTCTGTCTATCGCTATTAGGATTGAGGAATCCGCAACAACCGTTTTCGACAAGTCATATGACTCCTAACTCCATTAATAGAAGTATCGCCTCATGATACGTTATGGAGAGCATCTTTGCAAACTGTCTCACCGTTAATTTTCCGTCTCTAACATCACCGGCAAGTCTTACCGCCCTTACATACTTTCCTTCCCCATAAATATCAGAAAAAATATTCTTAAACTCCACACTTCTTAAACCTTTTAACAAAGTTTCAGGGGTTATTTCAAATCGAAAATTTTCAACATAAAATTTACGTTCTCCACCCCTCACATCATACCTTATTAAACCTGCTTTACACAATTCTGTAAGAGACTTATACGTCGTTGAAATAGGTATTCCAAGCTTCTCCGAAATTTCGTCCGCAGACAAACCTGGATTTTCAACTAAAAGCGAAATAATGCGAATATTTTGATCCCGAGAAAGAGCCTTAAAAACCATTATAGATAAAACCATATCTTCTCACTATATATTCCATAAAACATAGAAAATATAAAAATTACGACTGATAACAATACAGTGAACTCAAACCATATCTCTCTTCTATCTCCTTCGGAACAGTTTTTAATCCAATTCTATAATAAAAACATCCTTCTGAACCATCTACACCTCCTCTACTTGCATTTAAAATCAATAACGGTTTTTCAGCTTTAATCAACTCGCCAACTCCTTCTTTCTAATCATCTTATAAACATCCCTAACCTTTCTTAACACACTTGGGAAGAATAAAACTCCTTAATCTTCTTTTCAACTTCTTCAAGTTCATGTAAAAGCTGTTCACGCCTCTTAGCAATAACTTCAAACAACGTCGCCTTAAACAAAACCCTATTCCTCACAAGAAATTTCTCAATAACACTACTCATAACTTAACCTCCAACCACAACCTTAAGCAACACCTCACCGGTATTTAAACATCACAAGAACAAACTCCACCAATTCACATCACCCTTTCAAACCACCAGTAACAAAACACCGATCAAGACCTACATAAACACCAAATAAACCTAACCAACATATGATCAACATTATCTATCATAAGACTATTGTTAAGGATCTACCACTTCAACACT
>CAYYWW010000093.1:0-1805 GCA_964475515.1 uncultured archaeon | reverse complement strand
TATTACGAATGTGAAAAAACCGATACTTTTTATTGCTTCAAAACTCGACCCACGTTTGTGTTTAAGAGCATAGTATCTGTTTGTGTCAAGCTCTACTGCTACACAATCTGGTTTTTCTTCTTCTATAACTTCCTTTATTTTCTTTACAGATTCTTTGGCTATGTGCGATGTGGGGACTATGACTATTTTCGGTTTCATATTGAAATAGGAATCATTGTTTATTAGATATTAATTTTTCTATATCTTTCAGATCAAAAAGCAGAAGATTATTTCGTTTTATTTTTTTCTTGAAGGATTTTGCAAAGATTGCGTATTTTTCCTTTCTTTTATCATTGTGCCATTTGACGTGTTTTGCGTTTTCCTTAAGTTTATTGAGAATCTCTTCTGCGTTGACGTTTTCTTTCCATTTGCACTCCGCGAACAATATTTCCTTTGTCTGATCGTTTAGAGCAACTATGTCGATTTCTTTGTCTTTGTGCCACCATTTTCCTATTCTGTTTACATTTACAAGCTCCGGTATAATTTTTTCAACAAAACTTTCAAATTTTTTTCCGATGTATATGTTTGCCTCTTCTTTTATTTTATTTAGAACGTTATTGATTCTGCCTTCTTCTAGATATTGTTTATTTGTGTAAACAAATTTGAACCAAAAATCAAAAAAGTTGTCTCTCAAAAAGTAAAGTCCACCTTTTGCCTTTAATTTGCTTTTATACGTCTCTGTTACGGGTAGTATTTTTTCTATGATGTTGAGTTTTTCTAGAATATAAAGATATTTAGAAAGCATACTTTTATCGAGCTGTGTTTTTGTGTAGATTTCATTAAATGTACTAACACCGCCAGCTATCGCTGAGAGTATGGACATATAATTAGAGGGGTCTCTTAATTCTTCTCTCAACAATATTTCAACTTCCTCATACAAAAATTCTCCCTTGCTTAAAATTTTTGTTTTGATATTTTCCCATACACTTTTTTCGGGTAAAAACTTCACCAGGTATCCCGGTATAGTATCTATGCACGAATAGACGATAATCAAATCTTCCACCGAATAGTTGGGAAAGAAATCTTTAAGGCATTTGATACTGAGATTATCCAAACGCCATTGTCCTGTTCTTCTTCCATAAAGCGGGCTTTTATAGTCCAAAGTGTATTTCTCCATCATTCCTATTGATGAACCAGAAAGTATTAACATGATTTTGGTTTTTTTCAGAATATTGTCCCATTTGTCTTGGAGAATGGAAATAATTTCTGGAAATTTTTCAACTATGAGTGGGAACTCATCGAACACGACAATTAATCTCGAGTTTTTGGATTTTCCACCTAGATATTCAAATATATCATCCCATGTCCTTAGCGGGTTCTTAACAAGCTCAAAATCCTTGAATCTATCAGCCAGTAAAAAATTAAACCTCTTAATTGTATCGTTTTTTGATTCAAGTCTTCCCAAGAAATATAAAGATTTTTTATTTTTGATAAAATTTAGTAATAGCTCTGTTTTTCCTATTCTCCGTCTTCCATATAATATTATAAATTCTGCTTCATTTGATCTGTATTTTCTTCTCATGTATTCTAGTTCGGAAACTCTGTTGATAAATTTCATCATAAGTATATACTTGTAATTCAACTATTTAAATATTATATCAATTAATTCTCTTGTTAAAAGATGGTCATCATTTAACCAAAAATATAAAACCTCTGAAATCAACTTTAAATTATGAGTAAAAACATAAACAAAGAGTTACTGGATATTCTAGCATGTCCAAAGTGCAAATCTGACGTAAAACAGAAAGGAAATTTCATAATATGTG
>CAYYWW010000092.1:0-1813 GCA_964475515.1 uncultured archaeon | reverse complement strand
CCGAAACGGACCGGATGTGAGAGAGGGATTGTTCTCGGTGCCGAGGGTTATATGAAAGAGACACATTAATAATATTATAACAAATATGAGAATTTTAATAGTAGATGACGACAAAGAATTCGTTGAATCATTGTCTCGCGCATTGGGGGAAGAATCCGAAATTGTCAGGGCACACAGCTTTGAGGAAGCCAATGATAAATTTGAACCATTCAAATATGATGTCATTTTGCTGGACATAAGACTTGATGAAACTCAAAAAGACAAGAAAGGATTGGAGCTTTTAAAAATAATAAAAACAGAGGACCCTGACATTCCTGTTTTAATAATGACTGCCTATGGTGATATTGATGTAGCAGTAGAAAGCCTTAAACTTGGTGCAGACGATTTCATACAAAAAAATAAGGTTAGTTTCGATGATTACAAAAGAATCATAAACAACCTTTCCGAAACAGGCAAAATAAAGAGAAAAATTTCAAGGCTTGAGTCAAGATTAGAACAATTCGACCCATGGAAAATAGTTGGTGAAAATCCAAAAATAAAAGAAGTAAGAAGATTAATTAAACTTGTGGCCGAGGATGGTCAAATAAATGTGCTAATAAGAGGAGAAACAGGAACGGGCAAAGAATTAGTTGCGAGAGCTATTCATCAGCAAGGAGTAAGAAAAGACGGACCCTATATAGTAACCTCACTTGCGTCATTAAACAAAGAAACCATATCGAGCGACCTCTTTGGCCATGAAAAGGGAGCATTCACAGGAGCTATCTCACGAAGAATTGGACTCATCGAACAAGCCAACAATGGAATTTTATTTCTCGACGAAATAGGTGAACTTGAGCCTGCGGTACAAGTAAAACTTTTAAGAGTTTTGGAAACAAAAGAATTCACACGTTTAGGTGGCAACAAAACAATAAAAGTTGATGTCCAATGGGTTATGGCTACTCACAGAGACTTGGAAACTATGATGAAACGAGGTGAACTAAGAGAAGACTTTTATTACAGACTAAAAACCTTTGAAATTTACCTTCCCCCATTAAGGGAAAGAAAGGATGACATACCGTTGCTTTGCGAACATTTTTTAGGTATAATAAGAAAGCAACAACGAACGGATGTTGTTTCAATTTCTGAGGAAGCGCTTGAGATGCTTATGGAATACGATTGGCCAGGTAATGTAAGAGAGCTTAAGCAGACAATAGAATACAGCACCCTTCGAGCGAGACTAGCGGGAAAAGAAATAATAGAACCAAGATTCCTGCCTGAAGAAATAAGCAAATTTAAGAAGTTAGCAATTAAGGATGAAAAAGTAAAATTTCCGGTAGATATATCGAAAAAGCTTGCGGAATTTGAGCTAAGATACATAGAGGAAGCTTTAAGGGTGACTGGTAAAAAAACTGAAGCATGGAAAATTCTTGGTTATCCCAATCGCTTTGCATTGAGAAGAAGAGTCATAAACATTTTCAAAAAATACCCAGAACTTAGGTTATCATATCCATTATTATCAAGATTTTACTTCGAAAATTCTAAAAAATAAATTTGAATGTGCGGATATGGCACATAATCATGTTAATAATTTGCACATTAAAACAAATTTACATTTATATCATTTTTCAAAAACCCCTATAAAACAATTATTAATTTTTTATGTTGACATTGGTATGGTTTTTGCTGTTATTTTGTAAAAAAAGGAGGCAAAAATGGGAAACATGAAAAAACAAACTTTAATTTTCGCAGCATTAGCTTTATTAATAGCTGTCTCAAGCATTTTTACACTGCAGGGCTGCGCAAAGAAGGAGAAGGTTATAAAGATTGGGGCGAT
>CAYYWW010000091.1:0-1974 GCA_964475515.1 uncultured archaeon | reverse complement strand
ACTATTCTTGGTGAAACTTCGTTAGGATCTCTCATTACTATTATATCTTCTGGAGCGGGTTGTTGTGTTTCTTGGGATGGTTGCTCTACCACTTGCTCCTGAACTGTTTGCTGTGTAGTTTCCTGTGGTGGAGATTTTGATTTGCCGCATCCACCGAGGAATAATGCTGCTCCTAAAGCAAGGGTTGACATGCCTAATGCAACAACATTCCTAAAACCGCGTCTTCTGTATAGTGGTGTGTGTCTTTTAGAATTAGAAGAGATAATCTGAGAAGGAACTTCATGAGTTTGGCTAATTAAATCAGCCTCGCTTATTCCCGGGTCATTGTAAAGTTGATTGGCTTCAGGTAACTCACCCTCTAGGGGATTTTTTTCAGATGACATAATCTAACTCCGGGTGTTTATTCGGAGTTATCAATGAGTTAATTTTCACTGGTTAATAGTTAAATTAGTTATTTATAAAGTTTTTGGTTGTGGACGCCATATCGGAAATAAAATACAGAGTCAGTATTATTTATCTTGTTTCAATTTCTCAAAAAACATGATCGTATCTATTCCTATCTCTACACTTGGCTTCATTTTTAAAATTTCGTCTTTTGTTGCCCACTTGAATTTATCGTGTTCCTTACTGAGTTTTATTTTTGAAGAGAAGTTATTTGAGTGGAATAAGTAAACGTTTACATATTTTTCTTTGGACGCCCTTTCGAATTTTCCTATATATTGAAGTGATTTTAAGTCTAATCCACATTCTTCTTTTACTTCTCTTTTTAGAGCGTCCTCTTTTGTTTCATTTTCCTTTATAACCCCTCCTGGAAATTCCCACAATTTTGGATGCGCAGAAACCTGCTTTAAAGTGTCCACTGTTTTACCGGTTCTTCTTAGAATTAAAAATTTCCCATTGCTTTCTATCCCAACAGTAACCCTATTCACTATTTTCATTTTATTAGCCGACATTTAATGTATTTTTGAAAATCAATATCTATTTATTGTTTTATCCTAAACTGACATATTCTTTTTCCATCTGCTATGCACGATACTTCTTCGCATTTAACCTTTTTTCCAAAATATTCTGAAAAGAATCCCCCAATAATTCCTGCAAGAAGCTCGTCTACTTTTTCTTTTTTCTTTTCTTTGACATAATAAGAAGCAATGGGTGAGTTAGAGCAATTGACTAAAACTTCGCCTGATTCTGTATCAAATTCCACAAGTTCTATATCGCCTATTCCTGCCATAGTGATCATATTAAGCCAGAATTTGACAGATTCCTCTTTCTCCCCGCCTATCTTCTTGAAATAGTTAAATATTTCTTTAGATATATTCTCGCCAAATTTGTATAAAATATCAAGCATGCCTTTTTTCTTAAGTTCTTCCCTCAAAAGTATTAAAGCCTCGACCGATCCTAGAAAGTAGTTTTTGTGAAATATTTTGAATTCACCATTTCCTATGTCTATCATTCTCGATAACAAAAGTTTTTTGAAAAACGGTGAGATCATAATTCACCTCATCCTATAATTTTTCTAATTTCTTTTAGCTCGGACCATTTCTCATAAGTTAATGGCTCTTCTTTTTCTGACGCAACCTCAACCAAACCTTTCAATATGCTTACACTCGTTTTATCTTCTACAGTTTTTGCTATAACTTTTTTCAACGCCGCGGCAAATTTCTTAGCTCTTCTATTTTCTACGAAGTGTGCAATTATAGCTGCTGGCGCCTGGGTCATTATTTCAAGAAATCCGCCCTTGGGAAAAAGGAAACGCTTGTAAAACTTGTCACCCACTATGTCTTCACCTATATAAGAAAATTCTTCACCAAATGCTTTTTCCAAAAGTTCAACAAACTCGAATATTTTTTTGGTGTTTTCGTCACTACCATTGAGAATTTCTTTTACCTTTGGTTTTTTTGCTTTACCATGCACTCCTTTCTTTTCCAACCTTGCTTCAAAAGGTAATGCTTCTGGTAAATCAACAAGAGTTAC
>CAYYWW010000090.1:0-2049 GCA_964475515.1 uncultured archaeon | reverse complement strand
CTCTTTGCAGAACAGCACACCAAGTATTTCACCTGGAGCTATTATCGCTTAAATTCACAACTTGTTAACATTTTAAGAACATTAGAAAAGAAACATATCGGTTTAGAACAAAGCACATTAAATGCAATTTAATACAAAAAGTAAACCCTAATGTTCTATCCCATTTAGCCAAAACATTACAAATGTTATAGGTTTTTATTCACCAAGACTTCATCGAAGATAAGTAATTGTTTTATGAAACTTCGTTTGGTCCCGTCTAAGCCAAAAATAGAAATAATATCAAATTTTTCACAAAAATAGGAAACTTTTTAAATAATCTTTCCTAAATCTTTTATATGTTTGAAAAGGAATTTGTACTTGAATATTTTAAACAGATTCAGAAAAAAATAAAACACGAAAGGATAGTAAAGAGAGAGTTGGATATCAGCTTAGGCAGGAAACCAATAGCAATAATAGGTCCTAGAAGGGTCGGAAAAACCTATCTCCTCTTAGATATTGTGAGAGGTAACAAAGATATTATTTATTTTGATTTAGAACATTCCGCATTAAGAAATCTCGACCACAGAGACGTTTTCGAGATAATTTCCATATTTGAAGAATACTTCAAAGTTAAAATTAATAAAGTAGTTCTAGATGAAGTGCAGAGAATAGATAACTGGGAAACCCTGATAAGAAGTTTGATAGATACAGGCTATATGGTTGCGATTTCCGGATCGTCATCAAAACTTCTGGGCAAAGAGATTGCCACGCAACTTAGAAGAAGGGCCATTACCCATTTACTTTTACCGCTTAGCTTTAGAGAGTATCTTTTGTTCAAGGATATTCATTTTGGAAGACATTTTTCTATTTCGGATAAAACAAGAGCGATAAATCAACTAGAAGAATTTTTGAAATGGGGCGGTTATCCAGAAATAGTTCTGTATCGGGAAAGAAAAGAAAATATATTGAAAGAGTACTTTGAAACCGTTCTACAAAAAGATTTTATAGAAAGGTTTGAAGTGGTTCACACATATGTTGCTAAACTTATCTTTGAATTCGTTTTTCAAAATTTTTCAAAGGAAATAAGTGTTAATAAGATAGCAGATTTTGTTGCCTCTCGCCTAAAGAAGAATGGGAAAAACATTGTTTACGATTATGTTGAGAAATTGCCTGAAAGTTTTTCTGTATTTTTTGTAGAGAAATTCGAGAAAAGTATTTATAAAAGAAAATTGGGCAGGAAGGTTTATATCTGCGACACGGGATTGTCGACGGTTCTACAGTTTGAGACGGATATCGGAAAAAGAATGGAAAACACCGTTTTTCTCGAATTGTTGAGAAAAACAAATAAAAGACCATTGTTAAGCATTTATTACTGGAAGGATTATCAACAAAGAGAAGTTGATTTTGTTGTCAAAGAGGGTGCAAAAGTTAATCAGTTAATTCAAGTAACGTACGCTTCGGGAAAAGATGAGATAGAAAAAAGGGAAATAAGAGCATTAAGTAAAGCATCTGATCTACTCAAATGTAAAAAGCTTTTGGTTATAACATGGGATTATGAAAATGAGGAAAAAATAAGAAATAAAATAATCAAATTCACACCTTTATGGAAATGGTTACTCAGGGACACTAATTTTTACAGTAAAAAGGTTTAAACTACAGCGCCACGCAGTTTTGATTTTTATAAAACTATTTCTCACAATAGATTGAAATTATTTGCAATTAATTGCAAAAAAGAATATAATATTCTTGCAACTATTTAATATTATGCAGGGTAAAAAATTGAGAAAGGAAGTATTACGAATAATTCATGATAATTGGCCAATCCATGTCAGAGAAGTTATAAAATTACTTAACTGGGATCCCTACGATATCACAAATGTATCCAAAATACGTTATCACTTTCACCAATTGAAGAAGGAGGAAAAAATTCGAACGAAGAAAATAGGAAGAGCATTGGTTGCGTGGCCAGTTGAAATGGAAAAGTTAAGGCTGATCCACGAATTGTTAAAGGAGGAAGAGGAGGTTTAATATGCCAAAAAACGTGTTCGCCGGTGTCGGGATAAGTAAAAA
>CAYYWW010000089.1:0-2154 GCA_964475515.1 uncultured archaeon | reverse complement strand
CCCAAGGGTCTGTTTCTGTTCTTCCTTGAACTTTTTTATCTGTGAAGTAATCAAAAATATCTGGTGCCTCTGTTTCGTTTAGTGTGGAAATAACCCATTCGTGATGGGCTTCGTTCTCTGCCGAGTCGTTAGCAATAACATGTATCTCCCAGATACAAGAAGAAGGATCGTTCTGATGGTCGCACTCGGGAACATTAAATGTGAAGTTAGGAGCGCTATTATCTTGGTCTACTTTATCCACAAGCCATGTGTAAGATGTATCATTATCGGGATTCTCTACCGTGATATTGAAGAATATCGAATCGTTTGCTGAAACTAAAAACATCAAATCCTGTGGAGAAGAAGCGTTTGAGGCATTTGTGTACCAAGAAGTTATATTCGGCGGGGTGAAGTCAGCCGTGAAAGTATAATTCTGACCTATATCCAGAGAAGACTCCTGAGAAGTTCCATTTGTACAGTTAACATACCAATAATGAGTCCCTTCGTTCCAAGACTGGTTAGAATAAACTGACTGACTTGTGTTTGCTGGAACATCTGTTGAGTAATTTACAGGATTTCCATCTAAGTACAGTGTGCAGTTTACAATGCCTGTTAGAGAACCCGTATGATTATAGACAAACTGCAAAGAATTATTATTTAAGTTTGTGGTGGTGTTATTTTCAGGTGACATGAGATAGACAGTATGACCACTAACTATTCCGGTAAATAATACAAAACAGATAATTACTGAACTCACTATACCATCTCTAACTTTATGCATCCTATGTTTATAATATATCAATAAATATATAAAACCCTATCACCAAAAAATGTCCAAGAAAATAAAACTCAAAAACAACGGTATATACCAGTTCTTAGGCTATCTAAAACAGCAACGTGCCGATGACAGAGTACTGAGAGCATTAAAAACCTTCAACAAACCAACCGATTTGCAAACACTATCCCAAACCCTTAACATCCACAAAGACACAGTGAGAAAGCATCTGTACCGGCTGAAACGACAGGGCAGGGTCAGAATCATCAGGAATCCAGCGAATAAAAATTTTGTGTTGGTTTACTATATAGGAGGTGATGAAAAATGGAAATAGAAACAAAAACATCTAAAATATTGAGAGTTATATGCGATGCAGCAAAAACTGTGCATATAATAGATTTTGTCACGCTCGCTGTCTGGATCGCAGGTGCTTTTCTAATCAAAGCGGTTACAAAGATAGGAGATAATGTTCCTGCGGAAATGCGATTGATGTATATACTGTTTATTACAGTATATATGCTGTTCATGTTGGTCTTCTTGTGTTTGGCAGAGATAGTACACATGATAAAGAGAATAGAACAGCGATAACCGTCAAAATTTAAGAAATTAGGAGGTGATATAAAATGGAAGTAAAGACAAAAAACTCTAAAATAGCGAAATTTATAAGAGAGTTAGTAAAGGAAAGTCATCCAGCGGATTTTGTTGCGCTTGCTTTGTGGATAGCGGGCTTTAGTGTTTGGATATCGTGCATTAGTATAGCAAATAATACTAATTTCTCATTAGAGATACGAGGGATGTACTTGCTATTTGTTTTGGTATACATAGCGCAATTAGCAGTTTTTTCGTACCAAACAATGATGATACATACACTTAAAAGAATAGAACAAAAGATAGAACAGCGATAACAACCATCAATAACTCTTTTATTTTTTATTTTTAACTTTTAAATGGATAGATAAATGAATGAAGAAATGAAAGGAATAAAAGAAATAGTAGAGCAAATATGGGAAGAAGCAACAGGAGTAAGTGGAGAGAAAGTCACTGAAATTGTTGATGAAATTGATAATATCTTCCATAAAAACGGCTATGTTGTCTCTCATGACAAAATCGCACATTTTGTAGTGGATTGTATCAAGGAAAAATGAAATTCAAAAACAAAAGAATAAACAAACTCATATAGGAGGTGAGAGCTAAAAAAATGTGGAAATTAGAAATAGGATTGTATATAAGAATAGTAAAGCACTTATACAGTATGACCTTAGAAGCGTTAGAAGCGTTATTTATCCATAAAACTCACTTATTACCTTTAAAAGTAGCTTTAAAGCCTTTTTGTGTGGTAGGAGCGCTGACTTTGAGTGTTTTTTATGCTATACCTGTTTGTACTTTTTTAGTGAAATATA
>CAYYWW010000088.1:0-2166 GCA_964475515.1 uncultured archaeon | reverse complement strand
GACTTGAACATCCCAGCATCGAGCTCCCAGCAATTTATATTTTATAGTATCCTTTTTAAATTTAAAATAAAACTCGTGCGACCGTTAACATAATTTCGGCTCATTTGAAAATATGCGGTCTCACGACCGCTATTATCAACTTAACAGGCGGTCTTGTATTAGCAGTATTTAACCAGCGCACAAAAATTTATAAATATAAAGTTTAAATTAACATTAAGAAAAGGTAGGTGCTGATATGGCTATAAAAATAGCAAGTGTTTCTGAAACATGGGATAAGGATGTTTTTACCAACAAGGGACTTTATTGCGGAAAGGTAAAGGATGTTGAGTGTGACCTCAAAAGGTTCAAGATAAGGTCACTGGTTGTAGAGGCAGTCAGAGGTTCCTATGTATCAAGCATGCTGGGAAACAAAAAAGGCATAATAATACCGTTCCCAATGGTTGAGGCAATAGGAGATATAGTCATAATAAAACACATAACACCGACAACAACAGAGACACCTGAAATGCCTCCAGAGCAGTCACAGGATGTTACAAGTTAAGACAACATCCTTACTTTGTTGTTTTTTATCAAAACAACATCCTCTTTTCTACACCCACCAATATTTTTTATGTAAATACCAGGCTCTATTGTAATAACCATGTTATTTTCTATTGTATCTATTTTTTCATGAACACTGAGACCTACACTGTGGCCAATTGCATGCTTGGTTTCATAACCTTTCTTTTTCATTAATTTTTCATACAGTTTCTGCAGTTCCATAAACTTCATACCCACCTCTATACTGTCAATTATTTCTGATTGTATTTCCTCAACATCTTCTATAATTTTTCTTCTCTTTGTGTCAGGAAGAAAACAAAACGTCCTTGCTAAATCAGCACAGTACTCTTTAAATTTAGCGCCAAGGTCTACTATAACAAGGTCTTTTTTGGTTATTATTTTCTTGTTAGGTCTATGATGAATGTAATAGGAATTTTTTCCCGCAGCAACTATAGTGGGAAAAGCTTCCGATACATAATTTTTTAAAAATTCTATCTTTATTTCTTTGGAAACTTCTATTTCACTTTTCTCTAACAAGTAAATATACGATAAGATTTCTTTGGTTATTTTAACCGCCTTTTTTATTTTTTCTATTTCTCCATTGTCTTTTATGAGCATTGGTTTTTTTATAATATCAGACGCGGGTCTTAGCTTCACTTTTGTTTTCAATTTAGAATAAATGTATTGGGATAGGTTGTGTTCGTCAAAACCAATTTTTTTGTTTTTCACATAGTTGACAATCTCTTTCAATTTTTCTAAAAAAACGACATCGCATGTCTTAACAGTTTCCGCCTCGTTTTCCAGCGGTGATAAAAAGAGAACAGGACGTTTCCTTTTAAGAACAAGCAAAAACCCTTTGTCCAACGGCTTATAACCAGTATAATAAAAAATGTCAGACGAATCTGTAATAAGAAATCCATCATGCCCATTCATTAATGATTTGAGTTTGTCGATTCTTGTAGAAAAATCCATATTAATTTTAGGATTAAGTAGAATTTATGATTGATACTGGAAAACTGAGAGCAAAACAAATAGAAATAATTAAAAAATTGTCATTAAAAGACGAGTTTAAAAAAATAGAAAGGATTGCGGGGTTCGATCAAGCATTTCTAAATGATAAAATAATATCCGCTACTGTTGTTTGTGACTACAATTCCCTTGAAGTAATAGAAAAGAAATACGTAGTGGAAGAAGTAAAAATACCGTACATTCCTGGTTTTTTATCGTTTAGAGAAGGCCCCGCCATAACAAAAGCATACAGGAAACTAAAAACAAAACCAGATATTGTAATGATAGACGGCAACGGAATACTACATCCAATAAAGGCGGGATTGGCTACACATGTCGGTATAATTTTGAACACACCAACCATAGGAGTTGCAAAAAGTCTTTTGCTAGGCGTCGTGAAGAATAGAAGAGTATATGTTGATGGAGAAGTGAGAGGTTACGAACTTTATACAAAGAAAGGATGCAAACCGATATATGTTTCTCCAGGACACAAAATTTCTCTAAAAACTTCTGTTAAGGTTGTGAAAGACTGTGTGAGAGGTCATAAACTCCCTGAACCTTTGAGACTTGCTCATTTGTATGCCAATGAAGTGAAATCAATTTTAAAGAAAAATCAAA
>CAYYWW010000087.1:0-2180 GCA_964475515.1 uncultured archaeon | reverse complement strand
ATTTATGGAAACAAGTGCAGCGAGATAATAAAATTCAGTATCACAACAAAAATCGTGAGAAAGCTAAGTATATTAATAGCGTTTTTAGAATGTTTGGGAGTGATTTTTTTGAATAACAAGTCCCACATCCTCCCACCATCTAACGGTTTTATTGGCAGTAAATTTGCTAATCCCACACCCAAGTTAATGAGAAATATAAAGAAAAACAGGTTTCTGAAAAATAAAAGCGGTGATTCATATCGTAAATATGAATCCTTCACTACAGGATAATCTACAATAGTTTGATTTAATTTAACTCCAATGTACCCTTCTTTGATATTGATGTTATCCACTGAATCTACAGTTTTCAGAGTAAAATCTTTATACACTAAGCTGTCGTTTTCTATTGTTTTTATTAAAACATTTATAGTTCTGTTTGGACCAACCGTCTCCAAAACATTTTTTAAGGTCGTGCTGTTATTTATTGTGTAGTTGTTTATTTTTACTATTATTACAGTCTGATTTATTGTTTCATTGCCCTTTTCCATTGGTGTGGTTAGAAAAACAGCATTTGCAAAGAACGCCGAAGTGAAGAGTGAAATGATAAGTGAAAATATAAATGCTGTTATGATGTTTGCAAAACTGCCTGCCGCGAAGACTCTTAGTTGGGATAATGTAGGTTTTCTTGCTAACTGCTTTTCGTCTGGTTCTACAAAGGCAATTGGTATAATGGCAAGAAATCCCCACCCAAGTGATTTTATTTTAACCTTTTCTACAGCAGCCATTATTCCATGCGACCCTTCGTGTACAACAACCAACAGTGCTATTGAAATAACCCAGTCCCAAAACGGTGGTGCTATTAACCCAGGCATAACGACGGTTTCTGAAGAGAAGGAGGGAAGAACAAGAGCTAAACTGGCAGCCTTTCTTATAGCTGCGATTATAAGGGAATATACAATGTAAACCGAGCCTGCAAAACCAAAAACAACTCCAATATTTCCAATATATTTCCAAAATAGAGGATGCGATCTAGATATTTTTATTAAAAGGCTTCTCCCTCTTTTTGTTTTTCTTAGAACAAGTATAAATTGCCTTTCTATATTTTTTCTATCTCTGTAGACTATTATTGCGACTACAGTAATGAATATAATAATCGATAAAGTATAAGCATCTATCATTCTTATTAATTGTAAGAGGCCTTTAAAATATTTATTTAGCGAATCCAAATATAACTATTCCGTTTTTACTCTTCAATCTCAATCTATTTAACAAACGGAGGTGATTATTTTGACAAAGGAAACAGAGAAACCAGAAACAACAGAAGAAAAAAAGGAAGTTACTGAAGAAGAGTCTACTGAGGAAGAAGAAATAACAGAAGAAGAAGCGGAGAAAGCAGGATTACCTTTCCCTATGGCACCAATAGTAAGACTTATGAAGAAAAACATGGACAGTGAGAAAATGATAAAAAAAGATGTGAAAATAGCAATGAACAAGTGGCTAGGTCACATAGTAGAAACAGTGGCAAAGGAGATGAATAAATTCCCCTATGTGATGATGCACATGCATGAATTTGAAAAAGCAACAGAAAAATTCAGGAAGATGCAAGAATATGAAAAGGAAAAAGAGCGAATACTTGCTCATTTAGAAGCCATAAAGAAGGATATAGAGAGATTGGAAAGAGATCTGGGAAAGGTAGAAGACGATATAATGAAATTTGAATAAACTCTTAATTTTTTGTAAAAATAGAAAGGTGGGATTTCCACCCTTTCTTTTTCTATTTGATAATGCGAGGGGCAGGATTTCCAATTTCTTTGGGCCCTTTCTTTTTTAAAGAAAGTGCCATTCGAACCTGCGAACCCATTCCTTGCAGCCTCATTATTGAAGCATGCTCTAAGGGACTGGCTCCTTAGGCCAGCGCCTTTGACCACTTGGCTACCCTCGCATATACTTAGCGCTAGTAATGGTGATTACTATATATTAATAGCACATGCTTTTTTAAAATAGTTTCAATATTTTAAAATATGAGTCAGCACTTGATAACAATTGGGATTGTTTTAATTTTCATAGGGTTCTCGTTGGTATTTATTGGTAGTTTGTTGAGTAGTCAAAAGAGTGGTAGTAAGGTAGAGTGGGGGGTTGGCGGGTTCATAGGTCCCATCCCCTTTGGTTTCGCTTCAAGCAAAAATATGTTTTATATTACA
>CAYYWW010000086.1:0-2246 GCA_964475515.1 uncultured archaeon | reverse complement strand
ACAGTTTCATAGATGACATAATAAAGGGGCTTTCCAATGACTATTGGGTTAGAAAGTTTCTTGTAAGGTCTAATCAAGATGTATACAAAGCGATAGACTGGGCAGATATTGTTTGGTTTGAATGGGCAAACGAAGTAGCGATAATTGGTACAAATTACCCTGGTGCTTGGATAAAGCCAGTTGCGGTTAGGCTACACAGATACGAAGCATTTACAAACATGCCTTTAAAAATTAATTGGAAAGTTGTTGATACTCTGATATTTGTAGCAAACCACATGGTCGATTTGTTTTTTGAAAGGTTCCCCATGTTAAAAACAAACATAAAGAATGTTGAAGTAGTGTACAACGGGATAGATTTGAATAAATTTGCCTTTAAAGAAAGGAAACCGGGATATGAAATAGCATGGGTGGGGCACATAAATACAAGGAAAACGCCTGATTTGGCGCTTCAGATTATAAAAAAAATTGTTGATATTGATCCCAAGTATCGTCTTCACTTTGCTGGGGATTTCCAGGATCCAACATTAGAAGTATACCTAAAAGATATGGTGAAGAAATTAAATCTTGAAGGCAACGTAATTTTCCACGGTTGGGTAGATGACATAGACGAATTTTGGGAAGATAAGAACTTTCTTCTTCACACGAGTTTGCATGAAGGACACCCCTATGCAGTTATGGAAGCAATGGCGAGAGGTGTAAAACCAGTAATTCACTGGTTCAGAGGGGCAGAGGAACTTTATAAAAAGGATTGGCTTTTTAGAACGGTAGATGAAGCGACGAAAATTATATTGAACAACGATTACAAATCAGAAGAATATAGAAATTTCTTATCAAGTAAAAAATGGACCTTGCAAAATATGGTAGAGGAAGTTTCTAAGTCTATAAATTCTCTTAGTACTTTATTGAAGGCAAACACTGAAATCAAGAGAGAAAATAAGGAAATTGCATTTCCGTTAAAACCAGTGAAAATGCCTCTTGTAGATTTGGCGAAAAAGATGAATGATATTATGAAAGATATAAACAAATTAGGTAAGATAGAGCGTTATCATTCGAAAGAGTACGTGAACATTTTGTCACACATTTATTCACCCTCGTATGTGAATTCAATTATAGACAAGGCTAAAAGGTTAAAGAGAGTAGTTATGGTCGGAGATGGTGGTAATATATTTGTAAGAAAGACTTCGCTTTACCATAAATTGGTATTGTATGACACGGAACTGATAATAGACTCGTATAGAAAAAAGATAGGCTCATATGCTGTTAAACTTAAACATGAAGGTGATATTAAAAATTTTGCTGACAGGGTTGTGTATAACGATCAAAATATATATGGTGTTGATGTTATACATGTTCTTTCTGTCATAAGGCCAAATATTTTAAGAGCTCTTGAATTAAGAAAAAACAATCCTTCCTCGATTTTGGGAGCTACTCCATATGGGTATGATTATTTACTTTACCCTGTTGTAGTAAATGGGTATTCTGAGATGGTAAAGTCGTTTTACAGAGCATTGGATTTTTTAATTCTTGTGAATAAGCAACATTATAAAATGTTAGAAACAAACATTGGTATAAAGTATCGTGGAAACGTGTTTTATATCAATTATGGAACAGGTATAGAATTGTGGAAGTTTCTATTAAATTTCGATGTAAATGGAAGTATCGTGAGTAACATTGTCAATGAAAAGAATAAAGGAAAGACAGTTGTAATTCTTGGAAGTTCATCAGATAAAACAGAAAGACATGATTTATTCCTCAAATATCTTTCTCTTCTTCCAAAAAATTTAAAGGATAAAATTTTACTGGTTGTTCCGATGACATATGGAGATCGCAGTTATGTAAACTTGATAAAAAACCTATTAAGTAATTCAGATTTTGAACATGTGATATTAACAGAATATTTGAAAGACGAAGAAGTCGTTGAATTAAGAAAAGCAGCTGATATACTTATTTATACTCCTATACATGATATGCTAACCGCTAATGTAATAGAGGCACTTTTTGCAGGAGAAGCTGTTATTATTCCTAAAGCACTTTTAAACAACTATTTCTATATCAATCAAGAATTATTAAACTGCTGCGTAGGAGTTTTTGAGTACAACAACCCAGAAGATTTCAAACAAACTTTTATGAAATTTATAAATCGGTCAAGAACCATTGATAGAGATAACAGGAAGTTACAAAAATATCTATATGAAATTTTTTCATGGGAGAGGTACATATTAAACTTGCTTCAAACGTTTACGTGG
>CAYYWW010000085.1:0-2323 GCA_964475515.1 uncultured archaeon | reverse complement strand
AAGAGGGGAGTGGGTCATAGAGATTGAGTTGTGAACTTGTGAACGCTCGGCACCTGTTTTTCAATTTAATCAAATGTAACTGTCCTCACCATGTGTATGAACTTTTCCAATCATGGAAATTTTCTCTATTGACAAAGGCAAAAATTTTTACATGATAATAAAAAGGAGGTTAAAATGTTAAACGAAGTAAGGCAAATGATGATAGAAGATATAAAATTTTTTATGAAGGGGAATAACACATCAATCGATGACTTTTTCTCAATTGTAGTAAAGGTCTTCCCTTATGAAGGGCTTAATAAATCTGCTTTAGAACTTGTAGAAAACCTTGAGAAAAAAGGAATAATCAAGGTAGAAGGAAATAAAGTGTTTCTTATTGAAGATCAATGATAATCAAAGACCACATTCATGGAAATATTTATATTATTGATGCAGAAAAGAAAACCATTGAACATCCTCTTTTTCAAAGGCTTCGTTATATTTATCAGAATGGATTGGCTCATCTTGTTTATCCAGGCTTAACTCACAACAGATTTATCCATTCATTAGGAACTATGGTATTAGCCCATAAACTTTTCACCTCAGCAGTGGCGCATTTAAGTAAAGAAAAAATGTCATTGTTTATAAAGAAAATTACTGAAGATTTTAATAATTTTAAAATTGAATTTTACGACGACCCTATAAAATTTTTAGAAACTTCACTCAGATTGTCTGCTCTGACTCATGACATTGGGCATCTACCCCTTTCGCATCTTACCGAACAGTGGTTTTTCCGTTTTCTTAATCTTCATTTCCCTTTGATGAAATTTTTTGAAAATGCACAAATCCATGAGATGCTGACCTTATGGTTAGTGCTTGATACTGAACTTATTCCGCAAGAATATAAAAAGGCAGTTTTTTTGATTCTTCTTTCTGCATATCTAATCAAAGAAGAGAATTTAAAGAACCTTATCGATCCAGAAAACCTTAAGATAATTGACGCTATAAAGAATAGTATTTTTTTTTCAATAAGTAAAATTATAAGTAGTGATATTGATGCAGACAGAATGGACTATTTATTGCGTGATGGGAATTTAAGTGGAACCACTTTCGGTATTTATGATATGGACAGGCTTATCGATGCTATACGCCTTCAACAGGATAAGGACGGTAGATGGAGTATCCGCTTCTCGTTCAAAGCAAAAAGCGCGGTCGAAAGCGTTCTTACTGAAAGGACAAGATTATATAGGTATGTTTATTTCCACAGAAAGATTTTGCTTATCGAAAACTTGTTAATTCAAATGTTAGAAAAGAATGAAAAGGTGAAGGAACATTTAAAAAATGTTTTTAACAAACACTTTGAAAAAATAGCTGTAAATAATGAATATGAAAAGGAATTCTTTTCTTTTTTGGTTGGGGAAGAGAATGGGATAGGTTTTATTAGGGTGTATAAAGCCGATAAAAAAGCATATCTTAAAAAAAGTTTATTCACTAAAATAGACGGCAACAATTCTGCCCAATTCTTCGACGATTTTTGGTTTATATATAATTTAAGAGAAAATCTTCCTGATTTTTTTGACAGTATTTACAATCGTAGAGAACCAATTTTACTTTGGAAATACCGCTCAGAATATGATAGATTTTGTGAAGAGTTATTCACCGACGAGATAATAGGGAATCTTGCCCCTGGTAATGTGACAAAATTTAATTGGATCAGAGAAAATTCTTCACTCATTTTTTCTAAGCTTTTTGAAGAAAATGAAAGCCGTTTCCTATTAGAAAAACTCTCGCGCTCCCTTGCAAATAGGACAAAATACCATGGGTTTCTTATACTCGCTAAAATACCTTCAAGAAAACTTCTACCTTTGAAAAAGAGTTTGTTCAGGCTTGCTATCGATGATAACGATGAAGTCATAGATTATGAAAGTCCTTTTTTAAAATCTCTTAACGATAAAGAGGTGTGGGAAAAAAATGATGCATTGATATGGTTAGGTTTTGCTTCTTCTTCAAAAGAAACAAGTGCTCGAGAAGAAAAAGAAAAAACCAGAATCGAAATCAGAAATGCACTTTTAGAAATATTGAAAGAAAATATTTCTGAGTTTACAAATTTCATTGACTCACTCTATGATAAATTCTGCAAGGGCCATTAGTTTTTTCAATAGACTTTACGACGCTATTGAAGATAACCGCAACAATTTTCCTTCTTATATCCATAATACCCTATTTAACTGCCATACATTGTGCGTGCTCTTTTCCACGATTTTTTGAAAAAATGGCTTGACTTTTTACTTCTCTTTGGTATATATCATTATGTAATGATAACCAGAGATAAACTCTGGCAGGTTAA
>CAYYWW010000084.1:0-2342 GCA_964475515.1 uncultured archaeon | reverse complement strand
TTTATTAACAACTCAGTTTCACGAAAAGATGATTTCTCTGGTATTCCACCATGCAACGCTGCGTTTCTGATTTCTCTGAGTTTATCTAACCTATCCTTGTCCCATCCCTTTTTATTTAGCTCCGTACATATTTCTCCAAAACTTATGTGAGTCTCGGTATCAGTAAAACATTTTTTCTCTATGATCGTCTCATTAAAAAGCCACTTTTCAAATCCAAGAATTTGCTTTACACATTCCATACGCTCTTTTTCTATTACACCAATTCTATCAAGAATTGGCATATCATTACTGTCAAATTTGTAAGTATCAACCTTGTTAATATATCTCCTGCCCACCGCATAAACCAGTGATGCGTACTTTGAAAGCGGAATATCTTCCGTTACGTTGTCTGATAACTTAAAAGGAATCTCTTTCTGTTTAAGTTCGCTTAACTCGATTCTTCTGACGTTACCAAACCCCAGCTTTTTCATCAGATAAACCACCATAAACGCTATAAGTCTATTTTTCTCATAAAGACTGTTTACCTTAGTCATCTTATCAAGGTCCCTGTTATTAAAAAATACCCCTGACAGCTTTATATAATTATTCGACAGCACAATTGGACATTCTGCCTCTCTGATTTTTTTTGATATCTTTTCATTTGATTTTAAAATATGGTTCTTCACAAATCCTTTTGGAATCGCGATTCTATTCAGAACAGCCTGCCTGCTCTTGTTGCTGTCAGTGGTTATTCTTAGATTAAGATTCTCTATGCCATGTTTCTTTTTTAATGCGGCGGTCATTCTTTGTTTCATTATCGTAAGCTTTTGTCGTTCAGGATCATCTTTCACCACTTGCTTTAAATATACATCCCAGTCCTTTTCCTGCCATTTTAAACCAAACTTTTGTGCAATCGTTTTTAAAACCTCCATACTTTGTACGTCATTTATCCGCTGATACTTTTCAAATTCCTGTTCATTAATATCATTAACTTTTGTTTTTAGCACACGAAGAAAACGAATATTTTTCTTTTTTGCAAACTTATATATAGCTTCGAGATTCGTCATCTGCCAGATATAGGGTGGAAAATGTTTCAGCCATCCTTTTTTGTTAAACTCACGCTTTATATTACCCTTTTCTCTGCCCCAGAAACGAACCATCTTTAGATACCGTCTATAATCTTTTAGCTTTAGTTTGTCCTCCGCCGGCAAAGAATTGTTTATAAACTCCAATACCTCCTTCATCTTCTCGTAAGCCCTGCCGGTCTCTTTCGGACTATATTTTATCTTCTTGTCCAATCGGCTAAGAACCTTTTTCTTTATACTCCCCGTTGCCTGCTTACTAAAATAATTGGCAGGAAAATATTTTATCTCAAGCACTTTATCAGCTTCGACATCCTGCTCATTTTCTGCCGTTTTAAACTTGCTTAAAAATTGTACAATCCGTCCTTCCACCACCTTGCTATTCATATTATCAACTAACAATGCATAACAAAGTTCCTTTAATTGATCCTCACCTATCACCACATCTTTATGACCTTTTATTTCAAAATAGCTATTGCCCTGAAAAGGCTCTACCCATTGAAAACATCCTTCCTCCGGTTTGAAACCTCCCCGCTGCTCTTCTAATCTTTTGCTCTCGTAGGGATAGAATTTCATATCAGTCATAATTTCGCTGACATTCAAAAATGTTGAAGCTATCCGATGAAAAAAATGCCCTTTGCCAATCTCTTCTGATTGATGCAGATTTTCAATATAAGCATCCTGATTAACTAAATGGTTTACAAGCTGAAACAAAAGAAAATGTTTCTGCATATCCGGTATAATCTTATACCCCTCTCTCACGCTATAGTAGGTAAACAGATTCCTTCTTGGCTGTCCTTTAACATCATTTATCTTAAAGCCGCTGATTGAACTGATAAGTTTGTTTGCCTGCGATTTTTTCAAAAACATACACAACAAAAACAGCACGCCAGTCTCTCTAAGTTTGTCGTTATTTATTATTTCAAGTTTGACAGTTTCACTCCCCGTTGCTTCGATTGCGATCTGGTAATATCTTTCCAGTATAGGCTTCTCGCCGTTACTCAATGTCTTAACATTGTCAGTATGAACATAGTGTGAATAATAATTACGTAGTTCTATCAGCTTCAACAACAATATTTCAAGTTCGACTTGAGCATGCTTTGTAACATCTTCAAAGTTAAAAACATAATTCTCAACTTTTTTCAAAACCTCATTGTTTTTAAAAATAATATCCAATGCCTTTTTTGCGTTTTCTTTTTTACCTCCTATATGTTGAAGCTGCTTTTCAATTACTTCGTCCAACCCCATAATATTAAGCTGAGCCTGATTGAAATAAAAAGC
>CAYYWW010000083.1:0-2344 GCA_964475515.1 uncultured archaeon | reverse complement strand
GTTAGTGGTATACCATTTGTTAACGCCTCAACTGGTGGCGAAGTAAGCGAAAACGGAACTGGCGATTCGCAACAATCAACCCACACAATCCAGAATTATACGATATATTCTCCCCCATATGACCTTTCCGGTCTTGGATGGATAGACAAAGACGGTCTTGCTGATGCGACCTGGGCAACTAATTCGAGTACGGGGTATGTGGGATGTGCCGTAGATGCTTCAGGAGTTAACATTGGCCAAGGCAAGAGCAGTGCAACCATTGGAAGTTAAGGTTGGAAGAGGCAAAAAAATCACAGTTGACGCAAGTATCAGCTATTTATCCGGAGATAATAACGGAGAAATTAGTAAGATATGGAGTTATTTTGATAATCTTTATGAATACTTAGTGGTAGATCCTTGGTTTGAATGGGCGGAAGCCTTGATCACCTTAATTAAGATTGGGTCTGCCATTGCTAGTCTGGGTACATCCTTGATTTTCTTTGAAGTTGTGAATATCCTCGCAGATGTTGGAACGAGGCTTTCGGAGTTTATCGAGTTGGCAGGAGATGGAAATTTATCAACCACGCATACGAAATTCAGTTATTGGGCGTATCCCGGGGATAGAAGTGATATCCGTGTGGGGCTTCAGAGTAAAGCATTTTATGGGGGTGAGACATTTGCTGTCGGATACGTTAAACAAATTAAAGTATACGGAATTGCTCCGCCGCCTGAACCGACCATTGAGATTGTCGGTGACCAGCCAAGAGATACAGAAACTCCATATACCTTCAGGTTTGAATCAATAGATCCCAACAATGATCCCATAAAATACGAAATAGATTGGGGCGATGGGACCAGCACTGAGACGGACTTTAATATTACTGGAGAGCCCACCATAGAGGTTACCCACAGCTATGCAGAAACCGGCTATTATGATATAAAAGTCAAGGCAATTGATTGTGATGAGATGGAATCTGGTGTATCTTCGAAAACTATTCGTATATGGAACCATAAGCCAGTTGCAAAACAACTATGGGTGGCAAGTTCTTTTTTAGATTGGAGCTGGAGTACCATAGGCGATGTTAATGTATTGCCCCGTTATATCCCATATCGTTATGGGGCTGAGGGATATGATAAAGATGGGGACAGGTTAAATTATACTGTGAGGTTTATATATGACAACACATATAGGTCAGATTTAATTGACCAGTGGGCATTCGAATTTACACATACTTTCACTAAGACAGGCACTCGTTATATCGAAGTTACATGTTGGGATGAACATGGGGCAAAAAGCGATGAAAAAGTTTTTTCGATATTTGTGAATCCTCTTATCATGAATCCATCACCAGCAAACGGAGCGGCAATATATGCGAGTAGCGAAGAAGAACGTCAGGATTCTACACAGGTTGAAGCTACTCCAGAACAGGAGGAGAGTGTTCCGGTAACATTTCTGCTGCAAACAGCTTACCTGAATACGCAAATATCACAGACCACAGAAACTTCTCTGAACCAAGATTCTATGCAGGTTGAAAGTACAAACATTGAGACTTCAACCTCTTCCACCACACAAGATGGTGCGGTTGAAAGTAGAGGAATAACAGCTGCCGCTCAACAAGCCCCTAATTCTGTCGAATCTTCTACTCTGAATGGAATTCGGTTGAGCTGGGATGGGGCCCCCCATGGGTATAATATGACCTACAAAATTTATTTTGGAACCAGCTCACCAAGCTCATTAATTGGAACAACCGAAAATACATGCGGCTATCATTATTCTGGAACTCTAACTGCAGGAAATACTTATTACTGGAAAGTGGTAGCAACAGATGAATATGGGGGAGTTACAGAAGGACCAGTATGGCACTTTTCTGTGAGCAATGACAATAATAATGACAACAACAATAGCAGCGATACGCAACAGATAAATAATGCGGTATCTCAACCCATCGAGGAATATCAAACCTTGGTATAACCCCCTCTTTCTCTTTCATTTGCCAAAACAAATTTAAGCACAGAGGTGATATAAAACCATGAATAAAATAATAACGCTTGCAATTGCATTCCTTCTTTTCATTCCATTTGCATCTATCAATGGAAACAATGTTTCTTTAACAAATAATACAAATGGCAACATTCTCTATGTAGGTGGTTCCGGTCCGAACAATTATACAAGCATTCAATCTGCCGTAAATGATGCCCGCACGGGAGATACCGTCTTTGTGTACTCTGGGATATATTATGAGGAGATAGATGTAACCAAGGCAATTGTCATTACCGGGGAACGTGAGGATACTACCATTATAGACGGCAAAAACGAAACTGCGACCGTGATTAGTGTGAGTTCTGATAATGTTGTTTTCAACAA
>CAYYWW010000082.1:0-2413 GCA_964475515.1 uncultured archaeon | reverse complement strand
TGAAGATGGAGCACTAGGCAAAAACTGGATAAGCAAAACAGAGAAAATAAAACAATTAATGAAAACACAAGCAGACTTCTGGAACAAATACGTAAATAAATATAAAGCTGAAAAAGGTAAGGTTCCGAGTTTTTTCGACACCATAGCCCAATCAATTTTTGAAATACATCCCATAGCAATAGATAATCATGTTGAAATGGTTGTAAAGTTATGCGACCCACCATTCCTAAAGGAAATTGCATTAACACACACGGAATTAACCTTCGTGCTTAAAAAAGCGATAGAAAGACTAGAAATCGAAAACCTAAACGAACAAAAGAACTCCGCTGAAAAAATAAAATTACAGGTAGAGAGTTACATCAAAGAAAACTTCGGAGACTTCTATGAAAAAGTTCACAAAGAACTTCTATTAATGATAGAAGGAAAAGAGAAGGAATATATAGAAAATATCAAAAAAGCCAAAACACAGAAAGAAGTTGAGAATATAACAAACAAATTTAAGAAAGCCATCAACAAAGACGGTCGTACAATTCTTGATAAGAGTGGTTCATGGAACTACGAGTTGCTTGATAATTTAAGGAAGGAAAACTCTAAATTAAGAAGTGAAGTAAGAAAGAATATTTATGAAAAAGATTTGACAAAAATAGATGAAAATATTGGAACTGTTTTTATTGAACTGTCAACCAAGCCACCGAAAAGTGGAGTAATACAAAACCTAGAGCCTATAGAGAGGACTTTAAAATCAGAGAAAATAAAGAACACCTATAAGAAAATCCTCGGAAAAGCATTCAACATGGGAACCTCAATCACATTTATAGTCATTTTCGTAACAGCAAGCTTCCTTGGAACCAAGTTTGGTATGGAAATTTATACCATCCTACCAAACAAAATAAAAAACATACTAAGATCCGGTACAGGAAAATTTAAGGTTTACATGCTAATAGCATGCGCCAGCTATGCTTTAGTAAATGTAGACGACTACCAAGACTTCATAAAATTCATTAGAAGAATAAAAGACGAAGGAACACTAAGAGACATTGCAAAAGTCCTACTACAAACATTTCTAGGCTGCCTACTAAACGGCATACTAATAGGAATGCTTATGGAAAACAACAACACAATCTTAGCTGACGAAATAATACCTTACATCGCAAAAACTATATTCGGAAACAATGCTTGGGTGTTCGAAAAAATCATGTGGCCAATCATCGACACAACCATCCAAGTCTTTGGAAACGGAGGCCCAATAACATACCTAACAGGAACCGCAATCGGAACCATAGTAACACAAGTACTACAACAAATAATAAACTAACAAGGTGATAAAATGGACAAAAATAAAATAGGAGAAAAAGTAAGGAAAATATTAAGAGACTTAGATAATATCAATGTCGATATACGTAAAAAAGCAGCCAGCAATCTTAAAGACATAAAGTATGACCTTTTAAAGTACGTGGATTTAAGCCTGCTGAAAGATGTTGTAACAAAACTAATAGAGAAATTAGATGACCAAAGCGGCAAGGTTCGCTATTATATCGCATGTACCCTTGAAAGCATTTCATCAAAATTTCCAGAGTTATTTAAAGACAAAATATCGAAACTAATAGAGAAATTAGATGAATCCTATATGGAAACTTACAAGCGTTTTTCCGAGTATGAAAATGAAAAAAGTCATTCAATCCTTGTTTTTAATGATCGTGATTGGCGTGAAGAAGCCCGTGGCCATATAGCAGATGTTCTAGAGAATGTTGTAAAAAAATTTCCAGAGCTATTTAAGAATAAAATGCCAAAACTAATAGAGAAATTAGATGATAACAACCCGTATGTCCGTATATCTATGATACATATTATCGAAGAAGTTGGGAAAAAATATCCCGAGTTAATTATGGATGCAGTGCCAAAACTGTTGGAAATGATAGGTGTTCCTGATAGTGAAAGTTTAGCAGCAACCTTAACTTTACTCAAAGTCGCAGAAAAGCATGTAGACGAAATTAAGGACAAGGTAGACGACTTAGTGAAAGCGTTGGAATTAATTAATGACCGCGGTGAAGATGGCGAATACATTTCTGGATGCATTACAGACATGCTTCACATTATTTGGAAAAAATATCCAAGCTTGGTTAAGAAAGCTATGGAAAGACTATGGAGAGATGTTGATGAAGATAAGGCAGCAGCCATATGCATAGTTACATACGAACATCCAGAACTTATTTTCGATAAAATACCACAACTTAAAGACTTGTTAAACAACCCTAATGTTGAAGTTCGTGCATACGCCGTCACAGCCTTAGGAAACATAGGCACAAAATATCCTCAACTAATCGAAGACACCATACCGAAACTTAAGGAAGCACTAAACGATCCAGATGAACTTATCCGTGAACATGCCGCCACAACCTTAGTAGACATAGGC
>CAYYWW010000081.1:0-2414 GCA_964475515.1 uncultured archaeon | reverse complement strand
ATGTATGGCAAACAATATGCCATAAATTATAGTTATTCCAGAAACAATTTTAGCATTTTTATTTTCTAGACCAAAAAATGCAAGCGTAATAAATGTTAATAGAAATGCCATTGGGATTATATAATCTAACGATATAAACGAAAATCCAAGTATGTCTAACAACCAAATAGTATAGACAAAATATAATAATTATTAAAGAAGGCTAAGTTAATTGCGAAAAAGGGTCTGTTATTGGTAGTATTTGGACAGATCCGTGAATTCACTTTTATGAGACAGGGTTGATTCAAAACTTTTACGCACTTGAAATCAATAATTTACTGGTTTCCAGCATGGTTTGTATCTTCAATAATAAATTCATAAATATCTTATTAAAACTGAGGCTCTGTGAACTCTCGCGTTCTCCCGATGAATCTTTTGGATGCCGATAGTTTATGTCAAGGCGGCCTGTTAATTTTGTCGCGCGGCTAAGAAGAGTAAAAAAGTTTTTAAAGAATTAATTATATTTATTCTTTTGAGAGAGGTAATACATAATAACCTAAATTTTCCTTTGATTTTATACACTACGCCTAATTTTTAAAAATTTAATGGTTAGAGATAAGTTTTTTATATAAGTAGTGTATAAATTATTCATTATATGGCATTTAAACGAAAGATTAAAAAGAAAAGCGGGATATACTGGGCATTGGTGGAAAATTACAGAAAGAATGGGAAAGTTAAACAGAGGTGTATCAAGTACTTGGGAAAGGAAATAAACGGAAAACCAGCGAAAAGAATCATCATGGAAAATGTCGGTGTGAAAAAGGTCAAGAGATACTACGATGTTATTGCGGTTGACACGGTTGCGAGGAAATTAGGATTGCATGAAGTTCTTGGAGATATACACAAATTAGTTCTTCTTCTTGTTTATTCACACATTCTCGATAGGGTCAGCATAAACAAGATTGAAGATTGGGTAGAAACAACTGTAATACCAGATATACTTTCGATAGAAAGTTTTTCAACCAAAGATCTGTACGAGGTTTTGACAGATCTCAACTCGATGCGATTTGAAAAAATAGAGAGAACCATCTTTTCAAAGTTTATGAAAATGAAAAGAGAAAAAACAACTGTTGTTCTTGATGTAACGGACACTTATTTTGAAGGAAATGGTTGGGAAGGAAAGAAAAGAAGAGGGAAAGATGAGAAAAATAGAAAGTTACTACAGATTGGGCTCGCGGTCACTTATGAAAACGGATTTCCCGTAATGCACAAAACTTATCCCGGAAATGTGTCAAACGTTTTGATTTTTCAGGACATGTTGCACGAATTGAAGGAAATGGGCTTTAAAAGCCTTATAATTGACAGGGGAATGTACAGCAAAGAAAATATAGAAGATATAAGAAAATTGGGATTGAAAGGGATCGTTGGTGTGAGGAAAACGGAGAGAATGAAAAAGAAGTTTCTTTCAAAAATAGACAGAGAATCTATTTATTCTTTGGAAAATAGAGTGGAGTTGAAAAACACGAGTGTCTACGTTCAATCTTTTAATTATCTTGATGGACGGTTGATAGTTGTTTACAACCCTTCTCTCGAAATTTTAAAGAGGGAAATGCACTATGAAAGGGGAGGGAACGATAAAGAAGCAAAGTATCTTGGGTACGGTTTAATTTTTCACAACACAGAACTTAATGATAAGGAAATTGTGAAAAAGTATTTTGAAAAGGATTTGATAGAAAGATCTTTCAAAAGTTTGAAGGGTGTTCTCGCTCTCAGACCGATAAGGGTGTGGTTGAAAGAACACGTTGAAGCACACGTAAAGATATGTTATCTATCTTATGCGATATTCTCTTATCTGAACTATAAACTCAAGAAACTGAAAATAACTCCTGTAGAAGCTTTGGAAAAATTAAGAGAATGTTACAAGGTTTATCTGGAAGATGAGAAAAATGATTTGAAATGGGAAAAGATAGTTTCGCCAGAAAAAATCCAGAAAAGAATTTTGAAAAAATTGGTGTAGTGAATAAAAATTAGGGGAAAGTTAGGTATTTTATCAAACGGGTGAGCATAAAAAACAAGTGCATCCTGTGCATGAGCAATATCAAGAATATTAAAAAAGTTTTTTGCTTTTATCTCTTGCTGAAGAAAAAAACAAAGCACGTCGCCAAGCACTTTTCTGTTTTCATCAAATGCCTTTATTTCTTCGCCACAAATTAGCTGCATTTTATGTTTCTTTGCGGCTTTTTTTGCATCCTTCCATCCTCGTGCCGTGCCATGGTCTGTCAGAGCAATGCCGTCCATACCCTTCTTTTTTGCGATACTAAATATCGATTCCAGATTTGATACAGCATCATATGAGTATTTTGAATGAACGTGCATGTCAATTTTCAAAATGTATCACCAATTACTGTTTTGAAAAATTAAAAACCGCGAAAATT
>CAYYWW010000080.1:0-2438 GCA_964475515.1 uncultured archaeon | reverse complement strand
AGAGCCCATCTAATAATTCCACATGGATTAAATAAGCAAAAAGAAATATTGTTCTAAATCTGGCTAAAGAATGGTGAAAAAATTAGACGATTCCAAAAAGTTTCTATGCAATTGCTGCTCATTGGCCATTGCTTCCATTTTGTGAATATATCTCCTGCTAATGAAGAGGATATATTCTGTTTGCAATGAAAGGAAAAGTGTTTTTCAGGTTTTCAATTTGACAAATTGATCACACCAGGCTTTATTCTTGAAGAATCCAATGATGTTATGTTCACATCCAAGTAATAGTATACCTTTATGTCGATTCTCAGGTTTCCTATAATAACAGCGATGTCTTCTGGTTTCTAGATTACCGAAGAATCGTTCTCCTAGTTTCCGCTTTCTGTACTTCTGTTTATCAAAGTTTTTCCGTCCTTTTTTCCGACCAGGTTTACGTATATGTCCTTTTCTCTGCTTAACCTGAAAATCAATTCTGTTCTCAATAGAGCGCCAATAGTTCGTATCGACGTCAAACTCTCCGTCAGCAAGAACCCTTGAACCGCGAGGTAAATAAGGTATAAAAGGGTCGATCTTGTTTGTTGATTTTACTATAGCTCTCACGGTATGTGTTATATTTCTAGTAAGAGCTAAGAACCACTGCTGTTCTCTCATAAGTCTCTGTATCATTGCAACTTTACGGAGCTTCAAAGTTATACAAGAGATCGCGCTGTTATCTATCACAAAAACATCAAGGTTTTCATCAAATTTGGTATAACATGCAACAGACATCTCATCAAATCTCTTAACTGCTGCATTCAACCATTCAACCGATATTTTCTGGTCAAATATATAATGAAGATATGAGGAACATGGTGACTTACCGCTTCCATTTAATGTAGCATCATATTTTATGTTCTTCAACTCAGTAGCAAGCTTCTCAAATGACAAACCACCTTTGACCAATATAATAGCTGAAAGTTTCTTGATATCATATTTCATTGGCTTACCTCTCCGGGATGATTGTTTCCATGCCTGTCCGATTTCATCGACTGCCTTTTCAGCTAACTCTATTTTTTCACGGAAGGTAGCAGTTGCTTTATCAGTACGACCTCTGAACGGACGTCGTGTTTTAAAAGCCCAAGGTCGTTTCTTCTCTGGCCGCAAAAGATAACGTTCATTTCTAAGTGTATCACCTATTTGACGATCAACAGCTTGTTTAGATACGCTAGATACAATCTCATCAAAGGAACTATCTAGCTTGCAATATGCAAAGAAACTCCCAGGAATCAATGTACTCGGGCTGGCAACATCCAACAATGGTATCGTTTCTCTCTCAGAGAGAACTCTGTTGATTCCAAAAATATTTGGAGAGTTATTCCTGCGTAACTTCAAAATACTAAGAACATATTTACCTATTTGATTTATTTTCGTGATATCCCATCCTGGTAGCTTTTTGCTACCATTTTGTGGATATCATGATCATCGAAAAAAATGATGCCAATATCTATCTATTGGATTAATTGGATGGTCTCCCACTGAAAGCAACAATTATTAACAAGAAAATTATCACGATTATCAACAATTGTTTCTCCATATTTATCTTCTCACAGACCATATGATGATACCATATATATTAATAAAATTGATGATGTGTAACTCTTACTGATTACACTTCTGAATACCTGACGATTTACTCCATAGTCTTGTAGCTTTTATCAAAATTGCAGGTTATAAACTTGTTAGATAATAACAGATCTGGCTATAGTTTAAATGATTTTTATGGGAGAAAATCTGCATTCAAAAGGTCTATTTTTAGTTTGTATGTAGCTATCTGTTGGAGCGATATGTGGCGGGTTTTTGTGTCATTTTAGACCAAAAACTATATATATTAATGTAATGTTAATATGATATTAAGGAGATATTAATATGGTAAAAGCTATAATTAACATTAATGAAAGTACAAATAGACTTTTGAATATTCTTAAAGCTAAGTACTCTCTAAAAGATAAAAGTCAAGCTATAGATAAAATGGCCGAACAATATGAAGAGGAGATTTTAGAACCTGAATTGAGGCCAGAGTATGTTGACAAAATTAAAAAAATTCAAAAGCATGGAAAATTCAAAAAATATACCTCTGTAAAAGAATTGAGAGATGAAATAGAAAATGCGTAATTATTATTTTGAAGAAAAGTTGAGGAAAAAACTCTCAATTGTTTTTAAGAAGGATCCAAGAAGATATAAAATACTTATGAAGAAAATTGAAGAAATAATTACTTCTGACAATATAGATCATTATAAAAATCTAAGAAAACCTCTTCAAAACTTCAAAAGAGTTCACATTGATGCACATTTTGTTGTTGTATTTAAGTATGAAAAAAGTGAAGATGCTATTTATTTCTATGATTTTGATCATCACGATAAAATTTATAAAAAATAGTTATTATTTGTTTTTGTGGAAC
>CAYYWW010000079.1:0-2547 GCA_964475515.1 uncultured archaeon | reverse complement strand
GACAGCCACATTCAAATTCGTATATGATAAGAAATTGGATGAATATGGTGAAGACGAGTCACCTCTTATAGAAGGTTCGACAACTGTAGAGGTGACATCTCCAGACCCAATCAATATCATAGTTAATGTAACTAAGATCTCTGTGAAACTCAAAGGTAATCCACCAAGTAGCGATGAGGAGTGGGGAAATGCATCAACGACAATAAACATTAAAGTTTATGGAAGAAATGATACAACTCTCCTGAATGCATCGATCGAGATCGTTGGATGTGGCGTCAACCTGAGTTTGGACGAGGAAGAACAACCCACAGATGGTTACAATATATCCATCAGCCCGAGAATTGGAGGAACACTTACAATAACCGTGCATAACTCTTCAAAGGATCTCACAGCTACAAAGACAATTGATGTAGAAGGAATTACTAGCAATGCTATGACCTCAAAAGGCTCTGACAAGTTCATAACTGTAGGAGAAAATGAAACAATTATATATGAAGTCCCATCTGCCTACTGGAGTGAGGTTCATGCAACACTATACGACTACGACTGGAATTTCGTCAGAAAACTTAACGAAACTATAGGAAATAACACTGAAGGAAATGGAGCAAATGGAGTATATAACTTCTATCCCGACGTTAGCGAGCTTGGATATATAGTACTCTCCACATACGTTGGTGCCGGTGGCAATTATTATTACACGTTCGATGTTATCAAAATAGTTCCAAAGAAAGACTTGGAAGTTAGCTTGCTTTCGCCTGCCAATCTAACCAAATTCACTGCTGGCCTTGAATACGACTTAGAGGTCGCAATTACAACTAATGGTACCGCTGTACCAGATACAGATATTGATGAAGTAATCGGTGAGATACTGGATGAGAATGGGACAGTTCTACAAGAAATCAGTTTCAATCCAACAACAGATAACAAGTGGGAATATGAGAATTGGATACCAAAATTTGCAGGAACATTCAGAATAACCGCTAGAAATGAAACAGAAACATACTCAAGTGTTGGAAACGTCGGTAAACACGAAGGAAATGTGACTATACCTATTGAGGAGGCGACTGCAGAATTTTCTCCATCTTCCCTCATTGCAGGAATAGAAAAGAAGAATGTGAGCGTGAAGATCAAGGTCTATGATGCATTTGGTGATCCAATAGCAAATGCATATGTATGGTTGGTAAAAGAGAACGCAACAGATACAACAATTGCAGGTAACAGTACAGGTTCACTCCAATTAGACGAAAATGGAGAGGTAACAGTCTGGTTCTCTAAGGTCGGTAATGAAGTAGGTAGATTTTATATTAAACTTTGTTCGCTTGACGATGATACAAAGAGTGCAAACACAACGGGATATCTTGATGTAAGATATCCGATATTCGAAGTAGATCCATCCACGATATATGTTGGTATAACAAACGAGGTCACGATAATAGCAAAAGATACAGATGGAAATCCGGTGTCCGGAATTTATATAACATTAACCCCATCATCAACCGGAGTGCTTTCAGCAGTACCAGATCCAATCAAGACAGATGAAAACGGAAAAGTTATCCTTTCGTTGGCTCCACAGGCGAGTGGTAAGTTGAATGTCACCATAGCGCAAAATGTGGCATACGAAAATGGTAAGCTCAACTGGACATCTATACTAACAGATACAGTCATAACTGTGACATCTCTCAAACCACTGGAGATCTCTGTATCCGCTACACCAATATATGAAGGAGAAACACTAACAGTCACAGTGAAATCTGGCAACAATCCAGTTGAGGGAGCTATTGTTAAGTTCGGAACACAGACAGAGACAACAGATTCATCTGGGCAAGCAACATTCGAAGTGCCAGATCCAGGTGTTGAGTTTGCAGTATTCACAGTAACGGCAGAGAAGACAGGTTATACATCTGCTGAAAAATCTGTTACAGTTATCAAGAAATACGAAATAACAATAGTTGGTCCATCTGAACCACCAAAGGCTGGATCCAAGTTCACGATAACAATAATAGCAAAGGGCGCTCCACTCGCAGGAGCAACCATAGAATTCAACGGAAAGACCTATACATCTGATGGTGATGGTAAAGTAACATTGACCGCTCCATCCAAGCCTGGTAAGTATACAATAAGAGCAACCTACGAGAACTTTGACACAGGAACATTGGAGATAGAGATCAAGGAGGGCGGTATACCTGGATTTGAGCTAGTAACACTGATAGCAGCAATCGGAGTAGCCTTCATACTACTAAGGAAGAGACACTAAATCCAAAACTACAACAACACCCCCTTTACTCATTTTTGATTTTTTATTCCTATGTTGACACAATAATCTATAAAAGTTGGAGATGCATAAGGGAATTAGTATGGTGGTGAAGAGACTATATGTAATCATTAGCTTATGTATGCTACTATTTGCAGTAACCAATATTACAGCCCAAAAAGTGCATTATATATACGGTTTTGTTAGAGATTCCTTAACTGGTGATGGAATTGACAACGCCACTATAATTATATCATTTGGAAGTAACAAAATCAATACTACGTCCTATCATGATA
>CAYYWW010000078.1:0-2554 GCA_964475515.1 uncultured archaeon | reverse complement strand
AATTGCATATTTATAGTTTGTTTTGTAAATAAAATATTGGCTCACTTGGTGTTAAAATGTCCTATATTAGATTTCTTGGAGGAGCGGATGAGGTTGGAAGAGAAGCCATTATGGTAGACACCGGCAAAGAAAAAATACTCATGGATTACGGCATAAATGTCCAAACACTGGAAGCTCCGGCAGTTCCGGAAAAACTTCCCGACACGGTTTTTTTAAGTCACGCGCATTTAGACCACTCAGGATTTTTACCAGAACTTTACAGAACAGGATACAAGGGCAAAGTTTTTTTAACTCCGGTAACAAAAGAATTGTGTTCTCTTCTCCTAAAAGATTCCATGAAAGTCCAACGAATACGCGGCATGGAAACAAAATATACGATAGACCATATCCACATGTTTGAATCACTTTCAAAAACCATCGGTTTTAACAATCCCATTGAAGTAAACTCAACAGAAGTCCGCCTTTTTGATGCAGGACATATACCCGGAAGCGCTTCTATCTTAATAACAACTACCAATAAAAGAATACTTTACACCGGTGATATAAAATTTGAGGATACAGAATTAATGAATGCGGCGTATCAAGACTTTAAAGACGTTGATATTCTCATAACAGAAACAACATATTCGTACAAAAACCATCCACCAAGAAAAGAAATGGAGAAAAAACTAAGAGAACATGTAAAAGACGTTGTCCATAGAGGAGGCATAGCATTGCTGCCTTGCTTTGCTGTGGGAAGAACACAGGAAATATTGTTAATAGTTCATAATTTGGGTTTTCCCGTTTATATGGATGGGATGGGAATTGATGCAACAAAAATAATTTTAAACCACAAAAACAGTATTAGGACTCCGGGAAAACTCAAAAAAGCATTTTCAAACGCGATAAAAATTAGAAGAAGAAATCAGAGAATAAAAGCATTAAGAGAGCCTGGTATAATAATAACAACATCAGGTATGCTCCAAGGAGGACCTGTTCACTTCTATATGAAGCATCTTTATAACAGAAAAGAATGTTCAATAGTTTTGTTAGGATATCAGATAGAAGATACACCAGGAAGAATACTTTTGGAAACAGGAAGATACATTAACGAGGATCTAGACGTGAGACCCAAGATGGAAATAAAATTTATGGACTTTTCAGCACACTGCTCCAGAGATAACTTAATAAAGTTTATAGAAAAAGTGAATGCCGATAAAACATTTTTGGTTCACGGTGAGCATACACACGAATTTTCAAAAGAGCTTAACGAGCGTGGTATAAACGCTATCGCACCAGAAGATAATGAGAAATTCACCTTATAGTATGGATAAAATAATAGTTGATGGGTCTTATTTAGAATCTGGGGGACAGATATTAAGAACAGCTGTAGCACTTTCTGCAATAAAGAAAATCCCTTGTAAAATAATAAACATAAGAAAGGGGAGACCCACACCTGGCTTAAAAGCACAACATCTTAAAGGAATAGAATCTGCAGCTCTATTATGTAATGCAGAAGTGAAAAATCTCAAAATCGGAGCAGAAGAAATAGAATTTTTTCCAAAAAAACTAGCTGCGAAAGACCTAAAGATTGATGTGGGCACAGCAGGGTCTGTCACACTTCTTTTACAAACAATTGTCCCCATAGCCATATTTTTAGATGAACCGATAGAGCTAGAAATAACAGGCGGCACACACGTAAGGTGGAGTCCACCCTTTGATTACTTCCAACATATTTTCTGTTATTTTTTGAAAAGAATGGGAGTAAATATAGAGTCTGAAATAATAAGATACGGATTTTATCCAAAGGGTGGGGGAAAGGTGAGAGTTTACATTAATCCCTGCAAAAAGTTAAAGCCACTTTGTTTAGAAAAAAGAAAAGGTGAAGGAAGATTATCAGCCATTAGCATTGCTTCCAAAGAATTGGAAAAAGCAAAGGTTGCAGAGCGTCAAGTAGAAAGCGTTGAAAAAATAGTTAAACTGAACGAGAAAAAAATATCCTACCAACAGACGTATTCTACAGGTTCTTCGATATTTTTGTGTGCAGAATTCGAAAATTGCAGGCTCGGCTCCTCAAGTTTGGGCGAACGTGGAAAACCAGCAGAAAAGGTTGGTTTTGAAGCAGCAAAAGAACTGAAAAAAACATTACTAACAGAGTCAACAGTTGATGAACACATGTCTGACCAGTTATTACCGTTTATCGCTTTGGCCGAAAGAGGGTCTTTATTCACAACACCAAAACTTACAAACCACGCAAAAACTAACATATGGGTAATAAACCATTTCCTGAAAAGAAAATTTGAGATAGAGGAAAGAGAAAAAAACGTTTTGATAAAATGTTTGTAGATTATTAACAGTTTATTTATTTAGATTTCTTCCAAATAGTTTTCCCATCGAGTTCAATTTCTAAAATCCTATGCATAGGAATCAATGTTTCTTCCGAATCATCAGAAGTCTTATACAAAAAATAGTGTTTGTGAACTTCTGTTATGTCTTTGCCAGATATGATTTTTCTATCTTCCGGAGCGCCTCTATGTAGTATTATAACCTTACTTTTGTTTAGTTTACCGGTCCA
>CAYYWW010000077.1:0-2566 GCA_964475515.1 uncultured archaeon | reverse complement strand
GTGTTGGTGCTGTTATAGCTATTGTAGCAATACTTGGAAATATGGAAAGGGTAGCTGTTTTCATTTATGCATTATATTTCCTGGATTTTCTTTTGTCATCAAGAGGTAAATTCCACATAGAAGCATTTGCAAAACCAAATAAAGATCACAGCATTGATATACTGAAGAATAAGCATGGGAACATATGCCATGTAACACATCTTTCTATTTTCCTTCTGAAGAAATTTAAGAGAAAGGTATATGAAAAGGACATTACTGTGTTTATACTGTGCTTACAAACAGTTATATCAGTTACTGCTCTTTTGCTTTGGTATTTCGGATTTTTGTAGCTAACTGGAAGAATACGATAAATCTGCTTCTCTATAAGAATCAAGACTTCCTATATCAAACCACCTTCCTGGGAACAAAAAACCATAAACATCTTGCATTTTATGTAGCCACTCTATAAAATAACCGAAAGCATCTGGATTGTTCTTTGATAAATAAATTAGTACTAATTTCAATGTTTCCTTTGGTAGAATATAACACGCAGTAGAAACAAAAGTGGATTTAGGCTCATTTGGCTTTTCTTCAAATCCTATTATTTTATTGTTTTTGTCGAGTAAAACAACACCGTATCTACCTCTCACCTTTTCTTTATCTTTCATATCGTAAAGTGCTATCACTGGACATGACTTTGATTTATAATAATTTATGAAATCAACCAAACTAAAATCAAAGAGATTGTCACCTGCTATAATAAGTAAATCGTCATTTATTTTTTCTTCTTTTATGAGAAAACCAAGAGCTCCCACAGAACCGAGTTTTTCTTCCTCTTTAACAGCGGGTTCTATTATTAGCTTTACTGGTTTTTTTGTTTTAAAATTTTTCATTTCCTCTTTGAAATAACGCTCAAACTTTTTGTTGGTTGAGATGTAGATCAAGTCAACTTCCTCGACATCGTCCAATTTATCTAATATGTATTCTATTATGGGTCTTCCGGCTATGGGAAGTAACGGCTTCGGGGTGTTAAGAGTTAAGGGCCACATCCGTTTTGCAAATCCTCCACACATCAAAACACATTTCATATTAAGTTTATTTCAAAGATCAAATATAAGATTTATTTGGAAAAAACAAAGAGTAAATATGTCAATATTCAGGGCTTATGATATAAGAGGAGTATATCCAAATGAACTGAATGAAGAAAGTGCTTTAAGGATTGGCCACGCCTGTGGTCTATGGTTTAAAAATAGATCACAATCTCCAAAAATAGCAGTTGGTGGTGACACCAGAAATACAACACACATTCTTAGAAGAGCATTAATAAACGGACTGATTAAAAGCGGTGTTAATGTAGTAGATGTTGGTACTGTCACAACACCCATGCTGTATTTTTCTGTTTATAATTATGGTTTGAATGGTGGTATTCAAATAACAGCCTCACACAATCCTCCAGAATGGAATGGGTTTAAAATTTGCAAAGAGGAGGCAATTACAATATCAGACAGTAGTGGAATAAAAGAAATCGAAGAATTAACTAAACATTCAATTCAAAATAGAAACGGAAGTGTCTCTGAAAAAAACATAGAAAACGACTACATAAATTTTATTTTAAGCACTGTAAGAATTGAGAAGCCAATTAAAGTTGTTATAGATGCTGGAAATAGTGTAAATGGGTTATTTGCGCCACATATATTTACAAAAGCTGGTTGTGAGGTTGTGAAATTATATTGTGAACCTGATGGGAATTTTCCAAACCACATACCCAATCCTGAGGATAAATCAAATATGAAAGACCTTCAGAAAAAAGTTTTGGAAACAGGTGCTGATTTGGGTATAGCATACGATGGTGATGGTGACAGAGTCGGATTCGTTGACGAAAAAGGCAAAATTATACCAGGGACCTGTGTGTTTGTTGCATTAATAAAGGAGTTGGTAAAACCTGGTGATAAAGTCGTTTATGACATCGCGTGCTCAAGCATGATAGAAGAAACTATTAAAAGTTTGAGAGGCATTGGTGTAGTTTCAAGAACAGGACATTCTTTCATTCACGAAAAAAATAAAGAGGTTGAAGCTATTGTTTCTGGGGAAGCAAGTGGACACTATTATTTCAAGACCACTCATTTCTGTGAAGACGCTTTCTTTGCATCACTAAAAATAGCGGAAATCATGTCTAAAAATGATATGAAAGCTTCTGATCTGATAATTCCGATGTATAAATACGAAATGAGAAAAGTTCCGATGGAGAACAGGTTTGAATTTGTAGAAAATCTGAAAAATAAATTTTCAGAAAAATATAAAATCCTCACCATTGATGGTGTAAAAATTTTCTTAGAAAACGGTTGGGTGTTGGTGAGACCGTCAAACACAGAGCCAATTATCAAAATAATTTGGGAGGGGAAAACTGAAGAGGACTCTGATGTATTAAAAGAATTCATTAGGAACAATATTTATCCTCGCATTTAAACTCTGTTATATATGCGATAAAGTTATATCAACTATTCTTTTTCCAGCTTCACCATCTCCGAATGGGTTTTTGGATTGTTTCACCTTTTTATAAAGGGGGCCACGATTCTCTATATCATTT
>CAYYWW010000076.1:0-2676 GCA_964475515.1 uncultured archaeon | reverse complement strand
TGAAAGCAAAATCCTTCCATTCGCTCCAGTATCGAAAAGGATTTTTCTTTTTTTGAGTTCTACAAGTGCTGAAAATCCCCAATCAGCTTGTAAATTAGGTTTTGTGCTTGTATTATCATAAATAATGGTAACCTTCATATTTCACCTCCTTCTGCAATCTCTCATCTAAGGTTCCATCAGGAAGCATCCAATCTGGATGGAATTTGCCTTTTCTTCCATTTGATAATCGGAACACGGGAATTCCCAGCCTCATAGTCATATGAAAGGGGAGTAAAGGATAATAATCAATGGTCCTAGAGCAGTTAGCCAGTGAGCTATGGGTTTGCCCGCTTTTTTATACTCCTTGAAAGAAGCAATTCCGATCAAAATTGTCAATACCGATGCAACCAGTCCAAGCATCAATCCAGGAAGACAAACCCATCTGAGGATGTAGCAGATGAGTTTGAATATAAAGTATAATGAACCCAACACCATATAGGTAAAATATATTCTATTCTCTATAACATTCATGATTTTCTCCTTATTTACATAATGTTTTGGTTTTTTATATTTTACTCTGAAGGGGACATCGCCTAACGTTCTAGGAACAAAAGAAGTTGCCGTAGCAAATCTGGACGTAGCTGAAGGCGAAGCCACATACCCACCTGTTGCTTGAGAGGAGTTTAATTATTAGTTTGGGGTTGTTATTTTTTGCGAGGCGAAATTTGGGCTTCTGCTCATCGCAACATATCGGACCAAACGAAGCTGTTTCGTTAGAAAAGATTTGGGCGAAGCGTCAGCGTAGCAGTATAGCTCGTGTTATATGAGTCGAACGAAGTGAAACCGAGCTTTCCGAAGGAAAGCGAAGCGTGGCGGAAGGGTAAAAAATAATTATCTACTTTGTAAATATTTCATCAAATCTCTTTCACTCTCCGGAACAAATGCCTTGTATTTGGAAGCCAATCTTTGTTTAAATTCATCTGAAGCAAGAAATGGGACAATAAAATTACCTGGAACTAGAATTTCAGCAATTGGTTCATCATCTTCAGAGTCACCAAGATAAAGAGTGTTATTTTCTCTCAATCCTCTTTTTTCAAAGAATTCTGCTATTAAAACTTCCGGCTTTCTTCCATAAATATCAAGTGTTAAACCAACTACTTTGCCGCTGTCTGTTTGTAAAGTGTTGGCAACAATGTCATCAAATACATCAGGATAATCAGCTTCTTCTAGAATTCTTCTGATACTATAATCATAGGAAACGGACAGGATTGCAGTTCTTTTCCCATCTTTGTGGACAGTTTGTATAGGTCTTATAATTCTTCTATCAACTTTATCTGCGGACTCTTTTGCATATTTGTCAATTGCTCTCATTACAATGCTGACTGACTTTCCTTTTAAAATGTTTTCATTAAAAGCCTCATAGACTTCCCACAGACACCTTTCGCCGTCATAATATTGTTGTAATCTTCTATTCAGTTCACCCCTTGTTTTTAGAAGTTTTATTATATCACCGATCCTCCAAACTCTCCCCTTAAGAACTGCATATATTGCATCATACAGTATAGTATAAGCTATTTTTTTATTCTGAACCTCATCTGTTGAATATTCAAACAATGTTCCGTTCCAATCTGAAACAACTGCTTTATATGACATATAAAACAGGTTAGTAATAAGGTTTAAATATCTTAAGCTCGAGCCTGCTATGTCATATAAGGTATCGCAAATATGCGAAGTTTGAGCGAAACTCAAATTTGGGTGAAGTTCCGAAGGAACTGAACCGCATACTTGCTGTTATGTCTCCCGAAGGGTAAATCGCGAAGCAATTTGAGTTTCGCCACCGGGTCACATCATTCTTTATTTTTTGCAATTGCTCATTACAATAAGATAAAAAATAATAAATTGGAATTTCGTCACTATACCTCCTGAAGCATTTAAGCGTTAATGAAAATTCTAGTTTTGCACATTCACTTGTGTCTGGACAAGAGCTATCCACGGACTTGATTCTGGAGCACCCTCATAAGTTGCTGATACTCCTATTCCATAAACTCCGTTTTCTAGTTTTGTTGTATCCAATAAAATTTCTTGGCCAATAGATGGATTATCTACCCACTGGATTATAACATTTGGATCATTGTATAAATCTCCTTTAAATCCCTGTGGAGCCATAGAAACGAGTATCTTCGTAGTTTCACTCGGAATATTTTGCAAAGTTACTGTTACAACTCCGCTAACTTTTTTATCTTCTGTTGGCGATATTTTTACTTTAAGACCATTGTTTTCCAGATTAATTTCTGTTTTCGGTTGTTGTAACTCCTGCTTTTGTGTTGCTTGATACGGTCCCTGTTCATTTTGTTGTGTGCAACCGCTTATAAAAACAATTCCAATGATCAATAATGTTAAAATTCCAAAACTAACATGTTTAGCTTTCATCATAAAGGTTAATTTAATTCTTTAAAAAGATTTCTTTTTAAAAGGCGAGGTGACGGATAAAGCGAACTTTTATAACTCTTGTGGTCATACTTTTGTTTACGGACTCGAAATATTGAAAAGCTTACATTTGAAACAGCGCGCCAATCTAAAACATCCGACTCCTGTCTATGATACTTTCACGTCTGAGAAATCTGTTATCTCTTCCTGCTTAATAAGTTTGACATTTTCTCTCCAATAATTTGTAAGGACTTCTTTTTCCCTTCCTTC
>CAYYWW010000075.1:0-2686 GCA_964475515.1 uncultured archaeon | reverse complement strand
AACCATTGATAACACCTTTTTGTAAAATAGCGGTAACTGTTTAAATACTTTTCAAATAAAGTTTGACTATAATTGAAATTGATTGAGTCTTGGAAAAATTGTATCTCGATAGATTTGTAGGTACCATTACTATTCAGAATACAGAAGATTTAATGGAAATAATAGAATATTCAACAAGCAAGAAGAATATAATCTTAGCTCTGAGAAAGCCAATGAGTTTAGGAAGGTCTTGAAATGTGTAAGGTCAAATTCCAATGGGTACTTACCCAAGCGATGATGAAGTAAAAATTGCTTTCAAGAAATTTGATGATAAAGAATACAGAATAGCCTTTAAACTCCTAGCATTTCTGGATTGAGAATTAGAAAAGCTGTAAATATGTTGAATAATTTTGATAAGAATAGACTGATGATAAATGGAAATATGTTAAGTACCCATTATTCAACGATAGAGCTACTAAAAATATTTTGCCTACATGCCTAAAGAATTTGCTTTAGAACTTAAAAAATTAGAAATAACAGAGCATGGAGTTAAAAATTACTTTTCAAGAAGGGGCTTACCCGCCAAATCTCTGGGAAAATGGAACTAACAACGTCTTAATCTTAAATTGTGTTCCTGAGTCGGTAGCTGATTTCATACAAGGGAGAGCTTCAATAACAGTTGGTTCTATACATTATTTGGCTAAGGTTAAGCAAACGGATGAGTGGTGTAGCAGAGTTGTTGATAAAATTAGAAAGGTGATTGAGTAAAACCTTGCCTTTTTCTACATTTGTTTCAGTTACAAAGTTTTTATCTTCTTTTTTTCCTCTTCCTATTCTTTCTCCTATTCTTCATGATGTTGGACCTATTAAATCTCTTAAAGAATAGGTAGTTATTTCTCGAATACATGATTGTAAGATACTCAAAAGTCCTACCTCTAACAAACGAAGATGGATATCCATCTTCGTTTATTTTGAAACTAAAGTTAGGTATTCCATCTAACAACCACTTTGGAACGCCATCCAAGTTATTGGGATATTCTCCGAGATATAGCCACCTTCTCTTAATAGTCTTAAGAACAAGATTTCTTTTTGGTGTAGACATCTCTTCAACTCTTCTCATAAGCAATCTATCGAATTTTGTCTTAAAGCCATGACAATTCGGACAAAGAGCTTGAAGATTGCTCATGTCTGAAGCTCCTCCGAGAGCTACAGGAACTATATGGTCGAATTCGAGTATTCTTAGAAACTTACCACACATCGCGCATTGATGATTTTGCCTATTTAACACTTCAAACTTCACAACTTTTGGAATACTTTTTTTAGTTCCCTCTTTTTTCTCAACTTTTTTGACTTTTTCAAGGGCTTTCTTAACGAAATCAAACATTAAAATCACCTTTAACCGATTAACTACTACATTTACACTTTTTTCTTTTTAATATTTTAAGTCTTCTATATCGGAAAAAAAGAAGATTTTTCTCAAGCTTTTTTGAAGTGGTATTATCCCTCCACATTTACCCCCAGTATCACCTTAGAACATGCTAAGGTTTTGGTGCAAGATTCCTTTAGCAATAACGAAATAGTAATAGTAGTTCTCTATTAATGATTGATTGGTGCTCAGAACATCAGAGAAGCTCCTACCCTTATTTTCTGAAATTGACTTAACAGCCTCATATACAACTTTGGGCAGAGAAACAGATTTTTTAATATGCTTATTCACAAAAACCACCTCCAAATTCCTTCAAAAAAACCCAGCTCTAGATTAACTCCCTAAAAAACTCTATATCCTTATCACTGAGCGAAAACAACAGCTCTGATATCTCAAGCTGGTATTTTCTTTGTCTGGCTACAACACCATCCTTTACGGCCTCTAAAAGACACTTGTAGAATATTTTTGAAAGTACGTGGTTGTTTAGTGCCCCCTTCAGATTTAATGTGTTGTATTAAAGCCAAATAGAATTTTCGTACTGCTGGGGACATGTATCTGTCAATTGAGGTCGATGGTGCTTTGAGCCTTAATGGAATTGTTTGTATTGTGAATTACATTTTTCAACTTTTATTATTAGAGGTTTTTATTGTATCAAATCAAAATTTGTAATTTATGTTTGACATATATAGTTATTTGTGAAGATATGACTAGGAGACCTATTACATTACTCAAGAAAATATCCTCCAAATCAGTATTTGGCTATAAAAAGCAGGTAACACCTTTGGCATTATTAGGTTTTCCAATAGTAATTTTAATAAAAATAGCTAATGCTCTAAAAGTAATATGGTTCGATTTAATTTACGCTATTAGTCTTTTAACCATTGCTCAAAGTTTTGTATAATAAGATTTGTATAATAAATACAATAAAAACTTAGAACATACATCTTAATATCGTAATCTTACTATGTTTATTCCTTTATGTTTGGTACTATGAAAAACCTCACAACTCCAGTGGCAACATTTTTCACTAAACGCTTATTAACATACGTATGGGTGGAAACATGCCACGAAAGAAAAGCAACAAGGTGAAATTAACCCTGTCTGTGGATAAAAAGCTGGTGGAGACTGCAAAGGAATCGGAATTGAATATCTCTGATTTTCTAGAAATACAGCCTTTTCAGCATCTCAATGGTTTAGAAAACAGCAATATTTACCAAAATAAAGCTATGCGGGGGGTGGGATTTGAACCCACGAACCCCTACGGGACGGGACCCTGAATCC
>CAYYWW010000074.1:0-2687 GCA_964475515.1 uncultured archaeon | reverse complement strand
TTTAATAAATATATAGGTTTTTCTTCAAAGGGAAAATCAGAGAAACTGAATAAACTAATTCGAAACATGGGAATTTAAGTTGCTGGATTTTCATTTAAATGTACTTTTTCTGATTAAAAAACTAACATTATCGAGGAGGAGAACAGGTCGAAGCAGAACACATGAGATCAGGAGCATCAACAGAATATTCTACAAGCACATTTCACTCAATAATCAGATGTCCTGAATAAACCCTTATTCTCCTTCCTTTATCATCTCTAAATCTAATATATGCTTTTGGCATCTTTAGATTCCCCTCTACCAAACTCTTTATTTTATAACTTAAAACCCTGACTTCTTTGGGTTTCATTCTGCCTATTTTCCATATTAGTTCTGTCCCCGCTTCTGACTTCTTAATTATGGGTTTTACATGATCAAACTCATGAACAACTTTTGCCAGAGGAGAAACGAAATCCCTTATTATAACGCTTTTCACCTCTTTAAACGGATTTTTAACCTCTATTATTATTCTGTGTACATTTTTTGATTTTTTTATGTGCATTTTCTTTATTTTCGGTCTCGTAACTTTTGGATAGGAAAAGAGAACAATTATAGTTAATATTAATATCGCAGCAGCATATCTCGCGTATATAGGCCAATATTCAATCCTATAAACTATTTTTTTAACCTCTCCCGGTTTCAATTCACTTATCAAAAATTCGCATACCACTTTTTCACCAATAGTTTGACATTTCTTGGGTCTTGTTACGAAACCCGTGAAAGAGTCTGCTTTAACCTCTTCTTTATGGCCATAATTATACTCAACAATATTCCCTTGATTCTCTACCAATATTATAATTTCGTCATAAAACGGGCCAGGTACCCTTTTTGTTACTTCTAGTATATTATGGACGGGCTCTATGTAAAACGATTTTTCTTTTATATCATCACCGGCTTTTAGTTTTATAACATAGTTTCCGGCTAAAAGATCATTTACCACCAAGCTTTTACTAATTTTTTTTACTCCATCAATAGACTCATGATAAACAAAGTATTTTACTACTTTACCATCCATATTCTCTATTATCAACTCTATTGTGGCTTCGGTTTTTTCAGGAGAAATCAAAGTCATATCTACATTTAACTTACCATCAAGAGAAATATCAAAACTCCTTATACCGATGTTTTGTGGTGCGACCTCTAAATAAATTGTTTTTTCCGCTTCCACGCCGGGATTGAAAAAAGATGTAACAAAGATTCTATAAGAGTAGCTTCCGGGTTCGGTCGGATAAAAAATTATTTTTGACTCTTTAAAAGAGTTCGCTTCAACAACGGTCAGTAAATGGCCGGGCATTTTCCATTCAAGGTGCGGGCCATCAAAATTAATGAGAAAACTATCCTTTTTATCCTGATTGTTTATTATTCTAAAATCAAATATAGCCAATTCGTTCTGTCTAACCTGCAGTTTCACTGGATTTATTTCTATTTGAACAGGTGAGGCTGAAACCACAGAGAAACTTAATAGGAAAATTACGCATGTAGTGAGCAAATTGAATTTTTTCATGATGTTATAAATGTGTTTCTTGGATTTAAATGTTTTAGTGTATATGTCGATCGGCTAATCGTAAATGAGCAATGTGATGATTATTTAACTTCTTTTTTGCAATTTTAATTATGAAAATAATTGAAAAGAGAAAAATAGATCACATTGAAATATGCTTGAAAAAACCAGTCGAGTTTGATAAAACCAACGGATTTGAAAAAATAAAACTATTAGAAGCTCATGATGTCACAAACCCGGAAGAAATAGATATATCTACAATATTTCTTGGTAAAAAACTTAAAGCACCTTTGATTATATCCGGGATGACCGGGGGAGCCAAGGGAACATATATAATAAATAAAAGACTGGCACGTGGTGCTGAAAAATTCGGCATAGCAATGGGCATTGGTTCGCAGAGAGCGGCAATTGAAAACCCGGAGCTAGAGTATACGTATAAAGTCAGAAATGTCGCAAAGAGTATATTACTATTGGGAAATTTGGGTGCGGCTCAAATTATGGAATATGATATTGATAGAATAAAATATGCTGTTGAAATGATAGATGCTGATGCATTGGCCATACATTTTAATCCAATACAAGAGGCCGCTCAACCAGAAGGTGATGACATTATAGATGAGGAGAAGTTTCTAAAAAGAATAGGAGAAATCACGAGAAAAGTCGATTTTCCTGTAATAGTTAAAGAGGTTGGATTTGGTATATCGGGAGAATTTGCTAAGAAATTGGAAAAGGCAGGTGTTGCGGCCGTAGACATTCAGGGTGCTGGTGGAACAAACTGGGCTAAAGTTGAATACTTTAGGGGAGGGTCAGAAAGAGCAAAAAAATACTTTAATGCTGGTATAAAAACCGCAGAATCTCTGGAGCAATGCGTCAAAGCAGTTAAAATACCAATTATAGCATCTGGCGGCATAAGAACAGGGGAAGAAGTGGTCAAGGCATTAGCAATGGGTGCAAGCTTAGTTGGAATGGCTTTGCCTTTTTTAAAGGCAGCGGTTAAATCTGATAAAGAAGTCCACAGTTTTTTGGAAAAAATAATAAGTGATATAAAATTTCACATATCAAAAACAGGCGCCAGAAACCTCGAAGAATTGCGCGGAAAATATAAAAAAATAAAGTAAAGTGTTGGTTTGAGCTAACGTTGTTTATG
>CAYYWW010000073.1:0-2724 GCA_964475515.1 uncultured archaeon | reverse complement strand
ATTTGGAGTTATATTCGTTTCATATACGCCATCTCCATCGTAATCGATACTCATCAAATACTCTGGATTGGCCGGACACACATCAACTGTTGCTTCCATAGTCTGAGAAACAGTTATGTTTTTATATTCAACAATTTTAGCAGCTTTGTTGCCTGCGGGTAAAATCATTTGTACATCCATAGTTCCAGTACCCGTGCCTTTTAATTTTGCGGTATAGTTGCCGTTCCAAGGGATGAGAATAATTTTTTTATCGTCTATCGTTATTACTTCAGAACCTTCAATCTCTTCATATATTGTTCCATCCATATACCCCGCGCATCTATCATGCTCATCTATAATTAAAATATCTGCAGGGCTACATACCACAACCGAAAGAATATCTATTCCATTATGAATACCAGCACAGATAACTTGAATGCCAAGTGTGAAAAGATTTCCACAATCTCTTGCTCCATCAAAAAATCCATTCACAACAGAAATTAGAAGATATGCAGGATCCGATGTAAGCTGCTTTGCAAGAGTGATAACTATGCCCACCATATGTTCCGCAGATGCTCTTAAATCACCTTCACAAGCATATTTAAAAGAGAAAAATGCATCATAGGCAGTTCTTATATTAGAATTCATCACAATACCATGCCACCCATGTAATTCGTACATGAATGGCAAACTAAAGTAGATAATACAAGATACCGTCGCATCTTCGGACGGGATTACCTCGATTGTTTCATTGTCAATATTATTTTCTAAATTCATATCTATGTAAACTTCTGATAGTTGGGCGACGTTCACCTCTAAAGTATCCGTCCAAAGATATGGGTTACCAAAAGTGTGAGGAATCCAAAAATCTATTTCATAAACCTTCGATTCACCACTGCCCAACTCTGGTATATTGAGGGACTCGGTTTTAACCAAACCTCTATTTTCTCCGTCTTTTATAGCAGGATAAGAATCTCCTATTCTGAGTCCTCCTGCTGGATTTTTATTTTTATAATCAATTATATACACATATACATAATGAGACTGAGCAGGGATACTAACATCCCCCTTGTTTTCAATTTTCACTTTTACATGCGATGTTTTTCCTATAATGAGTGATGTAGATATTATATCAATAGCGAGATCTGGTTTTCCTGCAACTGGTGTATAATGCTCAAAACCATTCACCAGCGGGTGATTGTCATTATCTGAATCTATGCTGTAGGGGGTATCCCAAATTCCGGTCGAATCTATCTCATTGGCAGATGGATATTTTTCTGTGTAATCGTCCCAGTAGTTGCCGAGGTAGTTTGTGAATGTTTTTTCTTTGTAGGTGTAGGTTATTTTTGAAGGAGAGTTATAGATATTGGTTGACGACTTAGAGGCGGCATTTTGATGGTTGTTTATGAAATTGTTTAGGTAGATGTTGTTATCACTTGAATGACTCAAGTAGATGCCATAGTAGTTGTTTGATATGGTGTTGTTCATGATCATGTTATCGCTCGAAGAATCCAATAGGATGCCGTAGTCGTTGTTCGAGTTTGCGATGTTATTCAGGATTATGTTGTCGTTTGAATGGTGCGAGACTATGGCAGCCTCGCTGTTCGAGTTCACAATATTTCTTGTGATTGTATTGCTGTTGCTCGAATAATCCCACTCGATGCCAATATCATTATTAGATGCAGTATTCTTCGTAATCACGTTGTTGCTCGAACTATGTAGACTGATACCAAAGCAGTTATCAGATGCAATGTTGTTGTTTACGTTGCAATATTTCACAGTTCCGAGGTATATCCCACCATGGTAGTAAGTTGCACCTTTCACCGTGAAACCGCTTATATTCACACAATCCACAATCACCTCAAATGCATGGTCACTTGGATTCTTAGCTTGGACAATTGTATCTTCAGGATTTCCAGAGGTTGATCTAATCGTTAAGGAGTTAGTAACGTCTATATTTTCCGTGTATGTTCCACGATCAACCGTGATTGTGTGTCCATCTTTTGTATCAGGATCGTCTATTGCAGCCTGAATCGTTACGAAATCCTCGCCTGTATTTAGGTTGTGAACTTTGCATTCTTCTCCGGCCACCCTAAACAACTCCACCCACCCACAATTATCCGTGCATAGGTCTCCGCTCCCAACCACGTATGCTTTCGCAAGACCATAGTACTTTCCGGCTTCGGTCGGAGTATAAGAGAACGAGAAAGTAGTGTCATCACCCCTCTGAACAGTCCTGCTACCGCCCGTATATCGATGGACTTCGTGCCCATCTTCATCCCTTATGATAACCAATGTCTTTACAGCCACCTCAGCATCAATGTAATTTGATGGAACTTTGATGGTGACATTGATCTTTGCAGGAGTATTTAGAGCCACCGGGCTCTTTTCCGCATAAAATTCTTCGACATAAGGAGTATACCGGTAAAAATCTATCGTGGTGGTTGTTCCGGTGGTGATAGATATATCCTTCCGCTGTCCCCAGAATTCTTTACTTCCCTGCTCCACCTGCGGATCGTGCCACACACTGATTTTGTATGCCCCTACCGGGACATTGCTAAATGTTGCCTTGCTCTCCGCATCTATAGTCTGCTCTGCAATTGGAGATGTTTCTCCTGATCTGATCAGTTCAACCGTTGTTGTCCCGTCAACCTCTGCGGCAGGATTTCCATTGACATTGTAGACATTCACGACTAATGTTCCAATCTCCGTGTCAGTTGGGATATACTTCTCAAAGTGATCTGC
>CAYYWW010000072.1:0-2871 GCA_964475515.1 uncultured archaeon | reverse complement strand
CTTCTTTTAATGCCTTTACTGCTTCTTTAGGCAGTAACCTGCCTGTTGATTTCTCTCTTACAGCGTCTTTCCTGACTGACTCCTTGAACACTTCAGCCCATTCTTCCAGAGTCTTGGCATTATTCAAAACTAGAAAGCGTCTTTTAAAGTTTGTTTAATTACTTTGTATATTGTGAGGCCTTTGTGTGTTTTTTTAATTAATTCCAGACCCTTTTCTGTATATAAATGTTCCCCTGTCTTTGTTTTTGCTGGGATTATTCGTTTTAGTTGTATTTTGTTGCTTTCATTCCTTAAGCTAATAAGTCTTATTTTATCTGATTTCTTGATTTCTTTAAAGTCTTTTAGAAATAAGTTCAAGTAAGTTTCTAAAGTTTCCTCATTGGTTAATTGTAATGCTCTGTAATTTTCTAATAAATCATTCCTCACCTCTTCCACACGCTTATACCTCTCGTCAGGATCTGGGTCTAACATCTTCATAATAATTTCAGATAGTTCTTTTGGAATGTCAGATCTTATATCGTGTGGTCTTAAGAATCTTGGGTAAATCTTTTCATTTAACAAATATTCGGCGGCCTTATACAGTCTCAACTGATTGTCAGGAATATATGACAATTCTTCTTCTGCTGAAGAGTCTATCAGAGGATTTATACCAGTTAACAATTCATAAAAAACTATCCCTAACGAATAAATATCTGTTGAAAAATCAAGTGGAGATGGCTCTTTTTTATCCAATACTTTTTTAAGATTCTTCAGTTGCTCTGGAGACGCGTAATTTAGTTTTCCTGCAAATTTCTCCACGGCACCCGCAGCCACCGCAATACCAAAGTCAGCAAGTTTAGGTACCCCTTCTTTATTTATCATTATATTATCAGGAGAGATGTCCCTATGAATAATTCCAATCTTATGAGCATAAGATAAACCCTTCAAAACTTTATAGACGACATAGGTAGTTATGGGTATCGGAATAAGAAGACCCTTCTTAATGTGATTTGATTGTAAAGCCTTCAAGTCTGTTCCGTCAATATATTCCATCTCTATCGCATATACAAAATCACCTTTCTTTAAATCTTGCGTTACGGGCAATGAAAATTCTTCTAATATTGTTTCTAGATTTTTTTTAGATAAAGTTGGATAGAAATTATCGGTGATTACTTCATAAGGATTCTGCTCATATTCCTCAAGCATTGTTTTTGGTACCTTAACAGTCCCGTACGTTTTAACGATATTCTCGCTCTCTTTAAGGTATGTCGCAAGATTGGCTTCGATTAAGAATTCCTCTTCCTTTTCAGGAGTGGCTTTCTTGAGAACTTTCAAAACAAAAACATTACAAATTCTTAAATCAATGCCCTCAGAATACTTTCTGACCATATAAATTTCACCCATTCCCCCTTCTCCTAACTTGCCTAAAATCCCGTAACTCACCATTTTAATACTTTCAAGTAGTAAGACTATTTAAAACTTTCGAAAACCCCCTCTTTTCATCCTCTTGGAATAGTGAAAAAACGAAAGTTTTTTAAAAAACAAAAAAAACATTAAACAAGAAAATGATAGTAGACCGAATAATAACCTTACACGGAATTGAAAAAGAAAGTATAGAAGACAATATCAAACACGCTCAAAAAATGTTATTTGAGCGCTTAAAAGAGGGAACGGTTTTTGGTGACCCTATCCTTTATGACTCAATCAAAACCCCTAAAGATATCGAAATCCTTGGCATCGACAAATACAAATTCATCGGTATAAAAGGAAACGAACTGGTTGTTTGGTGCAGAGTCCCTTCTTTTGACCCAAACGCCTTAGGCTACTACTACGATTTTTTAGGCGAAGCAAAAGAAAACCTAGTTATGGAAGTGGATGATAAAGACTTCTTCTATAAACTACATAATTTCAGTAGCTTTGTGAAATTCTTTAAAAGACAATCATTATCCATTCTAAAAAATCTTGAAAAAGACTATTACGGCCTTGAATTCCACATCAAACCATACCTAGTCCCTCAAATCAAAACCAGCAACAAAATTATGGACAAAGAATACATCCAAATAACAATAAACTACAAAGATAACAGTTTAGATGATTTTTTTATCAAAAGATTAAACAAAGATGAACTAACTGCTTATTCTAAAAAATACCCTGATAAAAAATTCATCGCATTAAGAAATCCAGATTTTAAAAGAGATTTAAGAAAATTCATCCTTGAGTCCTTAGACTCAAAATTATCTTTAAGAGAAAGAATCACTCTAAGAAAAAACAAATGGAACTCAATCTCAGAACACTGCTTTGAAAAAGTCATAGAAGAAAACTTCTCCAAAATTGACGATTACACAGGCTCAACAAAATGGTTAGGAAGAGTTAAGCCAAAACCAACAGAAGCAGGAGAATACATAATAAAACACTTCATAGGAGAAATCGGCATAAACAACAAAGACTACACTGACGGCATAACCAACAAAATAACAATCTTACCAATACCAGAAAAAGCCAAAAAATACAAAGACTCACTAGAAGAATTCACAAGAGCACAAAAATTCATAAAAAAAATATACCAACTAAAAAGAGCATTAAACCAAATAATCAAAGCAGAACTAACACTACTAAAAAATGGAAAAAGCAATCTATATAGATTTGACCACGACCTAAACAAATTAAAAGAAACACTAATAAAAAAACCAGACGACCTAACAGACGAAATAAAAGAAGTATTCGGAAGATACAACTACCAACTAAGCGCATAAAAAACCAAAAAACACTATTTAAACATCAATCCTTTCAGCCGCTAACTCCCAAAAGAAAAAAAGCGAAACAGAAACATTCAAAATCTAAAAAATAAAAATTTTTTAAAAAAAATTCTTCTTGTTTTTAACTGCAAATAGG
>CAYYWW010000071.1:0-2875 GCA_964475515.1 uncultured archaeon | reverse complement strand
AAAAACAATAACATTCAAACCACTCTGGAAATGGTTGCTGAATTTATAATATATTTTCGGAAGCATTCTCTTGAAAACAACCGCTATGGAACATTAAGATATTTATTTAAAATTTTCTCTTTTATTTTGAATGTTTTTTCTATAATTTCTTTTCCCTGTTTGAATTCAATTTTCTTACCGTAATAGTTTATACTATTCCTTATCCATCTCATTCTGTCAAACTCTTCATAGTCAAAATCGTCGAGGATATCTCTCAAAAGCTCGCCGATGCAGATATGGGATAAAACCTTATAGCCATTTGATATACACAAAGCCTCAAGAATTTCTCTTAGCGAGTCGTAGGCTAACGAAACATACGCAGAAACATTTATTTCATTTATGTTAGCATTTTTTACAGCTGTTTCTTTAATATTTGACATTTCAATTAGTGATATGATCAACTCCTTGCTCGGCTCAGTTTTCTTGATTAAGCCTTTTCTGAAACATTCACTTAAATCCATTTTATCTTACCTTGGACTGTTATCCCATTTAAAATGTTATTAACAAGATGTTCATTTTTTAAATCTTTAATATTTTTGACTACAAACAATTGCACCCTTCGCTTGATTTTTTTTTCAAAATTTTTAATATTGGGAAATTCTTTCGTTTTTTCTGAAATAACCAACAAATCTAAGTCACTGTTTTCCGTATCCATCCCATGCGCACAAGAACCAAATAAGACTATAGTTGGTTTCAAATAGAATCTATTCAACTCTTCAATTAATCCAGAATCTTTAATTTTTCTAAGATTATAAAAGACTTTAAGATCCCTGTACAGGTCATTTTCCACATTAGCTTTATAAAGTTTTAGTATATTCTCTTTCCTTTCCTTCAGTAAACCCATTTTTACCATTTTTTTTAATTCTTTACTTGCAGTTGCAGGAGAAATTTTTAATAACCTAGCAACCTCTCTAACGTTAAATTCTTTTGTAGGGCTTTCAAAGAACAATTTTAATGTGTTTAATTTTTTGAACATATGTTTATTTTTGTAAACACTTGTTTAAATATTTTTCCATTATGCGGAAATAATAGTGAATTCAATGATAAATATCGGAAAATACAGAATGAAAAAATTAGAATTACGGACCATTTTAATATGAATAAATTAATAAAATAATTTACGGGTAGTACATGTTAAGAGAATGCAATAACACTCAAACCACTGTGAAGTTTGTTGAATTTATAACATGTCGGTTTGTCGGTATTTAAAACAAACATTGTGAAACATTAAAAACACAAAAAACATGATAAAAAATCTATTTATATTGGACGGTCGACAAATAATTATATATGGGGTTTAAGCGTATAAGTGTAGCAGAAGATTTGATGAGAATCAAGGATATGATAGGACATCCCGCCAAAAAAACACAATATCCTCACTATCACACAGTTGATGAAATTATAGTCCAGATAAAAGAACTCAATGAGAAAGTGGGCGAGATAGAGAAAAAGCTTAAACTCAAAAGAAGCAATAGCCCCATGATTCTGAAAAGAAAAAAACAGATAGTTTTTCTTTTGAAACAGAATAAGGCACTCTCGCCCAAAAAACTTGGTGAACTTCTTAAGATATCGAGAACAAGAGCTAATGAATATCTAAAAGAGATGGAAAAGGACGGTATAGTTAAAAGCTTTTCCAATGGCAGGAGGAAATTTTACGCTCTTGTTGAGCAATTTTAAGATCCGATCTTATGAACAGAATAACAACCATAATTTCTGCAAAGGGAGGAGTAGGGAAGACAACAGTCACGGCAAACCTCGGTTTAGCTCTCCATCAATCAGGAAGAGAAACGATACTGGTAGACGGTGATTTCAAAAACCCTAACCTTGCTCTTCACCTCGGTATACTTGAGTATAGTTATAATTTTCAGGATGTTTTGGAAAGAGGGGGCAATATATTAGAAGCGTTGCATATACATAAGACTGGCCTCAGAATAATCCCCTCGAGCTTATCTTTAAAACATGTTGAAATTGCAATAAAGAAGTTCAGAGAACTTTTTCAAAATATAAAAGGCCACATCCTCGTAGACTCTCCGCCGGGGCTTGGGGAAGATGTGATTTCCCTAATGAAAGCATCGGATGATTTGATAATAGTCACTACACCGGAGATCCCGGCCGTCACAGATGCTTTAAAGAGCATAGAGATTGCAAGAAATATGCAAAAAAAGATAAGAGGAATTATTGTGAACAGACACGGAAGAAAGAAATATGAAATAAGCGCAGAGGAGATATCGGCAATTTCAAACCTTCCTGTTTTAGGCGTTATACCAGAGGATGAAAATGTTTTAAAAAGCGTAATGTGTAAAACACCAGTGATCGAATTTAATCCCTATTCAAACGCTTCCATTGCTATAAGAAAAATAGCATCCAAAATCACAGGAGAAAAATATCAAAAACCCAAATTCCTGATGTTAAAGAGATTGATTTTCAGAACATAACTACTCATAGGATGTGCCTAAAAATTCTATATAATTAAATACTACCATTCGGATTTTCTCTAAAATTTTTATTTTGTATAAAATTTTAAACCAGATAAATCTGCATATGCTTCTTGTTACACTTTTCCCAAACACTCAACCCGTTCAAATTCATTTGTTAAAAAGTCTAACTTCTTTCTTTACCATTTTTAAAGCCTGTTTATTTTTAGTCACGGAAGCTGTTAAGATAGGATGATGGAAGTTAGCTACATAGCGGTTCTCTGCCATATAGCTCAATATGAATCCAAAACCTTTCCACAGCTAATTCAACGGATTTCTAATTAATTATTTTCCTGTAAAACAACAATTCACTCAAGGACAAGCAGTCAAAAGCTTGTCCGCTTTGTTATACAGACTTGATC
>CAYYWW010000070.1:0-2953 GCA_964475515.1 uncultured archaeon | reverse complement strand
ATTATTTTACCAAAAGAGTTCAAGGCCAGATACTCAAAAATACTGGGACGGGAAAATAAAAGATTTCTTAATTACTGCATGAGACCTTTGAGAAAAAGTATAAGGATAAACACGCTGAAGACAGATAAAGAAAAATGCCTAAAGTTGTTGAAAAATAAAGGATGGAAACTTACGCCCATTCCGTGGTGTAATGACGGATTCTGGGTTGACGGTGAAAAAATAGAAGAAAAATTAGGTAACACATTGGAATATTTCATGGGTTATTATTACATACAGGAAGCATCGTCGATGATACCTCCGGCTGTTTTGAGGCCAACTGAAAAGGATTTTGTTCTTGATATTGCTGCATCACCCGGGTCCAAGACAGGCCAGATGGCGCAGATGATGAAGAACAAGGGATGCATAATAGCTAATGATGTGCGTATAGAGAGGTTGAAAATGCTGAAATACAATTTAGAAAAGCTTGGTGTTATCAATACTGTTGTAACTAAGATGGATGGTAGAAGGTTCTGGAAAACGAATATGAAATTTGATAAAATACTGGTTGATGCTCCGTGCTCTTCTGAAGGTACTGTGAGAAAAAACTGGAAAGCCCTGTCAAGGTGGAGTCCGGAATTAATAAGATATATATCAAATGTGCAAAAACATCTGTTAGACTCTGCTGTTCGTTGTTTGAAAAGCAACGGCATTCTCGTATACTCTACTTGTACTCTTGCTCCAGAAGAAAACGAAGGCGTTATAGATTATGTATTGAAAAAATATCAGGATCTGGACGTTGTGAAAGTAAGCCTTAGAGGATTGAAATACAGGGAAGGCTTAAAAGAATGGGATGGAAGAGAATACGATGATAGAGTAACTAAATGTGCGAGGATTTGGCCACAGGACAATGACACAGAAGGGTTTTTCGTTGCGAAACTGGTGAGAAAATGAATGACATGACTATAATAACAGGTAAAAGTAGAAAAGAGGTCCTGAATTATTTAGAAAGTAGGTTCGGAATCAAAAAAGAAGTTTTCAAGGACCATGTTTTTGTCAAAAAGGGTAAAAAGATTTGGATAACAAATGAAGATGTTGTGAGCAGGAAGTACAAAAAAATTCCGATAGAATCGATAGGAATGGTTCTCATACGGTTGCAGAAAAATGGTATGAAGATGACAACAAACGCTGCCCAGATATTCGGAAAATATGCAACAAAGAATGTTATAAATCTCAGTAAAACACAAGCACAGAAAATTTTACAGGGCTTTAATCTGGATAATCTCAAAACAGACGTCGAGGATGGGTATGTTATGCTAAAATATTCTGATTATATACTTGGTGTTGGATTAAAACGTGATAGATTCTTGATGAACATGATTCCAAAATCAAGAATAATACCAATAGAATCTCTTTAACTTTATCGGCGGAAGTCCCCTTCCTTTAGGTTAGGGTAGTTCATTTTATCTTACTATCAATTTGACTTTGTTTATGTCGTATTTCCAATCCTGGGGTATTACTCCCTTTCTTTTATAATACTTTGCCAAACGTCTTATTTTCGATTCTGTTAGCTCAAGACCACGCTTTGATGTCGTGTCCTTTTTGTTTTTAGCAAGATGTTTGTGTAGCTTCACTGCCTTCTTCATGAGATTCATCATGTCTTCCGGGAACTCTGGATAAAGGTTGTGTTTTTTCATTATCTGAGCTATTTTAAGACCTTTTATTCTTACTGTTGGCACTCCGTACTGGTCTCTCAAGATAGTTCCTATTTGTGCAGACTGGTAACCCTGCTTCGCAAGTTTAACAACTATTTCTTCCAATTCCTCAGGTTTATATGTTACCCATGGGGCTATTTTTTGTACTGGCTTTTTGCTCCCTGACTTCCCCTTTCTTCTAGAATACATTCGTGCCATAACGAACTACCGATATATACAGAATTATGAGTGATTAATATTTAAATGTTATAATCTGCAACCCCATATAACTTTGTCAAGGTTTCTCAGGACATGGATGTCGCTTTTAAATTCCTTTCTAATTGTCTCAGCAAATTTTTTATCAAAAAACTTTCCTTTGGCTACTGCGTTGAGGATGTCTTCAGATACCAACAAATCTTTGTTTTTCATATTTCCAGATTAGTTTATGTCTTTAAATTATTTGTAATTCTTTCTTATTCATTATCAGCTAGAAAATTAGTATTGACAAGCTGAACTATTTCTCGTTAAATTCCTATTATGTTTCTCAACGAAGAAATTGAAAAGAGTGTGGCGGAAAAAATCTGAAGGATTTCGAGCGTGGGCAGCCTTAAATCATCCAGTACGGAGCAAACAAAATTTCTGTTTTGTTTATTTTCTTTATTCCGAAATTCTTTTCTGTAAAAACTAAAGCCCTTTTTGGTTTGTATGTATTTAAAAAACTTAAAAAACCTCTTTTAATCTTACCGAAAGATTTCACTTCTATTGGAACCGTTTGATTATTAAAATTTAAAACAAAATCAACTTCTGCCTTTGCAGTGGTACGCCAGTGCTTTATTTCTCCAAGCTCCTTTATTTCATTGAGTACGAAATTTTCTAAAAGCTTTCCTTTCTCTGTTCTTGTATCAATGGGGGAAAAATTACCAAGTAAAGTATTCCTCAGACCCAGATCAACAAAATAAACTTTTTTTGACTTTTTTAGTTCTGTTGCTAAATTTTTATAGAACGGTGGTAAAAGTTTAATTATATAGGTGTTCACGAGGATGTTTAAATAATTCTCTACGGTTCTGTAATCTATTTTCAGATCAGACATTAAAGAAGAAATTTCCATAATGTTTCCTAAAGAAATGCTGAGATATTGCATAATCTGCCTGAATTTTTCAAAGAGTCTTAAATTCACCAAAGAAAAAATTGCTGATGCTTTAGTTAATGATAAGACAACTAGAACAGAAGGAGGTAATTATATGCCAATTAGAGGAACTGGAAGAAGATTTGGAAGAAGAGCG
>CAYYWW010000069.1:0-3264 GCA_964475515.1 uncultured archaeon | reverse complement strand
CAACATTCTCACCTAATTAATTTTTGTTACATCCCTCTTATATATTTTCTTCATGTAGTTGCTTTCGCGGCTTTTTATTTAGAGAATTTGTTATATGATGTGCGAATAATGGGCAAATATAAAAAATAAATCTAAATACTCTTTGCCAAGTGATTAATACCATAAGCAGTAGAAAATCAATATTAAAGCTGAGGTGCTGTTGATGAAAAACGTTTTTGATATACTACATCCTGAAGTAAAGAGACTGGTTAAAAGTAGGTTTGAAAAACCGACTCCCATACAGGAAATGGTTATTCCCAAGATCATCGAAGGTAAAAATGTTCTTGTTTTATCTGAAACAGGATCTGGAAAAACCGAAAGTTGCCTTTTACCAATATTTGATCATCTAACAAACGAATCGCCAAAGCCCATATCTGCGATTTACATAACACCTCTGAAAAGTCTAAACAGAGATTTGCTGAAAAGAATATTGTGGTGGTCTGGGAAATTAGGTTTTGATGTATCCGTTAGGCATGGTGATACAACACAATACGAAAGAGGTATGCAAGCACAGAATCCTCCTGATTTGTTGATATCCACACCAGAGACGCTTCAAGCTGTGCTGACAGGTAAGCTGATGAGAGAGCATCTGAAGAACATTAAATACATAGTGATAGATGAGATACATGAGCTTGTTAACAACAAAAGAGGTGTTCAGCTTTCAGTTGGTCTGGAGAGGTTAAAAGAGCTTATAATCTCTTCTGGTAACAGAAAACCACAGATTATAGCGTTGTCCGCTACGGTAGGTAACCCAGAGGACGTTGCTAAATTTGTTTCTAATAACACTGAAATAATACACGCTGAAAGAAAGGAAAAAATAAAGATTAGAGTAGTTTATCCGTCACCAGAAGTATCGGAAAAACTTATAGAGAAAAATGAAACAATGTATTCGCAAAATTTTATGTTTTCACCAGATGTTAGAGCTAGATTGGAATATATAATAAAGAAAATAAACGAAAAAGCTTCTGTATTGGTTTTTACAAACACAAGAGAGACCGCTGAGGTGCTTTCTCACAGACTAAGGATTTTGGATAAAACCCTTAAGATAGAAACGCACCATTCGAGTTTATCCAAAAACGTTAGAATAAAAGCTGAAGATGATTTTAAAGAGGGCAAGTTAAAAGCGCTGCTATGTACAAGTAGTCTTGAGCTTGGAATAGATATAGGTTCCGTTAACTTTGTTTTGCAGTACAATTCTCCACGTCAAGTCTCTAAGATAGTACAAAGAGTGGGAAGGAGTGGTCATACATTAGAGAGAACATCAGAGGGTATAATAATATCAACAGATGTAGATGATTGTTTTGAATCTGCTGTTATAGCGAGAAAAGGCATGGGGGGTGAGATAGAGCCATCTGTTATCTATGGGAAATCGTATGATGTGCTTGCTCATCAGGTGGTTGGCCTTGCGTTAGAAGAATATAAAATACCATTCAACAAAGTTTATAAAATAATAAAGAGAGCCTTTCCTTTCAGGAATCTGACTAAGGAAGAACTGCTTGACGTTTGTAAACTTCTTCAAAAGCTTGGTTTTGTGTGGCTGGATCGTGACAGTGTAAGCAACGACAAAGAGCTTTTTTCTGATTTAAGAATAAAAAGACGAAAGAATGCATTTACTTATTACTACAATAATTTGTCTACAATACCCGATGTGAAAAATTATAAAATATTTGATACATTTTCCAGACAGGTTGTTGGAACACTGGATGCTGAATTTGTTGCTATTCATGGTATTCCTGGCACTGTATTTATAGTAAAAGGTCAGAGTTGGAAAATTCTGGAGATAACAGAAGATAAAATATTTGTTGAACCTGTACAAACATTGGAAGCAGCAATACCGGCATGGGAAGGTGAGTTGATACCGGTTCCTTATGAAGTTGCTATGGAAGTTGGACAGCTCAGAAGAAAAATAACAGAAGAAAAAGATCCAATTTCATATATACTCAAAAACTATCCTGTATCGAAACGTGTTGCAGAGTTGATGGTAAATACTATCAAGAAATCAGAAAGAGTCCCAACTGATAGAAAAATAATTATAGAGTACGGAAGGTACGAAGATGAAAACTTTCTTGTTATAAATTCGTGCTTTGGTTCGCTGGTAAACGAAACCATTGGTAGAGCTGTTTCGGTGTTGCTGAGTAATAAATTCGGCTCCATAGGTCTGAAGACCGACCCATACAGAATTATATTCAAGATGAAAAGCCTTTCTGATTGGAAAGATTTTGTGGATATTCTTGAAGGTTTACAGCCAAAGATGATAGAACAGATACTATCATTGGCAATGTTAAATACTGAACTGTTTCAATGGAGGTTTTCTCATGTTGCAAAAAGATTCGGAATAATATCCAAAAATGCAGATTTCAGTAAGTCTTACTTAAGGAGACTTGTTCAAGTATATTCGAAAACCATTGTGCACAAAGAAGTTCTAAACGAAATATTCCAAGAGAAATTGGATCTGAAAAAAACAACCAACGCGCTAAAAATGATTAGAAAGGGCGAGGTAAAAATTGAGGTTAAGCCAGAACTTTCTCATATAAGTCTCTTAGGAATAGTTACTAGATATGAAGTTATCGGATCAGAAAAACCGGAAACAGAGATTTTCGAGATATTCAAAAAAAGATTGCTTGAAACAGAAATTGGTCTGATTTGTTGTAACTGCACGCACTTGCTTAGCATATTAAAGGTTAAAGAAGTAAAAGATCACATTTTACAATGTCCCAAATGCGGATCAAAACTTATATGTGTTGTCCCCACGAGAAGATTAACAGAATCCAAAAAATTACTTGAGAAATTTCTGCATGAGAAAAAATTAACAAATACGGAAAAAAGGATAGTGGAAAGACTGCTTGAATCATCTTATTTAGTTGTGGCTAGTGGTGCAGATGCTGTCAAAGTTTTAGCTGCCAGAGGTATAGGACCAAAAGTTGCATCGAGAATATTATCTAAAATGAATAAAAATGATGATTTATTTCGTGATATATTAGAAGCGGAGAAGCAATTTATAAAAACAAAGAGATATTGGTCAGCTTAGCTCATGATGTGATGTTGATTCTTATTTTATTATTATTGAGCCCTGTACTCCTCATATTAAGTTTATGATAACCTCTGTTTAAGGTGAGACGGTTAACAAGATCTATATCACTTGGCTTCAATAAAATTCTCAATGTTTGCACACCTAAACCATAAGCGAAACTTGGTATGTCTTCGCTCAAGAAAGTACCGGATTCT
>CAYYWW010000068.1:0-3328 GCA_964475515.1 uncultured archaeon | reverse complement strand
TATGTTTCCAACATTAGTTGTTGGACTTGGCGGTTCTGGAAAATTAGTTTGTAAGCTTTTAAAGAAAATCTTTATGGAGAGATTTCCAAAAGAATGGGTAGACCCTGTAACCGGACTCCCACCAATTGTCGATATTATCGTTATAGAAACCCAGCCAGGAAAAGAAAAAGAAGAAGAGGGATTAGATTTGCCCGATGTACACATTATAAAAGCCTATGTAGATGAGCCCACATTAAAAGCAATTCAACGAAAATCATACCTTAATAAAAACCCCGAAATAAAGCAATGGCTCTTCACACCATTGCCAGTAGATAAAGTCATAGGAGGTGCAGGACAAATAAGACAAGCAGGGAGAATAGCATATTTCAGAAATAGAATTGCATATGCGGGAATAGAAAATATATTAGAAACAGCGCTCAATAGTATAAAAAGTGATGAAACAATAACTAAGATCAAAACAATGACTAGTGGAGCCATCCAAGTTCCAGATATAACACCACGATGCTATTTGATTAGTTCAGTTTGTGGAGGAACAGGTAGTGGTATGGTTCTTGATGTGGCTGGGTTCTTAAGAAAAAAAGGTGCATCAACGAGACTTATCGCATTTTTACCCAAAATGTTCGAAAGCGTAATTGATATGAGCGAAGCAAGCTGGCTTTTGTATGCTAATACATATGCCACACTGAAGGAAATTAATCATTATATGACAGGTGGCAAATGGAGCGTTTGGTATAATAAAAAAGCTAAGGATGGTGTTCAAATTGATAAGAAAATATTCGACCTTTGCTTTCTGATAGAAAAGGAAAGTAACACTATAGACTTAATAAACCGCAAAAATATTGCTTCTCTTATATCAGAATTTCTTTTCTGGCAAATAAGCGAAATCGAAGACAACTTTGCTGCGCGAAGAATAGATATAAAAAAGTTTTTAGATGCCGGTAAAAAAAATTGGTGTTCAAGTATAGGGATAGCTGCTATTTCCTTTCCTCTCGAAGAAGTAAAAAGCATACTGTTAAATTGGGGAATTAGAGATATTTTATCTCGTTATTTATCAGGCAACTTTAAAGGCAGTGACATTATAAGCGAAATCACTGACCCCAATACAGGATTATTCTCAACTTTATTCAGCTATGAAAATTGGGAAAACAATCTGCTTGACAAGAACGAATACTCTACCCTCTCAACACAAACAATTCTTAAAAAAAGGGGTTCACTGGTTAGTAAATTGAAATCAGAGATTAATAGATTAGAAAAAGAATTTGAAATAGACAAGAAAACAATGGAAAAAAATTATAAAAATATTCTAATTAAAGTAAAAAATGACTTATCTGAAAAATTAGACAATAAACTAAAAGAAAAAGGACCAAATTACACTAATAGCTTTTTAAGTGAATTTGAAAAGAAATTAGACATTACCAAAGCAGAATTAGAAGATATACAAAATGCTTTAGAATCGAAAATTTCGGAATCAAACATTAAAATCCAGAATAACATAAAAATATTGGACAAATTAAGTAAAACGAAAGGTTTAATCAACTTTGGCTGGAAAAGACGAATAGAACCTCACATTAAAATTATGCTAAGTTTGATAAAAGCGCATTTTGATAACTTACTGCTCAAAGAGAAACATACATATTCACAAAGAATAATAAATGAGCTCAAAGAATTAATCGAAAAAAAGAAGATCGAAGTTAATTCTTTGCAAAACAAGATTGATACAATTGTAAAAAACAAAAAGATCGAAGAGACTAGGTTATGGACAATTTTGGGCTATGCATCTGCTGCGCAAGTGAAGGTAAAATCAACTTATGATGATGTAAAAAAATTATATAATAACTATTTTGAAAAAAGAATACTTGAAAATATTGGGGTTGAATTACGCAATAGACTGTTAAACTGGAAAACAATATCTATTGACGAAATCGAGAGAGAAGTCATTGATGTTCTGAACAGCGAGTTATCAAAACAAAACTTCGATAAAATAACAATTATAGATGTTATGAAGGACAATCTTGAAGAGCTTGCAAATATATTTGAAGAGAGTATGGAAAGCAAGTCAATGGCATTTATAAAATCGCTGGGAGAACCCACAGAGATTAAGTTTGTTATCACGGGTTTTGATCCTTCTGAATTTGAAAATCTTCCTCGTATTCCTGAAACATACTTTAGAATTTCCTCCCAAATAGCTGAAGGCAAAAGGGATATAATTTTCATAAGATTAGCATCAGGTTATCCCATTGATGAGATTCAGCCTGATGATTTTAAATCTAAATATGCAAAGGCATACCAAGAGTATCTGGAAAAAGGAGCAAAATGGATTCACATATTTCCTGAGGCAATAGGGTTTGAAGACCCTCTTGATCTCCCCATAGGTATGGAGGAAGAAGCACTTATTAAGACATGTCAATGTGTGGGAATAATATGGGAAAAGAAAAGCCACCACTACATATATGAAAAGGATGGAAAGGAAGTTGTTTTGGAACAAGGATTGGAGAATGTAATTAGAAAATTACAGAATAATCCGGATATTGCTAATGAATTAAAACAAATGCTAATCAACTTCTTTAACGATCAAAAACTTGAGTGGATAATAACATACCTTAACGACCACAAGATTGACTATTTTGGAAACGAGAAACAGTTTAGAACAAATCATGAAAGCAAATACAAAAATAATATGCGTGACTACCAATACCCTTTGCCTCCCCATAAGATACCAAGTTATATATTGGACGAAATAAACTCTCGAATCAAGAGAGGTAGAAAATGATTAATGCAATGTTATTACAAGCACTCGCTATTAGAGCTGACAAAAGTATTATTGATGACCTACTTACATTCATTTACTCACTTGCCCATCAGTTAGGTGTCTTGGTAATAGAAGGTATCCAGTTTCTGTTCCCCAAAATTAATATTCCAAATAATATTGTCGATGCATTGGGATTTATGATATTACTTACTCTTTTTGTAATTCTTTCTCAAGCTGCTAAAAAAATAGCAACTATCATTTTAATAGTTGGCTGGGTACTTTTATTTATCAGAATTATACTTCTCCTTATCGGAGTAATGTAAATCAAAATATTAAAAATAAACAAACTTTTCAAAACAACCAGTTATACATTCAAAACAAATTATACAATACCATTAGTTACATTAAAATCTATCCTTGTAAACTGTTAATTACATGTTTAAATTATTTTAGATGTTAATACAACGATATGAAAAAAACTTTATTTCATTCATTCTTTTAACAATATTGCTTATCTTCATATCCGGCTGCGACCCGGGTTTAGGCCCGCCATCAGTGCTCACCGGCAATGTGATATTC
>CAYYWW010000067.1:0-3370 GCA_964475515.1 uncultured archaeon | reverse complement strand
TAGAATCAACTTGCATTACGCTTTTAACTGGTTTAATACCTTTTCTTTGAGAAAATAGCTTCATAGTATCACCCTGATATTCCACATTTTTTGCATGGCAGATAACGTCTGGCGGATAAAAGAAGTTGCCGAATGCAATTTGGGGAAATCTCTGATTTCCCTTTTATCCGCTGTTATATGAACGAACCGAAGGCAAGGCAAGAAGCGAAGCGACGAAGCGTTCCGCCCCGAAGCCGCCGGTAGATAATCCTATTTTTAATTCTATATTTCTCACACAACCTCCTTGATTTTTTTCAAGTTCCTTCTGATATTCTTTTGCTGGTTGGAAGAAAATCCTGAACAAACTTTTATACTTTGACACAAGTTCGGGATAATGTTTCTCCAAAAATTTATAATATAATACCTTGCAATCCGCCGGTTTATTATCAAATAATGTTAATGCTCCAACTAAAACAAAATCCGCTCTATATTTTTTTGCGGTTTTTATCATTTCATCGAGCTGTTCTTCAGAATCAGATAAAAATGGCAAAACAGGGATATAATCAACTCCAAGCAAAAAACCTTCCTTTTTGCATTTCAGTATTGTTTCTAATCTTTCTTTTAGTGCTGGCGCTCCAAGTTCAAGAATTTTTGCCAATTTTTCATCTAAAGTCGAGATAGAAAGTGAGATGATTACTCCTCGCTTAAGCTTTGGTTTTAAGTCATCGGGCAAGATGGCAGTCTTATCAATTTCTTTTAGTAAATCCAAATCTCTCAAAACCAAAGTTGATTTCGTTAGAATACGAACAGGGAAATGATATTTGAGAATTATCTCAAGAATTTTCCTTGTTAACCTCAGCTTTCCTTCAATTTTTTGTTATGGTTCTGTTGATGTTGATATGGCGATAATTCCATATTCTCCTTTCTTTTCCCTTCTTTTCAATTGTTTTTCTAAAACTTCAGGTGCATTCATCTTTGTGGACAGTGTTTTTGCCATGTTTTCCCCGTATTTAGAGCCTCTTATATAGCAGTAAATACAATTAAAAAAGCAACCAGAGTAAGGATTTACAGAATAGTCATCTAAAAACCAGTCATCCCTCTTTTTGTGTTTGTTCAGTATTGATTTTACCTGAATTTCACTTACCATCTTATCCCCCTTGCTCTTTCACCGGTTGCCTTAATATTGTCTTTAACTTTTCATCAGGCACTTTTCGGGGATAAGCCATTATCAGATATATTTCATGGTAAAACCCATTTTTTACAAGATTTTCCTTTTCCATCAGTTTCTTCATTTTCGCTATTGATTCAGACTCGGTAGAATATGGACCAATATGTAATATCTGAACACACTTACCTTCCTCCATCTTTTCAAATTTAACTTCGTTTACAAGTTCCATCTCTTTCTTTTTTATTACCTCTTGTCTTGCCTTTTCAACAATTTCAGGGGTTACAAATTCAGGCTGGCGAATAAGAAGTTTCCACCTCCATTCCTCACGAGGAACCTCTATATATGCTTTATCAGAATTCACCCACTACAGACCTTCAAGTTTCGTCACTGTAAAATCTTTTTCTTGTTTTTTCATTAACATTTTAATACCGTAAGCCAGTGAATATAGAGCTTCAACTTTAGCCTGAAACTCTTCACCGCCAGGAGCACCTTTCCCCTCTATTGTTAAGAATTTTCCTTCATAAATTTCAACAATTTCAGGCGTGGTCTTTGCCGTGTAGTATGTTTTATATTCTTTTGTTAAATCAAGTTTTGTTTTCATGGTTTCACCCCTATTATAAAGGTTTTCAATTTTTCTCGCTTTTTATCAGATAATTTTTTCATTCCATCTTTAATTATCCATTTTGTGTTTTTGTCCTCAACTTTTACCCATTTCTTTAGAAATTCAAAAACTGATTCCGGATCTTTCTTTGTTATTTCTCTCAAAGCCCAAGCAATAGCTTTCTTAACGTCTTTATCTTCTTCTTTCATTGTTTCGTCCAGAAGTTTAAGACTTGTTCTTGACTCTGTTCTCTCTGCCCTTATGTAAAGAGTAATGGTTGCTACTGCCAACCTCCTGATCCATTTATTCTTTGATTTTATCCATTTATGCTTCAAAGAGAATATCTCTTTTTGGTTATGAACCGCTAAATTTACAATTACTCTTAAAGCCAATTGGTTGCAAATCTCCCAATCGGAGATGTCTTTAAGAACATTTAAAACAAATTGTTTTGTGTTTTCATAATCTTTCTTGCTTACCTTTTCTAAAGAACTTACTACAATTAATCCTTCATCCCTTTTACCTTCTTTCCACAATTCCATTAATCTTACAAACTTCCAGTTCTCTTTAATTAGCAATTTGCCCAATTCTTGCCCTATTGAGTTAAGTAAAGGAGTTTTGTAAATTGAAGCTTACCAGTTTTCTCCTTCTTAAATTCCTTTGAAATTAAAGATAGAGTTAATTTAGTATCTCCTTTTATCAATTCATCGTAAATTAATTTTGCTATTTCTTTTTTTACCTTTCATCATAACACCATTAACGTTTTTCATTATATAATTTCTCTTTCCAGCGGCGAAGAGGGGCGGAATGTTATATAACGTTTTGTAGATAAAAGAAGTTGCCAAAGGCAATTTGGGGAAATCTTTGATTTCCCTTTTACCCGCTGTTGTGCGAAGTTGTCTTATGCTTCAATTCTTTGTAACCTTTAAATCTTACTATAATTAAAATTCAAAATTAAACCCCATAACTATGGATCTTATTGATTTTATTGATTTTTCAAAGATTACATCACTTCGGTAAGTTACAAATGGTTTAAAAGAGATATGATTGTCAGGTTCCCAACCGAGATTTGAAACCAACCCTATTACATTATTTTGGTCACTTTTATAGTTAAAATATCCAACCGTTCCTATGGACATATTGAACCATTCAAATAACCTCTGTTCTAAGACAATACCTGCCACAAAAAACTCTTTGAATTTTGTGAATTCGACCCCATATCTCTTTGTATTACCAGCTGGAAATAAAAGCCGAATGCCGTAATGAGTACCCCCTTCTCGGTTCATGTATCCATATCCGAAATAGGGCCTGAGAATTATCCTGACCTTATTTTCAATGTATTTTAAGGATTTTTTTCCAGGCAAGTAATTCAAAGCATATCCATGTTTACCTTTATAGAGCTCATCTTTAAGATTGAAAATAACGGTTGGTGAGTTTTTGTATGATACATATATGAGTTGGCTGTTGAGATCGTAAATATTCGACCATAGTGTGGTATTTTGGCATACTTGTTTTAATAAATTTTGAACATCTTCTACAGTATGAATTTTCCTTATACTGTTTTTTACTATATTATACCTTTCAAAGGATGTTTTGTTATCACTTCCAACCTCAGGCTTTGATAT
>CAYYWW010000066.1:1887-3396 GCA_964475515.1 uncultured archaeon | reverse complement strand
GATCCAAACCAGTGAAAAAGCAAATGAAAATACTAATAATAGACGACATAGAAGATTACTTATTCTCGCTTAAGAATGCTTTAAAGGACGAATACGAAATAATTACAGCGAAAAACCTTGATGAAGCCAAGAAGAAAACCTCAAAAGATATCGATATTGCGCTTATCGACATCAGACTTTCCGAGAAGGATATGACCAATCGAGATGGTTTAATCTACCTTGAGTGGTTGAAAATGAACTATCCAGAAACACATGCTGTAATAATGAGCGCCTATAAGGAGTTTGATCTTGCTGTAGACGCACTTAACCTTGGAGCAGAATACTTTCTTAAAAAACCGATCAATCTCACAGAATTAAAGGGAATTCTCAAAACAATAACTTCCGAAAAAAAACTTAAAAACGAACCTTAAGCTTGTAAAATCATGATACTACAATTGCTTATTAATGGACTTGTATCAGGAGCATTATATTCTGTGATGGCACTTGGATTCGCACTGATTTATAATACAACAAAAATATTCCACATAGCTCACGGGGCAGTATATACTGTTTCCTCGTATGCCTTTTTTGCTTCGCTAAGACTTTTAGGGTTACCATTGGCATTATCATTAATTTTAGGCCTACTTTCGGGCACACTACTCGGAATAATAATCGAAATTTTAGTTTACAGACCACTCTATCAAAAAAAAGCATCATCAGGCGTAATATTAGTAAGCTCCATAGGTATATACATTTTTATAATTAATCTTATCGCCTTAATTTTCGGTAACGAGATAAAAATCCTCGCTCCTGGCATACAAAAAACATATAAATACGGAAGTATCATATTAACACAAATACAAATAATCGAGATTATAGTTTTCATTGCGGTTTTAGCAATATTCATATTCATGATAAGAGCTACAAAATTTGGAAAACTAATACGAGCACTATCTAATAACCCAACTTTATTGAGCACACTTGGAGTCGAAGTCTTAAAACTACGAATAGGAATATTTGCAGTCGGTTCTCTGCTTGCTGGAATAACATCTTGTCTTTCAGCCTGGGATATCGGAATGGACCCTTATGTAGGAATGCCCATGTTGTTGCTTTCAGCAGTGGCAATGATTGCTGGGGGTATAGGAATATTTGAAGCACCAGTATTAGGTGCCTTTTTAATCACTATTACTCAAAGTGTTGCTATATGGAAAATCTCCTCAAAATGGCAGGATACAATCACATTCGCAATACTAATAATTTTCTTGCTTGTAAGACCTCAAGGTATTCTTGGAAAAAGAAAAAGAATAGAAGAATTATAATCACACAATTATCATGGAATACATAGTTCACATACTGATAATGATTTGCATATATGGAATACTTGCTCTGTCCTTAAACCTTTTAGTAGGCTATTCGGGCCTTTTATCACTTTCGCATGCGGCATTCTACGCTATAGGCGCATACACAACGACTCTTTTTATGATGAATGCCGAATTTAACTTCTTTATTGCGTTAATATATGGAATCATT
>CAYYWW010000066.1:0-1787 GCA_964475515.1 uncultured archaeon | reverse complement strand
GGAAAAGAAGTTCCAAAACTTAAAATATGGGCGTTCATCATAGCCAGCGCAATAGCAGCTATAGCCGGAGCTCTATATGCGTCATACATAACCTATATCGATCCCACAAGCTTTACTCTCGACGAGTCAATTTTCATAGTTTCTATTTTACTCATAGGTGGTTCAGGAAACATTAAAGGACCATTAGTTGGAACAGTTTTTATGATTATTTTACCCGAACTATTGCGATTCATAGGGTTACCCAATACAATAGCACCTAATGTTAGACAAATGATATATGGATTGCTACTCATAATATTGATGAGGTACAGGCCACAAGGATTAGCAGGTGAATATAGATTCGAATAATATGACTATATTAGAATTAAATAACATTACTAAAACATTCGGAGGAATAAGGGCAGTTGATTCAATAACGATTGGTTTCAAAAAATCAAAAATAACTGGCTTAATAGGCCCTAACGGCGCTGGAAAAACCACATTATTTAATTTAATCAACGGATTTCTTAAACCAGACTTTGGTATTATAAGATATAAAAACATTAGAATCGATTCCAAACCACCATGGAAAATAGCAAAACTTGGCATTGGAAGACTTTTTCAAGATGTAAAAGTTTTTGGAAAATTGACCGCTCTTGAAAATGTCCTGTTAGCTAATATTAACGAAATGGGCGAATCACCATTTACATTATTCCTTAATCTAAAGGAAGTAAAAAGACAAGAAAAAGAGAATATAGAAAAAGCTAAATATTGGATAAATTTTGTGGGATTATCCAATAAGGAAAATTCGCCAGCTGAAAGCTTATCCTTTGGACAGCAAAAACTATTAGCCATAGCAAGACTATTAGCAGGCAATTATGAAGTCCTTCTCCTTGATGAACCCACAGCTGGTGTTAATCCCGTCTTGATAAAGTCCATACTCAAAATATTTTTGAAGATGATTGAATATGGGAAAACAATAATATTCATTGAACATAATATGAATGTAATTTTGGAAATAGCCGACTGGGTGTATTTTCTCGATGAGGGAAAGGTGACAGCATTTGGTTCTCCCAGCGATGTGCTCGAAAATCCAGAAGTAAGAAAAGCATATTTAGGATTATGAACAACATATTAGAGCTAAAAAACATTTTTGCAGGCTATCACAAAAGATTAATTCTTCATGATATCAGCTTAAACATTGAAAAGAATAAAATTTCGCTCCTTATAGGACCTAACGGTGCAGGTAAATCTACATTGCTCAAAGTCATAGCCGGCTTGATAAAGCCATGGAAGGGCAAGCTAATATTCTACGGTGAGGTTCTTAATGGAATTTCTGCATCAAAACGCGCGAGGATGGGTATAGGCTATTTTATGCAGGGAGGAGAGGTTTTCACAAATCTCACCATCAAGGAAAATCTCGAAATAGCAGGTATGGGCATTAGCAAACAGAAAATAGAACATAATATGAATATAGCATTCACAATTTTCCCTGCTCTAAAAAACATGGAAAACAAAAGGGCTGGTCTCTTATCCGGCGGAGAAAAGCAACAGTTAGCACTCGCAATGGTTTTGATAAGGGAACCCAAACTTATACTACTCGATGAACCTTCAGCAGGGCTCTCTCCTATTTTGGTAAAGGAAACATTAAAAAAAATAGTAGATATGAAAAACATACTTAAAACCACCATTTTATTGGTTGAACAAAATATCGGGGAAGGTCTTAAAATAGCTGATACAGTTTTTTTGATGAAAGCGGGTCACATTTTAGGAGAAGTTAAACCAGAACGAGTAACTGAAGGAAACTT
>CAYYWW010000065.1:0-3562 GCA_964475515.1 uncultured archaeon | reverse complement strand
AAGATTGGAGAAAACCAAGAGTTGTTGAAAATGCATTAGAACTTTTAGAAAAGGAGATTTCCAAGTATAAGAACAAAATAAATTTTGTCCATCTTTGTTTCATGAGTGACCCCTTTATGTATGATTACGAGAGACAAAATTTAGTGCCAGAGATAAAGGAAATGACATTGAAGATAATTGAAAAGCTAAACAAAGAGGGTATAAAGGTAACAACACTGACGAAAGGAACCTATCCTGATGAACTTCTAGATTCAAAAAGATTTTCCAGAAAAAATGAATATGGAATCACATTGGTTTCACTAAATAGAAATTTTAAAAATGAGTTTGAACCCTTTTCAGCACCTTACGAAGCGAGAATTAATTCTTTAAAAAGATTATCTGATAATGGGTTAAAGACCTGGGTTAGCATGGAACCCTACCCGACGCCACAGTTGGATAATCAGGCGGGAAATATTAAAACTATTTTAGAAACAATTTCATTTGTTGATAAGATAATTTTTGGCAAGTTAAATTACCGGAGACTGACTGAACACAATACAAGTTACAGCAAAATATGGAAAAATAATAATGACTTTTATAAATCAATGGCTGAAAGGATAATAAATTTTTGCGAGAAAAATAAAATAACATATCATATCAAATTTGGAACTCCCTTAAGTAAAAGTAAAACTACGAATATTTTTGAGGATTAAAGGATGAAATTAGTAAACGAAATACTCTTCCTCTCCGAATCCGAAGACTAGCTGCCTGCCGCGTCGTTCCTCGCGGCGCAGGCAGGTCTTGGAAACCCGCAAAAACAAGCCAGAGTTAGAGAATACGAACGTCAGATTGACCAGATGGTGTATAACTTGTATGACCTGACAGAAGATGAGATAAAGATAGTTGAAGGTGGCAGGAGAGACAAAAACGTTCTGTAAATGGTAATAAAAACAGAAAACCTAAGGAGATGAATTATGTTAAAACTCAGAGGGCTCTATTATATTACACATATTGATAATTTGCCTTCAATTCTAGAAAGAGGCATCCTGTGCCATAGAAAGATAGAAGAAGAGAAGATTGCTTTTACTCCAATCTACGATGCAGAAATAGTTGCCGCCAGGAAAGAAAGAAAAGTGATAGAAAAGCGAAATTTATGGTATTTTGCAAATCTGTATTTTCAACCACGAAATGCGATGCTTTATCGTGTAGTATTTTTTAGCGGAATAAATTTAGAAGATATAATCATCATTGGACTTAAGCATAGTATTTTAGACAGAAAAGATGTTTTTGTCACAACAGGAAACGCGGCAAGTCCTTATACAGAAATTTTTTCATCAGAAAAAGCTAAAAGGTATATCAAAGCTATACGAGAAAAGACTGATAAAGAATGGTGGGCATCAGAAGATGGTTCTAAAAGAGAATTAATGGCTGAATGTCTGGTTCCGGAGGGAGTTGATCCTGACTATATTAGTGAAATTTATGTGCCAAACCATAACTCGCTAAATAAGGTAAAGAAAACTTGTAAGTGGAATATCCCCATTATTCCCGAACCAGAGTTATTTTTCCTTCCATCTCGTCGGATTCCCCTTACAAAAACGCTTTCGCTTGTTGAAGGTGATATGTTTTTCTCAAGAATGCAAACACTTACCATAAGTGTTAATACAATAGGTGTAATGGGTAAAGGACTTGCGTCAAGAGCAAAGTATCAGTTCCCCGATGTTTATGTAAAATATCAAGATTTATGCAAGAGCAAGACATTACAAATGGGCAAACCCTATCTTTATAAAAGAGAGGTATCGTTAGATTTTATATTGGCTGATGAGTCGGAGAGATTAACAAACTTAAATTTACAAACATGGTTTCTGCTTTTTCCTACCAAAACTGATTGGCGAAAAATGGCAGATTTCAAAGGAATAGAGGAAGGATTGAAATGGCTTGTTGCTCAATATGAAAAAGAAGGCGTTAAATCCTTAGCGATTCCAGCGTTAGGCTGCGGACTTGGCTGGTTACCCTGGGGTACTGTTGGTCCAATGCTTTGTAGTTACCTCCAGAAGTTGGAGATACCAGTAAATTTATATTTACCTTTAGAAAGAAGAATACCAGATGAACAATTATCTAAGGATTTCTTATTGAGGTAACAAGGAAAAAGGGAAATGAAATCCTCTCCCTCACCCAATCCGAAGGCTATCTTGAAAATCCGCAAAAACAAGCCAAAGTCAAAGAATACGAATGCCAAATTGGCCAGTTGGTTTATAAGTTGTATAGATTGACGGAAGAAGAGATTAAGATATTAGAAGGATACTCTTATGACAAATAGTAAAGATTTGTTTGGTAGCGAGATTATCAATAAACCAGTAGAAGTTAAAATATATGCTGATGAAATCCAGTCTGTTGAGTGCCCTTATTCCGGAGAGCAATGGTTTTATATAGGTATTATTGTTGAAAATCTAGATACTCCCTTATTACCAGATATTATACAGGAGAGATACTGCGGAAATTTCGATATAAATTCACCTTATTATTCAAAGAATGACAGGAAGATTCATTGGTCCGAAATAAATGATATCGATACAAAAAATATTGCAAAAAGATGGATTGAATATATTTTAAATCCTACAAAAAGTGAAAAAAAATTTATGCTTATGTCTTGGGGATAGATGATTCTAAATTGGATAAACATAGGTTTGGAAGCAAGCAGGAGTTTAACAACAAATATAACAGATTTTTCAGAAGTACAGTTCTTTACGCACTGAAATGTTTTTTCCCAAACAAGAAAATTATTGTTGAAGATATATTCCATGAAGAGGGACAACAGCAACATCACGAATACTTTCCGTGGCATAGTATATATAGAATTGAAACTCAAGAAGAAAACATTTCTTTTAATACCAATGAAATTACCTTTTTGCCTAAGGACCATCGTAAGGATGAACGTTCCAATATTATACAACTCGCTGACTTACTTCTTGGGCTTTGTAAAAGTATTCTCCATGGAATTAAAAAGAGTAAGACAGTGTTGTTTAGAAAAGAATTGTTAGATTTATTCCTACCCTTATTTCAACGAATGATAGAGGAGCCAGAAAACAAAAATAGTAGATATAGCCATGCTTATAGAATAATGATAAGATTTTTCCCAAAAAATAGATCAGGTCCTGAAGATTTAGAGACATATTTAAATCAATTTTATACAAACCGAAATCTGCGTTATATTGAACAAAAATCTGGCCAATTGAGATTGTCTTTTTAACAGGTGAAGAAATAAAAATTAGAGCTTGTCCCAAAGTTGTATGATGGTGCTAGAGCCATTGATAACGAACCTCTACCAGTTTGAACTGGAGAGTTGAGTCTATACCGAGGTATTCACTCCACAGTTGATTCCATGAATAAGGGAAAAACACCTTCTTCACAACCACTTTCAGCCAGTTCAGAAGCCCAGCCTCGCTCCATCGTTTACCTATGGTCCAGATCCTGTTTTTTACGTGGCTGAAGGCACTTTCAATGGCATTGGTGTTCAAGGGAATCCAGACTCCCTTGGCAAACCAGATGTCAAAGAAGGTGGTAACATTTCTGGAGAGATTCTCGA
>CAYYWW010000064.1:0-3639 GCA_964475515.1 uncultured archaeon | reverse complement strand
ACATTACATATGTAGTGCCTTTAAGTTACTTATTTAAAATTTACTTCTAAATGGAAATTACAGACGTGGTGATATTATGAAAGAACTTCTCATCGCATTGGTATCAGTAGTTTTCATTTCTGGGTTACTCTTTGCGTCTAATGTAGATGCTGATGGCGGTCAATGGAAACTTCTAACCCCGAGAATGATACTCAGGACCAATGTAACAGCTGGTGGGATTTCTTTTGTAAACAGTTCCATAGGGGTTAGTAACACAGATGCACATCCTGTTAATGTTTCTCTCATACCACAAGGTGATATAAAAGATATAATAACACTGGAAGAAATCAACTTCACATTACAACCAAACGAAACAAAATGGATAAACTTCTCTGTTGAAATTAAAAAACCTGGCACTTATAATGGAATGGTCATAGTGTCATTTGAAAGAGAAGGAGCAATCCCGAGCGGTCTTGCTTCAGAGATAATAATAATAGCAAATGAAAATAAAAGCCAAACAATAAGCGACATGATTTCCAAAGAAAAATTGTTTTTGGTTTTTTCATTGACATTTATAATATTAACTATAATAATCGCAAAAACAAGGAGGCAAAATAAAAGATGAAAACCAAAATCATTGCAGCTGTTTTAACAGTATCGTTGATTCTTTTAGCATCAAATGTATTTTCCATTGGAGAGGGTTGGAAACTCTTGACAGGAAGAATGATATTGAGAGTGAACTTGGATGAAACTACAACAGCGGTTGGTACTATTGGAGTTAGAAACGAAAACGAAGATCCTGTAAATATAACATTAATACCAAGTGGTGACATAAAAAATATAACATCGATAGATGAAGATAATTTCATTCTTTTCAAAAATGAAGAAAAATGGGTTAACTTTACTGTCGATTTGGACAAGCCCGGCGAATACTATGGAAATATAATAGTTAAATTTAGTACAGTTGAAGAAAACGAGAGCGGAGCTTCCATGGGGCTTTCAGCAGACGTCATAATTCTAGCCGAGGGAACATCTCCAGTATATGAAGATCAGGGAGCTGAAACCCCGTCATCAGAAACTCATGAGGATCAGCAAGGAGGGCAAAGTACAGGTAGCACTTATTCAGATGAAGGCTTTGGAGATACAGTTGAAAAGAAAAATGAAGGCGTAATGAACGCAACTACACAAGATGACACAGAAGAGGATTTTATAATAATCAACATCACCGATGAGAGTGAGATAAAAGAAAATGAAGACAATGAAGTTAATAACGGTCTTTCAGGTGAAATTCTGAGAAACTTTGCAACAATGGGAACAGTTTTCTTGGTGATAGCATTATTTGCTTTAATAATTGTTTTCAAAGGTGCAAAAAGAATAATACCTTTATTTGTGCTTACCACAATCATCTTAGCAGGGAACTTTGTATCAGCGACCGATGTTGCTTTGGTAGTCAACAACGCAGAAAACCTCGATAGATACTATGAAAAAAATGTAAATATAACTTTAAATGAAATGAACTTGAACGTCACGTTAGTCGATGAAAATTCCAATGTTAATTATTCCGCTTTTGATATGATTGTTGTTGCTGGAAGAACACTTGATAAATACCCTTTACCAAATTTTGTTGCTAATTTACCTGTAAACAACATGCCTACAATAGCGTTGGATTACTACTATCTTGATGAGTGGGGTTGGGTCCAGCAAGGTAGCAACGTGTACTGTAGCAAGTTAAATAAAATTTACATTATAAATAATACCCATCCCGTAACAGAAAATTTTAATTTAGGTTATGTTAACGTTTACACTACGAATAAATATCTTGTTAAAATAGACGATGCTAAAACCAATCTTGTAGGACTTGCTGGTGACGGATCTTATAGCGATCCGTATATAATAGCATACGGCGAGCCTGGATTGGTTTTATCCAATGGGGAAGTTTTGAATAGTAAAATTGTGTTTTTTGGATTACCATATTCGTACTATTGGACAGAAGACGCAAAAAATCTATTTAAAAACGCCGTGGAATGGCTTATAGGTGACACCGACAATGATGGCATACCAGATTCTGAAGATAATTGCCATGATGTGTATAATCCGGATCAGAGCGATATGGATAGCGACGGAATAGGAGATGTTTGCGACCCCGATAAAGACGGAGACGGTATTATTAATAATGACGATAACTGTCCATCTATTTCAAATCCGGATCAATATGATCTGGATAATGACGGATTCGGAGATAAGTGTGATGATGATATGGATGGCGACGGATTTAATAACGACGTTGACAATTGTAGATACGTCTTCAATCCGGAACAAACCGATTCTGATGAAGATGGTAGAGGAGACTTGTGTGATAATTGTCCCTCGGTTTCAAATTCCGATCAAAATGATATAGATAATGATGGAATAGGTGATGCGTGCGACCTAGATATAGATGGAGACAACATTACGAATGAAAATGACAACTGCCCTTTTATTTCGAATCCGGACCAGTCTGACATAGATGGAGACGAAATAGGGGATGTGTGCGACTCTTCTGATGATAGAATAGATATAGCGGTTGAGAGCATTGAAATCGTTACAGAAAACCCGAAAGAATGCGGGAACTTAACGGTCAATGTTACAGTAAAAAACCTCGGTAACAATACTCTGCTTGGATTTGAAGTCAGGATTTACATTGACAATGAAGAGGTTGGCTTTAAAACATTGGATAACGAGTTAAATCCTGGAGAATTATTTGAACTGCAATTTATCATAGAAGATCCACACACATGTGGATCTGTATCAAAGGTTATAAGAGCCTTTGCTTCTGGATTTTTCATCGATAAAAACGAATCCGACAATGAAAAAAATGTCACAGTTGAGTTTACGGGTGGAAGACAGATAGATATAGAAGGAGATGGTACATACGAGTCTGCGATAGACCAAAACAATAACGAAACAGATGGTTATGAATTTTATTACGACCCCAACGATAACACTGCCGCTACCCCTCTTGATGTTGATATTGACGGAAAGATAGAGTTCTTGATTGATATAAACAAAACAGGGAATTATGATAAATATTGGGATCCGGATGACGGAAATACAAGCATCATGTTCTTCATCAATGGTGTATACGTATTTGATGCCGACTGGGATGAAATCCCAGACAAAAAATATTTCAACGAAACTGTAGAGAATTTGACCAGTATTTTAGATGATGTGGACAACGACCATCTCAATGAAACAGTTTTGGACTTGAATGGAAATGGAACAATAGACAGGGAAGACAGGATATGGAATAATGGTTTGTTAAATCTGCCTGATATAACTGTCGACAGCGTTTCGCTTTCAAAAACCAATCCAATTGAAGGAGATTTGCTAACAATCACAGCAGTTGTAAAAAATCAGGGCGGATATGGAGCAACAAATTTTGTCCTTTCATGCAGAGTAGATAATAACGAGATAAGCAGTACTACAGTCTCACTTCAAGGTGGAGGATCAGCAACTGTTGAATTTACATGGACAGCCACGAGTGGCGATCATGACATTGAAATCGTTTCAGATTCAACAAACGTTATCACAGAGTCTGATGAAGCAAACAATGAAGAAACAACAACCCTTTCGGTAGCCTCAACTACAAGTAGCCAGGGTAGTGAATCAGGAAGTTCAACA
>CAYYWW010000063.1:2646-3748 GCA_964475515.1 uncultured archaeon | reverse complement strand
AAAAACTTAAATACTAAAGTTTCTATATAGAAAAATAATGGAGTGATAAAGACATGAGCGACGAAGATGAATCGAGCGACTTTGGAAATATTATATGCATTGAATAGGCCTAAATCCTTCTGGGAATTATTAGCTCAAAGTAGAATACTTCTCCGCGATTTTGTTGCTGAACTGAATGACCTGTATACAAACGGTTTTTTAAGCGTGCAAAATGGTGATATCGCGCTCACGGAAAAAGGTAAGAAAATGATAAATCTGAGAAAAGAGGATTTTGTAACTCAGAGATGCCCAAAATGTAGAGGTAAAAGTATAGTCTTCTCGGGGAAATTTAATGATGTTCTCGAGGAGTTCAAAAAAATAGTGAAAAACAGACCAAAGGCAATACCTGAATTCTTTCAAGGATGCACAATTCCTGAGGATGTTATTTTCAGATTGGCCCTGATGGGTTATTACAATGATATCACGGACAAAGACATTTTGTTAGTAGGGGATGACGACATGGTAAGCATCGCACTTGCTTTAACCGAACTACCAAAACGTGTAGTAGTTGTGGATATTGATCCCAGACTCAGAGAATTTATAGAAAAAATAAACAAAGAAAGAGGGTTTAATATAGAATTTATAGAGTACGATGTCGCTCAACCGTTACCAAAAGAGTTGGTAAACAGATTTGATGTTTTCTCTACAGAACCATTGGAAACCACAAGCGGATTTCTCGCGTTCGTCTCCAGAGGTGCATCTTCACTCAAAGAAGGCGGTGTTGGCTATATAGGGCTAACTACACAGGAAGTAAGTTTTAAGAGGTGGAGGGAATTTGAGGATGCATTAGTAAAAATGGGTTTTGCAATAACTGACATAATAAGAGATTTTTCTGATTATTTTGACAACGTTGATGAAAACGGAAACGTATACGAATCCTTCACAAAAGAACTCGCCTTTAATGTTGGAAAAAACCCTGGAATAAACTGGTATAAATCGTCTCTTATCCGCGTTTTTTCTGTTGCTCCTTTAAAGCCGATAAAGAAATGGAATGAATCAATGCCATTGAACCCTGTCGGAAAAGAAGATTTCACACATCCCTCATTACATAAAAATTGTGTTT
>CAYYWW010000063.1:0-2546 GCA_964475515.1 uncultured archaeon | reverse complement strand
CCACAACACTTAAATATTAAATACTCAAATATGAGAATATGCAGAAGAAAGTTGAAATACCAGATGGTGTAGAAGTTACTTATGATTCTGGGGAATTTGTAGTTAAAGGTCCTAAGGGAGAATTGAGAAGAAAATTATCATCCCCGCACGTGAAAATTGAAGTAAAAGATAGCTCCGTGATTCTAACATCAGTTGATGAGAGGAGAAAACACAAAGCTTTGCTTGGAACGTTCACTGCCCATTTAAAAAACATGATAATAGGTGTTACGAAAGGTTTCAGAGCAAAATTAAAGGCTGTTCATTCACACTTCCCAATGAAACTTAGTGTAGAAGGAAACAAATTTGTAGTTCAAAATTTTCTCGGGGAGAGAAAGCCGAGAACAACTGAAATTTTGGGCGATGTTAAAGTGATCATAAACAAGGATGAAATCATAGTAGAAGGGATAGACAAAGAGCACGTGGGCCAAACCTGTGCAAATTTGGAACACGTAACCAAAATACAAAGGCTGGACAAAAGAGTTTTTCAGGATGGTATATACATAATTGAAAAACCAAAACCGATAGAAGAGAGTGAGTGAGAATGAAGAGGAAAAAGCCGAAATTCAAAAGACAGCAATCTTATTTGAAAAAGCTGGATGATAAGTGGAGAAAACCTAAAGGCAAAGATTCTAAAATGAGAAAGGGAATAAGAGGTAAAGGCAAGAAGGTCAAAATAGGTTATGGTTCTCCAAAGGTTGAAAAAGAAAAGTTACCAGTTAAAGTAAGAATTTCAACCCCAAAGGAGCTTGAGAATATCGATCCAAAAACCCAGGTAGTTATTATAGCGTCTTCTGTTGGTAGGAAAAAGAGACTGGAGATAATGAAAATCGCTGAGGAAAGGGGTATAAGGATTGTGGCTCGTTAAATATTTAAACTCACATTACATTATAATTATAAAATCACTACTATGGTAATTAAAAAATTTTTTATATAAAAAGCCATTAAGACAATTAATAAATAGAAAATATTAAGATCGTTATGAGCACTCACAAATGCCCTCTCTGTGGAACTTTTGGAACTCTTTGGAATAAGAAGCCAAAGGTATTCATATGTCCAAATTGTTACTCTATATATTCTCCATTTGGAATAGTACTTGAGGTAGAAAAAGAAAATGAGGGTATTGAAACGTGTTCTTAGTACTCCTGTTTCTGGATTAAATTGGTCTTAAATGGCTCCATTTATCAAGAGCTTGTCTAAGTTCTTTGTGCTTTTTCGCGTATTCTTCGAGTTTCACTCCGAGATAATACGCTTCTATTGATTGGGAAACAGCTTTGGCTCCTGCCATTGGACCTTTAGGGTGTCCTAAAACGCCACCACCTATCTGCAAAACTATGTTCGTTGTTCCGTATATCTTAAAGACATCGGGAAGTATACCCGGATGCAAACCACCTGATGACACAGGAAGCGATGGTTTGATATGTTCAAAGTTTTGTTCCAGACGGACAAATTTCTTTTCACCAATTTTTTCGGAAAAAAGCATTTCTTTCATAGCAACTATTTCCTCTTTACTGCCTTCAAGTTTACCTATTAGAGTTCCGGTATGTATCTGGTCTATTCCCATAATTCTTGATAATTTTGCGAGGAAAAGCATTGATATTCCATGTTTTGGGTTTCTTGTAAATGTCGCATGCATTGCCCTGTGCGCGTGTATCGCCATTTTATAATCCCTGGCTAATTCGCATGCAGTTTGTGTAGCCGTGAAACCACTAAGTACTATGTCTATCATAAAATACTTGAACCCGTGGTCATGCACTATTTTTATTCTCTTTTCCAGTTCTTTCAAATCAGGGGATGTAACGTTTATGAATGCGTCTTTGATGTTGCCTGTTTCTTTTTCGGCTCTATCCCTACTTTTTGCCAGAAAAGAAACACGTTTTCTAAACTGGTTGAATTTTTGATTAGTAAGGTTCTCGTCATCTTTTATACAATCTATCCCACCTATGTATATTTTATAACCAAGTTCTGCATGCTCCTTTGCAGTATAGCCTACTTTTGGTTTTATTACGGTTGAGGTTATGGGCCCTCTTTTCTTTTTGAATATTTTTCTTATGGCATCCTCACCATAGACAGGACCTTTAAAATGTTTCAGTATTTCTTTAGGGAAGGTTGCATCTATAAGTTTAAGGTTTTTTATAGCCTTCATCCCCATTATATTTCCAGCTATGCCAGACATTATTTGAGGCACGCTGCACGTCTCCCATAATTCCAAGGGATATGCAATCTTCACGTATTTATCGTTATACCAGTAAGCACATGCCTTTAATTTTTCTATTCTTTCTCTTGGCATACCAGGAAGTGTTGTCCATGTGCCCACGCTACCCTCAGATGCTATACGACCAACAGCCTCCTCTTGGGTGATACCTTTCGCGGGTTCATATCTGAAAAGAACATCTAGATCGCTTTTTTTCTTTTTGTAGTGTTTATTTACAAATTCGAGATACCACTCTATTTTTTTCTTCGAAACTGACATAATAATATTATAGAACCCGGAGTTTAAGTTTATTCAA
>CAYYWW010000062.1:0-3778 GCA_964475515.1 uncultured archaeon | reverse complement strand
CATGGGCGATGAGTTTTTCCCAAGTTGCAATAATAAAAGCTCTCGATAATGCTTAACGAAAAAGAATTGGAAATTTATTACGATCATTACAAAGATACATTTCTTTGGTTAAGAAAATACCTTGAGCGGAGGGATAAATACTTCGGCTATCTAATCCTTCTCATTGCAGTTTTGTACTTAAATTCATGGCTGCGAAGTGATTTTGAAATAATCATAAAAACTCTTTTGAGCAAGAAATTCGGAATTAATGGTTTTTCTAATTTTGCACTTATTGACAGTGTGCTATTATTCGTTGTTCTGAGTATATCTATAAAGTATTTTCAGGCAAATCTGCTTATTGAAAGGCAATATTCTTACTTGCATCATATTGAAAAGAGACTAAGCAGGAGCTTAACCAGCTTTAATATATTTCGAGAAGGGAAAGCATATTTATCTAACTATCCGCTAGTTTTGTCATTTATTCATAGGATATATACAATTGTATTTCCAGTATTCTTAATGCTCTTGGTGGCGATCAAATGGTATTCTCTTGTCGGTTCAGGCATTAATAATTCTGGGTTTTTCATGTTCGATACAATAGTATGTTCATTAATAATAATATTGACCCTTTTGTATTTGATATGGATTCATTTTCGCGATTTTAGGAAATGCAAAAAAGTGCCTAACAAGGCGCTGTTAGCCAACAAAAGAAACTATGAAGAGCAACCATGAAGCCAATTGAAATTATTGCAAAGCTTTATAAGGAATTGTCATCAAAAATATCTGATGGCGTAATCCCTATTCAGCTTAGACTACCAACTCTGGTCGGCACAGTACAGGATGACCCATTTGATTCATGGATTGGAGACGAGATAAAAAAATGTATACCCAATATTGAGGTTTTTCATGCTGGAAAACTTACAACCCCAGATATTGTTTTAAGAGATCGTTCCAGCAACACAATTGTTGGGCTTGAAGTCAAAAAATTAATCCAAAAAGAGAACGGTACCGATCCTCGCGGAATGACTATTGACTATAATAGTTGCCTACCGTGTGGGAAAGCTTTGATTAAGGTGGGTGACAACACAGTAGAAATACCTTGTTTTTATCTTTTTGCATTGCTATCTCCTGATAGCAAATCAATGGTTACTACAATTCTAATGGATGGCGATTTCCTCAATTATGATTTTGACTTACATAAAGATGCCAAATATGCGAATCAAAGTGAGTATAATCATGGGCCATATGGAGAAGGGTCAGTACGTCATCGAAGAATGTATACTTATCCTAATCCGCTGAACTACAAACTGGAATTCTTCCATTTGAGGCATATCTTAGTTATAAAAAAACATGATGTTGTAGACATAAAAGAAGATATTCCCTGCACAGATCTGATTATTAGAGATGATAAATATAAAAATTCTTTTCACTATCTTGTACTGGATGACAATTCTAAGAAGCATCTAGAACTCAACAATCTCCCAGTTCGTCGTGATATTTTCAAGGCTTGCAAACAGCGAAAGCCAAAAGCGCGAACAGCATCAATGCCACATTTGCCCGCAATAGATTAAGGTTAGTTGATTATGTCGAAGTATATTGAAAAAGATTTTCCAATTGGACGGCTTAGTTATTTAGCTGAACGAGAGTCCTGGAGGAAGGAGATTTATCGCCCCATTTATTACATTCATAAATGGTGGGCAAAAAGGCTTGGGAGTGTGTTTAGAGGCATCATTCTTGGAACATGTATAGATGAAGATGATGACTTTTTCTCAGCTTTTTATTCAAAGAATGACTTTAATGAGATAACCGTGTTAGATCCTTTTATGGGAAGTGGTGTAACTGTTGGTGAGGCAGTAAAACTTGGATGTAGAGTGATCGGTAGAGACATCAATCCAGTTGCTGTAACAATTGTAGAAGCAGCACTTTCAGACTATTCAGCTAATGATATAGATAAGGAATTTTCAAGAATAGAAAGGCAAATCAAAAGTAAAGTTCGGAGCTATTATCTGGCATTAAACGAAAACGGTGCACTGTCAGACGTTCTCTACTATTTTAATGTTAAATACTTAAATTGCCCGAGATGCAAGCAGGAAATAGATCTTTTTAAAAGTCGAATATTTTCAAAAAATGCTGTTCCTCGTAAGGATCCTTCCGCTAGAGCTATCTGTCCTTCTTGTGGATCGATAAATCATATACGATATAATGATACTTCTGTTGTTTGCAATATTTGTTCAGAAACTTATAATCCACAATTGGGGAATGTCCGTGGTGCAAATGTCACTTGCCCATATTGCAATTTAACATTCAAATTAGTTGATTATATGAAAAATATAGACCATCCATTAAATATAAAGCTATATGCAAAAATGGTACTTGGTACTAATGGAGCGAAATATTATGATGTTGTAAATGATTATGACAGGAAACTCCTAGGGGATATATCTAAGGAATACCAAAAAATAAAAGAGCACTTTCCCTCAGTAGCGATTGAGCCAGGATATAACACTAATCAGATTATTAAACATAATTACCGTACTTGGACTCAATTATTTTCAGAACGTCAGTTATGTTCAATCTGGCACTTTAAGCAAGCTTTGAGAGAAATATCAGATATAAAACTTCGCAGGTTATTTGCCTGTCTTTTTTCTGGTGTCCTTGAATTCAATAATCTATTTTGTTCTTTTAAGGGGGAAGGAACGGGTGCAGTCCGTCATATGTTTTCAAACCATATCCTCAAACCTGAATTAATGCCCATAGAAGCAAATATTTGGGGTACAAAAAAATCTTCAGGTTCATTTTCAACTCTATACAAGTCAAGAATTCTAAAAAGTTTGAAATATAAAATATCACCCACTGAGATAAAAATTATTGCAAAGAAAACTATAAAAGTAGCAAATATTAACAAACCGGTGCAGACAAAAATTGTTCATAGTTACAAAGAGTTTATAGAACACAAATCTTCAGTTTATATATCGCAAGGGGACTCTAGTACATTTGATATTCCGGATAAATCAATTGATTTAGTTGTTACTGATCCTCCGTTTTTTGACAATGTTCATTATTCACAATTAGCTGATTTTTTCTATTACTGGTTAAATCAAATTCTTACCTTATCCAAAGAAACTACAACCAGAAACATAGCAGAGGTACAAGACCCAGATGTAAATTTATTTACGAAAAAGCTAACGTCTGTATTTGCTGAATGCAACAGGGTATTAAAGGATAACGGTCTTTTTATATTCACTTATCATCATGCACGTCATGAGGGCTGGGTTGCTATACATGAAGCGGTAAGGCATGCTGGGTTCATATGTGTACAAACACATCCAATAAAGTCAGAAATGGCTGTATCAATGCCCTTGCAACAGGCTAATACTCCTATTCATGTAGATCTAATCATTACATGTAAAAAGTATACTTCCAAAAAAGAGAATATAGACGAGAAGACAATTATTGAAAGGGCTGTATTGGAAGCAACAAAACAAATTAATGAATTGTCAAATTTTATTAATGTATCAATAGGTGATGTTAAAGTTGCGTTAATGGGAAGGTTGCTTTGCAATTTGAGTATGTTTGGCGAATTGGAACGTGAGTTAATGTTTCTTAGGAATTCCGAATCCATAATAAATGACCTTATTACAAAAATTTTGAAAGAAAATAAATCGATTCCTTATAAACAAAGTGATCATCATGTGCAGTTAAGATTATTCGAGAAAGCAGCAGAATATTTGGCTAACAAAACGCTGCACACGGACGGCAATTCCGCTGCGCTCCATTGCCGCCGGTGAGCTTAGTCGTT
>CAYYWW010000061.1:0-3784 GCA_964475515.1 uncultured archaeon | reverse complement strand
AAAGAAGCGATAAAGGAGGTTGCAAAAAAATGAGAAAATATATCGGGCATTTGATCTATAAATGGATTGGTACGCCAGATTTCATAAGATTCATTGAATGGAAAGCAATGTTTGACTACCTCGTGCCTAAACTGGGTAAAAAGGTTTTAGATGTAGCTTGTGGAAGTGGAATTTTGACCCTCAAGATCGCAGAAAAAGGTTGTCAAACTTATGGAGCTGATATATCCTCAGATGCTATAAACAGAGCACAATACTTGGCAGAGCGAGAGAAGATACCATGTGAGTTTAAAGTTTCGAATGCAGAAAGTTTGTCTTTTCCAGATAGCTATTTTGATAAAGTTGTTTCCAGCTCTGCATTAGAACATTTCCAAGATGACCTCAATGCCTTAAAGGAGATGAACAGGGTTTTAAAAACACACGGAATACTTGTATTAACAGTTGATAGTTTTACTTACCCGATGAGCAGTGAGCTCAAAGAAAAACACACGGAAAAAGGATTTGTTATAAATTATTACGATGAGACAAAACTAAAAGGTAAACTTGAGAAGGCTGGTTTCGAATTAGATCAAAATAAATACCTTTTGAATTCACCAATAACCGCCTTTCTTTACAACCTTTGGATTAAACTTTGGATCAAAAATATAGATGGATATGGCCTCTTGTGGCCAATGATTTCTTTTATCAGTATACCTTTAGGTTTGGTTTCTGATAGATTAATTGGGAAGAAAGACGCTGGTTATACACTTATAGCAAAAGCAAGAAAACTATAGAGAGATAAAAATGGAAGTAAAAAAACTGACAGAAGAGGAATTGGAAGATTATGATAATTTAGTTGATAACTCTTATGAAGGGACAGTTTTCCATAAAAGTTGGTGGCTCAAGTTGTTTCAAAATATCGCTGACATTGATTATAATGTAGAATTCTTTGGATGTTATGAAAATAAAGAGTTAGTAGCAGGTTTTCCAATATCTTATACAAAAAAATATGGTAAAAAAATAGCAAAAGCGCCTCCACTACTTACTCCATATATGGGTAGCTTTTATATAAATAAAAAACTCGAAAAAAAATATAGGGAAATTACCTGGAAAAAAGAAATAAATACAAAATTTGCTGAGATTTTAGCATCATTTAGATTTTGTTCTTACTCCTTTAGCCCGTGGATTAACGACATTCAACCGTTTATGTGGAAGTTCGGGAAGGGATATGTTGGATATACATATATATTAAAATTAAATAATTTAGACCAAATTTGGAAAAATATGGATAGAAAAAGGAGAAATGATATAAATAAATGCTACAAACAAAATTATCAAATAACTTTTGAAGAAATTGATAAATTTATTGAGTTAAATATGAAAACTTTTAAGAGGCAGAAAATCACGCTTATGCCTCCGGTATTTTGGGAGAAAGTTTACCAAGAATGTAAAAAACATGATTCCTGCGAAGTATTTACTGGATATATAGAAAATATACCTATGGCATCTTTGTTTTTAGTCTGGGATAATAAAAGGAGTTATTATCTCAGTGGAGGAATAAATGAAAATTCTCACGGAGCAATGTCACTATTGATGTGGGAAGCGATAAAATACACAAAAGAAAAATTGAATTTAAATGAGTTTGATTTTGAAGGTTCATCGGACCCAGATATTGAATTTTATTTTAGGAAATTTGGTGGAGAGATTAAACCATGGTATTATATAATAAAAAAGCCACCTATTATTGTTATATTAAGTGAAATTAAGAGACTTCTCAGAGGGCGGTGATTATTGGCGATGGAGGGAAGAAAATGAGAAAATATAACCAGTGGTGAATTTTAACCTGATGACGAAACACCACCAATATATTAGCAAGATGGGGGGAGAATATCACGAACATTGAAAATGATTTGATTGCCTATCTCTCCAATTTGGGAATGTTAAAAAAATCAAAACAGGTGGAGGAATCGGACTAATGCATTATTCAAAAAAATAAAGTCAATTCTATCCAGAATTTATTCCTTTAAGCATCACTATTTTTAAGCAGCTCTTTCTCACTATCAGGGATTGGTCTTTTCTTTATTGGTCTCGCAGGGACGCCTACGGCAATCATATAAGGAGGAATATCCTTAGTAACAACAGCCCCTGCACCTACTATAGCTCCCCTTCCAATCCTTACTCCAGGCAAAACTATAGAACCTGTTCCCAAATAAGCATAATCCTCAATAATAACCGGACATTTTTCGAGATAAAACAGCTCAGGCGGTGCAGAACAAGAGAGGCTTAATAAAATCTTTTCTTCGCGTTGGTCAGGGGTCTTATAAGTATTTGTTTCAGCATAGATTTTCACTCCATTTCCAATACATGCAAAGTCGCCTATTATTACCTCAGCTGCACTCTCTATATAAGCGTAATGGACTATATCAACATATTTTCCTATTTTTATAGGGCCGTGCACCTCAAAATGGACACCTGAGAGGATTGTTGAAAAGTCACCAATTTCAACCATTTCAGGATGATGTCTTATAACAACCTTTGAACCTATTTGCACTCCTTTACCCATCTTTCCTACTTTTGAACTCCAATAACCAGTCCTTGCGCTAAGCATTATGCGCCCCCTAAAGGGAAACTTAATAAACCCTATAAGACGTGAGATGTTGAATGCGGCTGAACATGCGTGTTTTACGAAAGTTTCTATTTTTTTGTGCATGCTACTCTTTCAATTAACCCTTTTGTTTAAAATGTTTTTCTACGTTATCTACTTTCCTTCTTGGAAATATCTCTCGAAACAGTATCAAGTCCTCATTGGAAAGTGCCCTTGTCAGTATAAGCAATGCCAAATAAATGACTGCTGATGAGGCGATTACCAGGAAAAAATTTGAGTGGAAATAAAAAATAAATAAGCCCATTACTAAGCTGGCAGCCATGACCTTAGCGAAATCGCCGTTGATCAATCTAAATTTGAGCACATATCTATTCAAAAAATAAAAAGAAAGAGATGCGGCAGACGCAAATGCAATAACGGTAGCACTTGCAGCGCCGATTAACCCATATATTGGTATTAAGAGTAAATTAAGCAGGACAGCTAAAACAGCGCCAACACCTTCGCTAATCATAACCAAATGCTGCTTATTTGCTGAATTCAGTGCATGAAATGGAACTACGGCTATGCAATTAATAAAAAATACCCACACGATTATTTGAAGTGCGTATGACGAATTTAGGTAGGCACTTCCATATACCAATTGAATAATCTCCTCTGCCAGGAGGGTAACACCAACTGATATTGGTAACCCCAACATGAGTAAATACTTAAAGGAAAGAGTTCCTACTTTATCAAACGAACTTCTCGCGGAACCATAATATTTTGATAATACTGGAAAAATCGCTGTTCCGTAAATAGCTGGTATAACCATTAGAGCAAAAATTAGGTTACATGCTGCAGAATACCATCCTGTAACAGCATCTCCTTTCATGACCGAAAGCATAACAGTATCAACTCTGAAGTAGACCATACCAAAAACTCCAGTCAGAGCAAACGGTAAAGCTCCTTTAGTGGTTTTCCGCCAGAAATCTAAGTCAGTCTCAAATTTGGGTCTTGCAAATTTCTTCAGGATTACAAAAATGCTTAGCACAAAGCTAAAGACGCTGGCAACAAGGTAAGAAGAAACTATTGGAATTAACCCATAATTAAAGTGAATAATCAGCAATACCAAAGAAAAGAGAATAATCGTTCGAAGGATTTTTATTGCAGCTTCGTATTCCATCTTTTCGAAGGCGCTGGTTATTGAGAAAAAAAGCCGTGTGA
>CAYYWW010000060.1:0-3917 GCA_964475515.1 uncultured archaeon | reverse complement strand
ACGTGGGTCGAGTTTTGAAGCAATAAAAAGTATCGGTTTTTTCACATTCGTAATATATTTTATACTTAAGAAAATCCAGGATTCTCTGGGAAGAAAAACAGGCATATTCCCTGGTTCTGACATGCTCAAAGCAATAGAAATTGCAAGAAAAAACAACATACATGTTGCATTTATAGACCGCGACATAACAGAAACAATAGTGAAAATAAAACAAATACCTTTTAAAGAAAAGTTGAAACTTATGTTGTATTCCATTTTAGGTTCATTGAATATTGGCACGAACAGAATAAAAATAGATTTAAACAAGGTTCCATCGAGAAATTTAGTGAAAGAGACCGTAAAAGAATTTAAAAAAGAGTTCCCGTGTTTATATAAAGTTCTAGTTACGGAAAGAAACAAATACATGGTCAATAATCTGAAATGTCTGTCCCAAAGATTTAAAAAGATCGTTGTGGTTGTTGGCGCAGGTCATGCAGAAGATATTAAAAACCTATTGGAATAGTATAATATATGCCACCGAAAAAGGAATTGCATGTGGGCATCATCCCTGACGGTATTGTTTGAAACAACGTAAACAGGAGATGGGCCAAAGAGAAGGGTTTAGAACCATGGGAAGGTCACAGGGTAGGGGCCCAACGGTTAGAGGAAATCTTAAATCATATTATTGATAATTATCCTGAAATAAAAGAGGTTACTGTTTGGGCGTTTTCTACGGAAAACTTCAAGCGAAGCAAAAAAGAGAAAGCAATGATTTTCAGAAGCATACAGGAAAGATTGAAAAAACTACAGGAAAGTGAAAGGGTTCATAACAACCGAATAAAAATCAATGTTGTTGGAACAAGTCTCAACAAAACACCGAGGGGCTTGAGAGAAACGGCAAAACAAACAATGGAAATAACAAAGGATTATGGCAACAGAATTTTTAACATAGCCGTGGGTTACGGTGGCAGATTTGAGATTATTAGGGCCGCAATAAAGTTTGCCAAGTGGTTGAAAAACAAGCCAATAATAAAGCAGATAACAAATGAAATGTTCGAAAATTTTCTGTTAATAAAAAATCCCGTAGACATAGTGATAAGAACTGGTAAAGAATACAGGTTAAGCGGCTTTATGCTTTATCAACTGGCCTATAGCGAACTGTTTTTTGTTGATTTGTATTGGCCTGACTTCACAACAAAAGAGTTTGACAAAATAATGAAAGAGTATTATAGGAGACAGAGAAGGTTCGGGGAATAGAACATAAAAATGAAAAGTTTAAATAGTGGTAAATAAATTATAATAATTATGTTACCAAAATTTTTTGATAGAGAAAGGGAACTAAAATATTTAAATAAGCTGTATGAGACGCAGGCATTTAAATTATTTGTACTGTATGGTAGAAGAAGGGTAGGTAAAACAGAACTTTTAAAGGAATTTTTAAAGAAAAAGAAAGGCATTTACATTTTATGCACAGATGAAAGTCTGGAAGAAAATATCAAGGAGTTTAAAAATAAATTCTATGAATTAACAGGAAATGAGTTTTTCTTGAAATTAGAAACAAAGAGCATGTATGATATATTCAAGTATTTGGTAAAAAACATAAAAGACGAGAAGATCGTAATAATCATTGACGAGTTTCCATATTTACTTGGCTTGAAGAAAGGACTCTTGTCGCTGTTTCAAAAAATCATAGACGAGTTATTTAAAAATACCAATGTTATGCTTATTTTGTGTGGATCCTCCCTGTCCATAATGGAAAGTGATGTTTTGGGGTACAGAAGCCCTCTTTACGGTAGAAATCTGAATTATTGGAAACTCTTACCCTTTGATTTTCCCACAGTATATAGAATAGTGGGTAATATAGAAAACGCCATGGAAATCTATTTTACATTTGGAAACATTCCATATTATTTAAAATTTTACGATAAAAAAAACAGCATATTCCATAATATAAGAGTTAACTGTCTGCAAAAGGGAATGAACCTATATGATGAGCCGTTAATTTTATTAAGACAGGAATTTAGAGAGTCAAGAATTTACAGGTTGATACTAAAATACATATCACTTGGTTATAAAACCCTTGGTAAATTATGTTCGGCAACTGGAATGGATAAAAGCAACATCATGAAATATCTTTCGACACTGGAAGAAACAAATATAGTCAAACATATTCTACCGTTTGGAATGAAACGAAAGGGAATATATGAAATCACTGACCCATTCTTCAGATTTTGGTTTAAATTCATCTATCCGAACAGGGATAAGCTTGAAATAGGCAACATAGTCGACGTGGAAAATGCTATAAAAAGAGAAATAAACTCATTTTTTGGGAAAATGTTCGAATATCTGATAGAAGAATTGTTTAATAACAAGCTTTTCAGAGAATTTTCAAATTTTAAAACGTATAAATGGTGGCACAAAGACAAAGAAATCGACATAGTTGCTCTAAACGATCAGACAAAGGAAATATTGTTCGCGGAGTGCAAATGGAAAGAAAACGTCAACGCAGAAGAGATTCTCAATAAACTTAAGGAAAACGCAAAACACGTCAAATGGCACAATGATAAAAGAAAGGAAAAATACGCAATCTTTGCAAAATCCTTCAAGAAAAAAATAAAAGAATTTAATGGAAGCCCAGTTTACTGTTTCGATCTGAAAGACTTGGAAAAAGCAGTAAAACGAAAAATTTAAATATTCACTAAGTGAATTATTCAGTAGGTGAATAAAAATGAAATTTATCAATAGAGAGAATGAAATTTATTTGCTGAAAGAAGCGAGAAAGCTATCAGCAAACAAACTCTTTTCAGTTTCTATTTCCGGACTAAGAAGGATAGGAAAAACGCGGTTAATTTTAGAGGTTCTTGGAAAGGAAGATCTGTATTTTTTCGTAAATAAAGAAAAAAGAAGCGAGAGTCTGCTTGAAGAATATGAAGAAATATTAAAGGAAAGAAAAATCATGGGCGAACTGGAGAAATTAGGTAACTGGGATGATTTTTTCAAGGTTATTTTTGAGCGCTTCAACGGTGTAGTGGCGTTTGACGAGTTTCAAAATTTTTACTTTGTAGACAAGTCGGTTTACGGAATATTGCAGAAGTATATTGATCTTAATGAAAACCGCAAAAAACTTATGTTGATATTTTCAGGGTCTCTGATAGGTCTTCTAAAAAGATTATTTTTTGACAGAAAAGAACCGCTTTACGGAAGAATAAAGAGAAAAATAATATTAGGTCAACTCTCATTTAAAAGCGTTTTTCAGATGTGTAAAGAGTTAGGAATAAGTAACGTTGAAGATGTGATAAAGCTTTACTCTGTATTTGGCGGGTTTCCAAAGTATTACGTAACAATCGAAGATGAAAACCTCCAAGGCGAAAACTTTCAAAAAATAATAGATAACCTTTTCTTTTCTATAAACGCTGTTTTAGAGGATGAAGTAAATCAAATACTTTCTTTGGAATTTGGCAAAAGATCAGGAATTTATTACGATATCCTATGTGCGATTGCTAATGGAAATACGAAAATAAGCGAGATAGCATCTTTTTTAAGGAAAAAGGAAACTGCTATAACAAGGCAGATAGACGAACTAAAAAATTATTTTGAAATTATAGATGTTGAGGAATCTCTTATAAATAAAAAGAAAATGCTTTACATAAAGCATCCTGTAATGAACTTTTGGTTCAGATATTTTTACAAAAATCTTTCTGCTTTTAAGCGAAGAGAGGAATGGTTGATTAGAAAGATAAAGAACGACTTGAATACGTACATTGGTAGAAGATTCGAAAGAATCTGCACAGAGCTTATACCTGCATTGTTCTCTAAAAAATATCAACAAATTGGAAAATGGTGGGGTTTTTATAGGGACGAAGACAACAAAAGAAAAACCATGGAAATCGACATAGTTGCTCTAAACGATCAGACAAAGGAAATATTGTTCGCGGAGT
>CAYYWW010000059.1:0-3957 GCA_964475515.1 uncultured archaeon | reverse complement strand
CAATAAACAACAAAATATCATCAATAGAATCCGGTACTTTCTTGAGCGAAGACATGCCGAGTTTCGCCCACGGTTTAGGTTCTGTTAATAATATTGTGGTAATGCTAGAGGTTACTGGAGTAGACATTACCAGAGGTTTGAAACTACAAAGAGGATATCACAGTATTTATTTCGAAAGTGAAAGTAATGAGAGTTGTTCTGCTGTTGCCATAGGTAAAGAATAAACCTCTTACTTCGTGGCTATATTTTTACAGGAAGTTTAAAAAATTCTTTTGCATTTTTTCCACACTGCCTCCAAACTGTTTCAAAGTCCAAATGTTTTAACTGTGCGATTTTTTCTGCCACAACTTGAATTGATGTCGGATCATTTCTCCCGCTTCCCGACGGGTGAAGCCATGGTGAGTCAGTCTCTAAAAGTATCTTCTCGATAGGTGCTTTTTTTATGATTTTTCGATGAGTCTTGCTTCGCAACACGATTGCATTCATTGAAATAAACCAACCATTTTCTATCACTCTCTCTACTAAATTTTTGTCTCCGAACATGTGCATTAAAACCCTTTCTGCATTTTCTTTTTCGAGAATCTCCACAGTGTCCAAGTAAGCATTTCTTGAATGAATAACAAGGGGTTTTTTCAATTTTTTGGCGAATTCGATCATCTCGATGAACAACTCCTGTTGTTTTCTAAGCCACTTTTCTTCCTTTATCCAATACTTATCAAGACCTACTTCTCCAATAGCTTTGATATCATCCTGATTTTGCTCTATTTTTTTAAGTATATCCTCCTTTTCTTCGTTTGAAACATCCTTAATAAACTCGGGATGAATACCAACTGTTGCGAAAACAAAATTTCTATGCTTTCTCACTATCTCCATTGTTAATTCAAAGTCCTTTGGCGAAGCGCAACAGGTAACAACAGCTTTTAACCCTGCTTCTTTGCATTTTTGGATAATCTCGTCTCTGTCTTCAGAAAAAGGTGGTTGCTCCAAATGACAGTGGCTATCAATCATAAATAATACTTCTGCATTTATTTTATAAAATTCTTTTCCCCATATTCGCACATGTCAACTATAGGACATTCCCAGCAACGGGGCCTTATAGGTCTGCATATCTGCTGTCCGAAACGAACCATTATGCTATTGTATAAAATCCAATATTTTTTCGGAATAACCCTCATTAGCGCATACTCTGTTTTCTCTGGTGTTTTTTCCTTTACAATACCTATCCTATTTGATACACGAAAAACATGCACATCCGTAGGGATTGCTGGTCTGTTAAACCCATAAACTAAAACACATCCAGCTGTTTTGCGACCAACGCCTGGTAATTTAACTAGTTCGTTAATTGTTTCAGGAACCTTTCCATTGTATTTCTCTGCTATAATTTTCGATATTTCCTTTATTCTTTTGGCTTTTATCCTGTAAAAACCAGAAGGTTTTATCAGCGCCTCTAAATCCTTAAGAGGGGCGTTGGCTATCTCTTCTGGTGTTTTGTATTTTGAAAAAAGTTGCTTGGCAGCTTTTTCTGTATTCTCATCTTTGGTGCGTTGAGATAAAACAGTTCCTATAAGAACATGAAATGGATCTTGTTTATTCCACAATTGCAAATTAATATTCAACCTTGATGAAAGTATTTTCAATATCCTTTCTATTTTCTTAACATCCATTTTCAAAATAATGTTTTATGGAATAAAGAAATTTTACTTGAATTATTCCTCAGAAATTCGTGGTGCGAGAATGAATTTTATTTCCATTTTGTCTGGAACAGTGAAATTCAGACGAAGAGGATAATCTTTTGCAAATTCTATCACTGCTCTTTTTGATAACTTTCCTATCTTTATCATTTTCTTAAGATAATCAAGCGGATATTGTGCTTTTGGTGAATCGTTTGCTTCTATACTCATCAGCCCCTCTTCACCTTTTTTTATCTCAAGTGTTGAAGAGGAAACATCCCCACGAGCAAACATTTTAAAGCTTTCTGGTGTAGCCTCGAAAAAAACAGCATCTCCTATAACTTCAGCATCTTCTATTCCCTCTTCTATGATGCTGCTATCCACTTCAATCTTTGTGGTGAATTTTAGTTGATCTATAGGTGGCTTTTCCGTTTTTATATCAATCAAAGGTATTTCGAATGTTCTTGTACTTTTTCCTTTAAGCTCTACTATCAGTTTTCCTTCACCGCTTCTGAGAATTATTTTATCTCCTGACTTTGCTCTTTTTATAACAGAAGTGAGATTACTTGTATTCAAACCAAGTGATACAGGGGTGTCAACAGAGTATTCTTCAAAAGCAGATCGGAATATTTTAAAATCAACCACAGAGACCATTGTTCTGTCTGGTGCCAAAAACTTCACTCCGTCGCTGTCTATGTTGAAAACACCCTCGTCTATTATTTCAGATATTACTGGTATCGTGTTCTTCAGGAGTTCTGAATCGGATAATACAAGCTTAAACATATTTATCAACACATCATATTTGTTTTTTGTATTTTAAAAGTTTTCAGCAATTATGATAAAATTTGTATTTTTAATTTTTATTTTTTTGTAATGCATTTGACTGTTAACCCAAGCCTCCCTTTCTTGCTATCGGTGCAAATTTGTATTGAGAAATGACCTTCATATCGTATTCTTTCTTAACGAGATCTCTGAATCCCAATGCCAGCTCTTGACATCTTTCAAGAAAGTTTCTTCTAAGACGATTATAAAATAGATAAGAATATATTATCCAAAAAGGTTTGGCAAATATCCAAAACCCTTTGTACTCTGTTTTAAGGCTTGCTTTGAAACGCATGTTGAATCTACCTGATCTGTCTGATTTTTTTATAGAACCATCGACAATTATAGAAAGCATAAACGTTGACCATTTACTGAATTTCTTTTTGACCCACCATCGCGATAAAAAATTTATTGGATCTCCGGAATTATCCCACTTTAACATATAGTTACCATGACCTGCTGCAGATATCTGAAAATAATTTTCTAAAGAATTCTCTATTTTTTTGACAACGCCCCATGGATTTTCTCCTTCATATCTTAATTCAAACCATCTGTCAGGAACCAAACAATCTTCCCAAATTTCTATTTTGCCCATACGCTATACTTTACCTTCTCTTAGTTTAATCAAAAATTCTTTAACACGTTTTTCAAAATAAATAACAAGATGTCTACATTCCTCAGCATATTCCTCCCTTTTTCTTCTGTAAAAAACTCTGTGCCAAAATGTTCTCAACATTTCGTAAATTATGGATCTTTGCCAAATAGTGTCTTGTGGGTATTCTGTTTTCAGATAACTTTTTATCTTTATTGCCGCTTTTCCTGTTTTTTCACTTCCTTCCACGCTCAAATCAACTCTCACATATATGTAAGTAAAAACGTCCATGTCCTTGTATATCCACCATCTTGCAGCAACTTTTTCTTTTTCTTTGCCTTTTCCCCATTGTGTTCTCACTTCCTGCACTTGAGACTGTGGTACATTAAAAACAGTGAGAATGAGATCGTAAACACTTCTATACATTTTTTGAGGTGAAGCTGGCCCCACATAATTTATTTCAACCTCACCGGGCTCTCCGAGAAAACAGTTATCTTCAATTACCATTTTTGACCTTGCGAAGACCATATTAATATTATGTTATCCAATGAATAAATAAAACTTTCTTTAACATAGAGTGGAAAATTATTTTAATCATTCTTATAAAAAAATAACATTATGTTTGGTGCATTAGGGATTGTATTGGGAATTCTGCTTATACTGTTAGGGGGATTCTTAGTACTGTTTTTTCCAATGACAGAAGAGCATCAGGCATCGGAATTCACAAAAACTGGTGTGGTGTTAGGGTTTATTTTCCTTATTATTGGTGCTTTCCTTGTTTTTTTGTGATTATACAAATCTATGTAGCCACGGAACGTAAATTAAGTCGTAAATAATTTATCTTGTAGAGCCGCAGGAGTGCTTTGAGAGCAT
>CAYYWW010000058.1:0-3963 GCA_964475515.1 uncultured archaeon | reverse complement strand
TCTTTCAGGTCAGTTATGTATTCAAATAGAATTCCAAGGTCAAATAATTGTTTTATTATTTCCATTGATTTTCCTTTATCAAAAAGAATCCCAATAGTCGTAGGAGCAAAAGCACTCAATTTGTCTCCGGTAAAGCTATTTACTGTAGGAATTGATACTTTCACATCTTTTTCAACTTCAAACAACGGTAGAATAATTGGCTTTTCAATTGTTTCGGAAAAGGGAGAAGGCATTTTTACAATATCAAGCAGGACATAAGCCACTCTATTTTCTATTGAAGAAATGTAGTAGAATTTAAAATGACTCTTTGGAATGTTATGCTCCGTCGGTCTTTTATCTTCTTCCCATTTTTTAAATATCTTTCAAAACATGTTCTGTCAACCATCTTTCGCCCAGTATTCTACTATTTCCACATTTTACAAAAATGTGACATAGATGGATTTTGTATTCATGCACATAGCCCGCATCTTTTCTTTTATTTCTCTCCTTTCCGCGTAGTCGAACATCTCAGCTATATTTATGCGGTAATTGAGGATTATATTGGAAATAATTTTCCGGCACTCTTCCCTATCCATGAGATTGACTTTTTTCGTCTCCATAAACAAATCCACGAGTATCTTCTATATTTTTGCAAAACGCTGATTTTTAGGCTCACGAGAAGAAATGAAAGGTCTTAATATAACAGTTCGGTTTTTTAATTCCACATACTTTTCCGTTTCACTTTTGCGGGGATTTAGATAGGTATTGTAGCCATTGTCTGTTAGAAAATCTTTTAATGCCTGTAGAAAATCTTTATCGGCATAAACGAAAGTACAAATTGGCTTGGCAGGTGGTGAAAGAAACCTTTTATCTGTTCAGTACCCCAACAAGAGAAATCAAGGAGTTGGAACTTGTCATTTATTAAAGCTCTAATTTCTTCTACGGGCTTTGTATCCAATACAAATTCCTCTTTTATGGTGGAATACCATCCTCTGCCTGCTCCGTAGAGAACGTTTTCTTTTTTCAAGAGGTAGAGATACTTTTTCAGTGTGTCATTTTTGAAATCAATTCCTCTCTCATCAAAATACTTCCTCAAATCGTCTATATTGAAATAACGTTTATTCTTTGCGTAATTGATTATATGTTCTTTGAGAGTTATCATTTTCTTCATTCTCTCCCCTCCGTCACCTTCACCCACTCATGCTCCTTTTTCTGCCTTTTATGCTCATTTATCCTATGTTTCGTATTCCATAATCTCTCGAGGAATTTTTGTTGAAATAACTTCAATTTCAGTCTTTATGTATTGGGTATAGCTACGTTCTCCAATAAAAATAAAGAGAAGAACTGGCTTAGCTTTGCTTTCTAGCTTAAATGGTTGCCTGCCTGTATTTTTTACCCTTTTTTTAACGAATACTCCTCTAAATAAATGAATGAAGATATATCCTACCGTCTTTTCGTTTTCTTCTAGCACACGAAATGCAATCCATTTCTTTCCTCCATTTTCAGAGTAAGAATAACTTGGATTAAATAAATAAGGAAAATTTTCTTTTGGGCTTTTTTCATTTAATACTGTTATTTTCTCGCCATTTTCTCTTCTTACTTCTGTAAAAAAACCATCCGCGGATTGTCCCCCTTCGTGTTTTAGGCTGATATGGCTATAATTATCTCTCTTTGCAAGACTTCTTATTAACTCCACTACTTCAGGAGTCTTGTAGACAAAAAGCATATCAAAAGAAAATTTTGGAAGTGATAGATAAGTAAGAGGTGCTACTATTCTGCTCAAGAGCAGTATAAGAGGTTGTGGCAAAACTCTCTTTGCAGGAAGATGCCTAAAAGAATTGTTTATATACATCTCTAATAAATCCAAAAGAAAGGGAAATTTAGTTTCTGATGCTTTTGATCCCTCGAACAAACCTGATTTAGCAATATCTTGATATAAATAAATGGTTACGAAAATTATGGCAACAGCTATGATATCTTTCGATATTTTGAAATCCGTGAAGAGTATTAGAAATGCAGAAGTAAAAAGCGAGAAAAAAGATAATCCACTTACAATAGCTATGATTATTATCCACCAATTTTCGGATTTTTTTATATCTTCTAATAAAGAATTCCTATCTTCCACTATCATCGACATTTTTTTAGTGAAATTTTTAAAATCTACATTTGTCAACAAACTTTCGAGATTTCTATTAACATACCAATTAAAGAGAGAAGTTGAAATTAAAACAATGATAAGGAAACAAAATAGAAGAGGATAAGAAACAAATCTCCCTATGTTAAACGGGTAGAAGATTAGAGAAAACAGTAAAAAATAGGGAATTCTTCTGAGGATTTGCTTATCCAACCCCTCAAAAATGTAATATTTCACAAGTTCGGATATCATAGTAATCTCCTTTATCTCTCCGCCAATATTCTACTATTATCCCTTTATTCCTCCTCAAGAACCAATCCCCATATCCTTTTCAGTGGTAACTCTGTCTTTAATTCATCCTCAAACCGTTCGTAATATTTAAAAATCGCATCGAGCAAATCCCCCGCATCCCATAACCGGGTAGAGAAAAATGCATCCCTCGCTTCTTTAATAGCCTCTTTTGTAAATCCACCCCAAGAAACCAACAGTCCTTGTTTTGCTTGGACTTTTGCCATTACACCCCGCAGTTCTCTCAAAACTTTAACATCTGCTTGAGATGACGATGATTTTACTTGCACACAAATTCGAGGATTATCAAAACCTAACGGACCCGCAGCAGCAAGTATATCAACACCGCCATCAGGACCCGGTTCTGACACCTTTGTAACATAACCTTGCGCATGGAGAATTGCTTCTACTAATCGCGCTAAATTGTGACCTTTGAATTTTCGTCCTATATGCTTTACAATCTGGTCTTTCGCATATTGTTCAACATCAATAGTCTGCTCAGCAACCTCAGGTCCCTCAACAACCTCAGGCGGAATCTCTTTTCGTAGCACTTCTTTAACACGATTCTCAGCGTCATTCCTGCTTATTTGACAAACAGTCATAAATGCGCCGAGTGAATAAAGAATATCCTGGTCAAATGCAGACCTGGGAATTGTTTTCAACCACTTTACTCGTCTAATATGTTTGATATTGTTAGCAAGTTCGCTGTATTCGTATTCCCTACTTACTTCACCTATCGCTATGGCTGATTGCTTTTTAAGTGGAAGTGCTACGAGGTCACCTTTTTGTATTTCATGAATGAATCTCCATATTTGTCCAACTTCATTAACCGCTTGCATTTTCTTGGCTCCCGGATAAACTTTGGCATAAAGTTTTGCAAGTTCTTCTTTGGTTTTTATTTTAGAGAGGTCAGGGAACTCATTCCACCCGATTGTTACCACTCCGTTCTCTAAAGCTCCTTGCTCCTGTTCCCCATGTCTTCCCGCTCTTACTAACCAAAGGCTCATTTTATATCACCAAAATTCCTGTTGCTTCTATGTATATATAAATATTTTCCTGCTGTGAATATAAATTGATGGTAGCGGAGTTTTCATTCCATAATCACTATCGAATTCTTCATTATTGTAATTACTTTATTTTCTTGTGTTAGGGCAAGAATATGTCCTTTTGGAGAGTCCTCAATAATATACACTTCTCTTAGTATCTCCCCTGTGTTTAATCTAATATTTACCGCCTTTTTCGGTAAATGTGAAATCGCGCTTACGATGAAATACCAAACTACCAAAGTTAATTCTATGTAGATTATAGATAAAACGTTAAATCTCCAAATAAGCCCCAAAAATGCTACTAAGAATGTTAATGTGAAAATGGCTTTCAGTATATGTGATATGTTAAGCAGAATATACCAAATAACACCTCTCATGAAAGCTTTAACATTAACATGCTCTAAGAAACGCGGTAGAAGAGTTTTGAGGGTTATGGATTTAAGAAGCATTCCTTTAAAATCGTTTTTCATCTCTGAAAAACACCTCAACCTACTTTACCTATACACATCCTGATTT
>CAYYWW010000057.1:0-4127 GCA_964475515.1 uncultured archaeon | reverse complement strand
AAAAGCTATAAACTGAAAGCGGAAAAGAACACCTGACCTCAAAAAGGTGTGGAAAAAGAATTTTTCCACGCTTTCGGGGTAACAGGTCGCCTCAGGCGACCGCCATAGGGGCAGCGCCCCTTTGGGGAGTGACGAATTATATGAGGAGCGACGGGAAGTGGGTTCGAGCCCCCTCAGCTCCACCATGAACCACTCGTAAAGCTTGGGTTCAGGGCACGGCTATGAATAACATTTGTGTAAAAGCGAGTGGTGAGTGCCCTAAATCCGAATAAGATGAGTAGTTTAGGGCATAATAAAGCGGTTCAGGTTCCCTCTCAACTCCACCATAAACTAGCTTATGGCTGATGGCTCACAGTTACAAGCTGCAAGTCATAAGTTACAAGCAACAAACTACAGGCTTGAAGTTTAAAACCTGAAGCTTAAAAGCCGGAGTGGCGGAATTGGCTTACGCGCACGACTCAAAATCGTGTGAGGTAACCCCTCGTGTGGGTTCGAATCCCACCTCCGGCACCAGAATATGACTTAATGGCTCTTTCATAGTCCAGAAGCAGGGTTTTGGTGTGGTTATAAAGCAAGGTTAGACTTACTTTATCAAAGGTTCTTGCTGCTTAGGCGGCGGGGCAAAAAAATATGGAGATTAGTGGTGGGGGGTTAGTCTTTTAAATAAAGATAACTGGAATTCTTAACCATACCTCTCATATCAAAAGCATATTTTTCTGGTAAGTCATCTTTTTCTTCTAATTCCCAATAAGGATGGTACGGTTCTAACTCACGGTTGGTCAAAAGAATAACAGGAATTTTGTCTTTTTGTAATTGTTTGAATAACTTAATTTCTTCATTTGTAAATTCTTTAGCAGTCTTGGAAAAGACAAGATAACAATTAACCCCAATTTTATTTACCATCTCTCTTACCATTTTTAAGTTTTCAATATCTTCCTTATTAATAGCTCCACTTTCACTTTTACATTCACCAATCGCTAGTTGAATCTCATCACCTCTCTCATATTGCAAAACTACAAAATCAACTTCACATTCCTTCGTGTTTTTAATTCTTAACTTCAATGACGGAGAGTAGATAAAAGCTGATGGATCAAGAATTCTTAAAAATACTAAGAGAGTTAAAATGACGGGTATGGCTCCCTCTTGGTTATTGTCTTTCGCAAAAAGTCCGCTTTTTCTGAATTTCCAATCGCCCCTGTTATTTAATTGTAAACTAGTTTTATTTTCGTCCCCGCAGTAATTACATATCCAAATATCGTCAATTTCCCTTAAAGAAAACCAATTAGAAAGCTTGCAGTGGTTACATATAAGCTCAAGTCCTGCCCTGAGAAAATCTTTTTTTAATAGAAAATTGAATACATCAGAAGATGTTAATTTTGACTTCTCTCTTGCTTCGATATAAAGTTTTTCGTGTTTTCTAAACTCCCCCTCATTCCAAATGATTTTAGTAGCTTCACCCTTGGCAACAAATGCATCGGATTTTAAATTCTGTAGTAATTTTCTAACCCCTTCTATCTTAAAAACCCTCCCTCCATCTACACCACCCAATTTTTCTATGATTCTTTTTGTAATTAATCCTGCTTGGCTTATCTCGGATTGTATATCTGCCAACTCAAAAATCTTTTGAATGATAGATTGATGTGAGAGGGGATGCAAAAACAAAGAATTATCACTAACTCTTATTATTTCTGCTATTCCGTTTTTTTCTACTCTTAAAGCGAATGGGTCAACAGCTATTTCTCTACTGTAGAATTCGTTTAATTCTTTAATAAAGGGTGGCTTCAAGGTGTATTCTGGATAGCCGAATTCTCCAAATGGATCAATCGAGATTGCTAAATGTTCACGGTCTGTATCTCATGATTTTTTAACAATGAATTTCTTTTCCGGAAGACTAACAGATACAACATAGCGATTATATGATTTTTCTACACTACCTAATATGTGTTCCCACCCAAAATAAAAATCGGCAGGTTTGATATTTAATCCATTCCAACTAATCTCATCACATTTATAGTAAACAAAACACTTCTTGGTTTTAAACTTTTTTATTATGTCTTTCACTTCATCCTCAGAACAACGATAATATACATTAATAAAATCATCCCCAATAGTAGATTTTTTATCAGAAGACTTTTCTAATATTTCAACTATCTTATTAATAAAATTTTTAAATCTGGTTATTTTATTCTTAGGTAGAAATTCTACAAATAAACCAGAGGCTCTGATATTCCAAAAATACAATAAATCTTTAAAGTCGTTATGGTCTCCAATATAAATACCGTCACCTCTCCATGTGCCACCATATCCTTGTAGTTCTAGTCCTGTCAATCTGATAGGCGTAACAACAGTAGCCAGATTCTCCTTAATAGTATTGTTACGATCTATTTTAACTTCTTGTGCGTGTAGGCCCTTCAAAAAGGCTGATTCAAAATCATCCTTTAAGTTATACTCTTGAGGAAAAAATCCAAATAATATTGAAAAAAGACTTTTTAAATCATCTTCGCTTTTCCACTTTACTAATACGCAATTACTTTTATGCTTTTCGGGTTTGTGTTTAAATTCTCTTTCCCAATAATAGCGAATAGTAGTTAGTGAATTTAAATATCCTAAGATATTTTTCTTGGTATGATAGTCTTCATAAAAAATATTTTGAGCATAATGTCCGGGATCGCGAAGTAGAGGATATTTTTTCATTAATTCATCAATCTCATTTGTGTGAGACACAGGAAATAATACATCCACCGAAAAAAGATTGATTAATTGTTCCGCAAACTTTATATCTTTGGATACGGGAATAATCGGATTATAAATACCACCCCAAAGCAAAGTGTTAATACCCGCGGATTTTACTAAATCCTCAATAAAACCATCACGAACTAAAAAACCAATTTTTACCGGTCTGTATTTAATTGAGAGACTGATAGATGCCATAACTCTACTCAAGTTACTCTGCAATAAATTCAAAAGTTTTATCCACCTGTGGCACAGTTTGATAAATAGAAACTATAGGTTCTAAATCTAAATTATTTCCGTAATAATAAAGTAGATCTTGGATAAGATCCTCTATAATGTTGATAACAAAAAGCGAATACCTTGTGTCGTCTAAGGGAGATAGGGTTTTGTCTGATTGAAAAGATCCATCTTCTTTTGAAAATCCGATCACTTGATCTTTTATCTGTTTTAATCCAGCCACTAATTTTCTCAACTCATTTTCCTTTAGTTCTACTCGCGGATAAAGAAAGTCTAAGCTATATACTAGCTGAAATAACTCGTAAGAGTTTAACTTTTCGTCTATGAAAGATAGGAGATATATTAACCACAAATTAGCATTCACAGGTGTTTTCTCTATGTGGTTAAGAATAAAGCATACCTTAAAAAATCCATCTAAGCTTTTAGGTACGATCTTTAATATTTTTTCTTCATCGATAACTTGCTGTAATAAATGAGATAATTTTTCTTTTTCAATCTCAATGGCTTCGTGTTGGAAATTGAGTATAAAGTTTTTTTTTATCTATTAACTTACAAACAGATTTAAGCTTATTGTCTTTCTTTAATATCTTTTCAAACTTATCTCTGGCAACTCTAAAAACTGGAGTATTACCCCAGGCGACAGCGACTGTTTGCGTAGAATTTTTGACTATCCAGTTAGGGTCTAAAAGAGCATATTGATAGGTTGGTTTAATGATGTATAAAATTTTTGTATCTTCTTTGGGGACCCTCTTCTTTAATTTTCTATCCTTTGGAGCAATTTTGGAAATTTTAAAATCATAAGCATTTAATTCCTCCTTTGCGTATTGAAATTCTATATATTTAACTTCTCCATTTGAGTATTTAACAATAAAATTGGATCCCGTGTTATTCCCCCTTTTCTCAAAAACCATATAAACTTATCACCGCCAAATCTCTCTACAACAACATTTTTGTTTTCTTTCCGAATTTTCTCTCTAAGCCAAGGCAAAACCTCCAATTCGGCAATAGCTTTTTGCTTCATATCCTTGCGATACTCAAGATATGTCCTTGACTTGATATCACTTGATTGGGCATATATTATCTTTGTATCTAAATCCATAGTTTTTAAATAAATAGCTTAACTTGGTAATTATTTAAATTTTTAATTGTGGCCTCTG
>CAYYWW010000056.1:0-4158 GCA_964475515.1 uncultured archaeon | reverse complement strand
AACTACATTTTATAGATGCACAAAATGTAAATATTCATGGAGAGAATATGGTTAATGTTTTAAATATGAAAACTAAAAATAATGTGTGATGGCGATGAAAATTTTAGTAACAGGTGGTGCTGGTTTTATAGGGAGCAACTTAGTCGAGAAGCTTGTTGAAGAAGGAAACGATGTTTTTGTTGTTGATAGCCTCCACACAGGATCGCGTGAGAACCTAAAATCAGTTTTAGAGAAAATAGAATTTATAAGAGCCGATTGTAAAGACATTTTTTTATTAAATATTCCAAAGGTTGATTTCATATTTCACTTAGGAATTTTTTCCAGCTCACCAATGTACAAGCAAAATCCTGCGTTGGTTGGTGATGCTATTAATGGGGCAATAGCGGTTTTTGAATTTGCTAAAAAAAATAGCGCTGGTGTGGTTTTTGCTTCGTCATCAAGCATATATTCTGGTTTACCAACTCCCCATAAAGAAGAAATGACCCCATTGGTGAAAGATTACTATACTGAGGCAAGATATTGTATCGAAAGATTAGCTAAATTATACAGCGTATTACATAATGTCAATTCAACTGCATTGAGGTTCTTTTCTGTATATGGAAAACATGAAGAGTATAAAGGTAGATATGCAAATTGTCTAACTCAAATGATATTAAACGACGAATTCGTCATATACGGCGATGGTAGCCAAACCAGAGATTTTATCCACGTAAGCGATGTTGTAAATGCATGCATAACGGCGATGAATAAGAGCAGCGGTTTTAAAGTTTATAATGTTGGCACAGGACGAGAGACATCTTTTAATGAGGTTGCAAAATTAATACAAAAATACAAGCCTCTTAAAATCACGTATAAGCCAAATCCAATAAAAAATTATGTTGACCGCACCTGTGCGGATATTACCTTAATAAAAAATGAACTTGGCTGGAAGCCAACCATAGAGTTAGAGGATGGCATAAAAGATAGTATTAAATATTATTTACATCAGTGTACTGACTAATGAATCTCAAAATATATAAAAACAAAGGAGCTAATAAGACATAATGAGAATCAAATTTCTTCAGAAAACCCCAAAATATTGGCATATTGTGTTGCTTTTTGGAATATTTTTATTAGCTTTTTGGTTAAGAAGTTTTCCAGCTAGATATAATGAGCTGCAGGCGATCGATCCCTTTTATCTTTATAGAATGTCCGAATATGTTGTTAACCACAATTTTCAGCTACCTGAAATTGACACGCTCAGGAACTATCCATTTGGTACATACCCTTGGAAAGAAGTTTTTATGCCGTTTTATTTTCCTGCTGTAATTTATGTATTAGGTTTTGGATGGGGCACGGACTATTTTCATTTCGCACTTATTTGGCCAGCGGTGTTGGGCGCTCTTGCTACAATTATCATGTATTTCGTTGGAAAGGAAATGTTTAATAAAGAAACAGGAATTTTATCTGCTTTCATATTAGCCGTTTTACCAGCTTTTATAACTCGTACCTCTGCAGGCTTTTTTGAAAAGGAACCTATAGCGGGTGTTTTCTCTTTACTATCAATTTATTTCTTCATAAGAGCGTATAAAAATTCTGATATTAGACATGGAATTTTGGGTGGTATAAGTTTATTCTTATTAACTCAATCATGGGGTGGTTCAAGTTATTTTGTAGTTTTCTTATCGGGTTTTGTTGTAGTTTTATTATTATTAAACAAAGATATTGATAAGTTGCTAAAATCTGCTTTTCCGCTGCTTGTTATTCCAATAATCTTAAACCAACCATTGCCATCAAATATTTTTGCTAGAATATACTCCACATCAGGTATTTTAGCTTCAGCAACAGTGGTCTTGCTAATAATAAGATACCTAAGCGAAAAGTATAGTTTAGTAAAAAAAGAGCAACTGTCTTATTTAGTCCCATCTTTATTGGGATTAGGATTTGTCACCCTTCTTATAGGGTCGATGTTTTTTGAAGAATTTTATAACATAATTGAGAAATTTTATGCATATGTTACTCTGCGACCAAACGTAGCTTTATCAACAGTTGCAGAAAGTCAGCCAGGAAGCTGGAATGCTATAATTAGTGTAACATCTACCTCATTTTCTTCTCTAACGCCCCAGCTAGAATTTTTAAGACCTTATTTTTCCGTGTGGATATTTGCTGTATTTGGCCTGCTTTTACTCTTCTACAAAATTTACAAAGCGCGTGATTATACTGTTATTTTACCAATAATTTGGTTTATATCTGCTATTTGGGGGGCTTTAGGATTCATACGATTAACATTCATTATAGGACCTCCATTTGCCTTGTTGTCAGCATTTACACTTTCTTGGATATTGGAAAAATCTTTGAGTGCAGATCTCCAAAAAATACATCTAAATGATAAAAGATATATATACATACCATTAGCAGCAATCTTTATACTATTTGCAATGTTAAACATTGACAATGCATACGCATACTCTCGAGGTCTTGGACCGTCGATTTGTTTTCCAAACCCAGATATACTTATAGATGGGAAGAAATGCATAGAGTACAATGATGGAAACTGGACCTATAAAAAAGGTCAGCCATGGTATGAAGCTTTGGATTATTTAAGAACAAACACAACGGAAAATTCTGTTGTGTTGTCGTGGTGGGATTTTGGTTACTGGTTCGAAACACGCGGTAATAGGCCAACAGTCACCGATGGTGGATGGGGAAATAGATACGAAACTGCCATATTTTTTACAACCGAAGTTAAAAACTGGAACGAAACTCTTCCGTGGTTAAGAGATAAGCACAATGTAAGTTATTTGTTGATGGATTACACATTACCAGGGAAATACGGTGCTATTTCCAAAATAGCGACTAACGGGGAGATGGTTATTGGAATGTTCCCATTTAGAAGAAATCAAATATATTCTCAAGGAAATAAGACAGTTTATGAATTTACATCAGGGCCTTACGCTGTATGGATACCAATGGAAAACGATAGAATAGCAGGAACACCAATGTTTCTAATAACGCAGAACGGGCAGTATGTCCAAAAATCCTATGTGAATGATATATGCACAACAAATGGTATAATAACAGTTGGAAATGAAACACCAGGTATAAAAGGATGTATTGCTGTGTCCGGTCTTGGTATATATTATATACCACCAGAAGCTGAACACACGATATTTACTTCTCTTATGTTTATGGATGGTTACGGACTTCCTGTTGAAAAGGTTTTTGATAATACATTGATAAAAATATATAAAATTAAATACAAGTAGACAACAAACGACTATTATTCTAAAATCAATTTGAACAATTGTGTTAATTTCGGATTAAATACATCTTTGTGTAAATTAACCGACCAGAACCCATAATTGCTATGATCTCCAAATCTTCCTATAGGTTTCATCCCATGATCAGATAAGATAAGTATTTTATCTTTAATATTTTCTCTCACTTTCGCTGCTATTCTGTCAAGTTCTTCATAAACTAGTTTCATTTTTGGTTTAATGCCAAAACTCAGATGTCCAATAACATCCGCAAGTCCGAATATCTCATACAATATATAGTTTAGAAGAAGGTTAAATTTACTCTTAAACAACATTTGCTGTAGTTAAAACCATCTATTTTTTATATTAAAACTTAAATTTATAACAAATGTATAAAGAAAAGAAACTGACAGAAGATCATGTCCTGAAAGTTGTAGTAAAGGGTGCAGGAATAATCCTTGTTGGGTCAGTAGTCTCTCATCTTTTCCTCTACTTAACAAGGCTTGTTATTGCCAGGTGGCTTGGAGCGAACAATTACGGTCTTCTGTCTTTAGGTTTAGCTGTTTTAGGAATTGCAACAACTCTGTCTCTGTTTGGATTAGGTGAGGGTATTGCAAGGTACATTTCTTATTACAAAGGGAAAAAAGATAATCGAGGAATAAAAGGGACAATAACAACAGCTTTGAGAATTTCTTTTCCCTTAAGCATATTTTTTTCAGTCAGCATATTTTTGCTCGCTGAGAAAATTTCAACCTCCTTTTTTCACAACCCTGCTTTGGTCCCAATCTTAAAAATTTTTTCCTTAGTAATTCCGTTTTATGTTTTATTAAATATTTTTGTTTCTTCAATTCGTGGTTTTCAACTTCCAAAGTATAAAGTCTATGTAAACGACATTTTTTATCCTGTATTTAAGTTAGGATTA
>CAYYWW010000055.1:0-4169 GCA_964475515.1 uncultured archaeon | reverse complement strand
GAACAGGAGTTCGCAGGGAGAAAAAATGGGCAGATTAGATTATATTGATTGTCAACACATTACAAACCCTTAAATTCTGGAACAGAATTTGCACATATAATATAGATAATGCATGCATTATTGGGAAAGATGGGTCGTCCATGAATTAAAAGCGAAAAGTAATGGTTAAAGCGTTAACAAAAAGTTCAACAAATTAATAGGAGGTTATGATGGAAGATTTTGAAATTAGGGAATTGGATTTTTCTTTCCTTGATTCCTTGATTGAGGCAGAGGCTCCCAAAAACGGATGTACTACAGCGGGTTCTGGTGTATGTTGTCCAAGAATTCATAAATAGGAGGAACAAATGGAGGAACTGTTTGCGGTTGACGTTCTGGATTTTTCAGATTTGGATAAATTTATCCATGCGGAAGCGCCAGAAAATGGATGTACTTCCGCTTTGTCTGGTGCATGTTGTCCTATAGTGGAAATAAAGTAATCAATTTGATCAAAGAACAGGGCGGAAATCCGCCCTGTTCCATAAGTTTTTTAACAGGGGAAATAGGCTAATGCTTAAAGAAAACGAGATATACATAATAGACGATGGTCACCAAGCGACAATTTTTGATATTGTTGGAATAAATCTCTATAATGTTACGCATACTGGTGCGGAAATAATAAAGGATTTTTTCTTTAAGAAAAAAGATATTAAAAAAATTGCTCAAGAACATAAAATTGAGAAAGAAAAGATTATGGGATTTATTTCTAAAATAGAAGAAATAATAGAAGAAAAACGTAGAAATTTAAGACCTTCAGGATATGCTCCCAATGCGATTTCTCGTTTAAATATAAACGTTAGCCATAAATGTAATTTTGCTTGCAAATATTGTTACGCAAACCATGGAACTTACGGTGGTAGTGCAAGTATTATGTCTATACATACTGCAATTCAAACCGTAAAGTTTTTTTGTGAAAAATTTGATAGAATTGATAGCGTTGTATTTTTTGGTGGTGAACCATTACTGAATATGCCAGCAATTGAAATTATTATAAAAAATTTCCATTCGTTTTGTAAAAGCAGAAGGATGAGACTTCCTCAATTTGCCGTACTTACGAATGGAAGTATTTATACAGAGAAAATAGCTACGGTTCTAGATAAATACAATGTGGCACTCTCAATAAGTATAGATGGACCTTCGCAAATCCACGATAAAATAAGGAGATATAAGAAGAATGGTAGAGGAACACTTAAAACTATTCTGTCAAATATTGAAAGATACAAAAAATTTTCAAACATAGCTCTCTGGTATGAAGCAACTTATACTCCATTTCATAAAAGAAAAAAAATGGACAGAGCTCAAACGAAGTATTTTATAGAGAATAATACAGGAATAAAGAAGGGAACCATTTCGGATGCCTTTCTACCTCAAAAACATATAGATGAAATGAAGTATTATTGCTTTACATTGGATGAAATTTTCAGTGATTTTAAATACATTGGGAAAATAGTTGAAAGTTCATTAAATAATATCTTAAAGGGTAAAAGTTTTAACTGGGATATTGGGAAAATGATTTCTTATTTTGTAGAAAGACAGCCATCCCACCTCTTTTGTACTGCTGGATTACAAACCTATATAGTTACTCCTGATGGGAATATATATCCCTGTCAGTTCTTTATTGATGAACGGTTTAAATTAGGAAGTGTTTTTGAGGGGTTCAATGAAGGCAAACTCGCTGAGTTTAGTTTTTTTATTAACAAGGCAACAAATCCAAAATGTAAGGATTGTTGGTTAAGATTTGTATGTGAAACTTGTATGGGGCAGTTTTATCAAATGACAGGCGAATTTGCAATTCCGGAGATGTATTGTAAATTCAAAAAGAAATTATGGGAAATTTTTTTGATGAAAATAAACAAAATTTTCAGTGATGCAAACAAGAGAGAAAAATTTATTAGCAACTTTAATAGACTTTCAAAAGGGGGAATAGCAAAATGAACATACTTTCATTCGCTGGAATTTTATTTCTGTTAAGTAACCTATATCCAGGCAAATATTCCTTGGAAATCCCATTCTATACGCATGCACCCGAAATAGACGGAATTCTTGAAAATATATGGCAAAATGCCCTGAAAATTGAAGACCTCGTTGAGAGTCAACCAGAGGTAGGTAAAGTTCCCCCTGTGAAAACAGAGATATTATTAGGGTACGATTTAGAAGCCCTGTATATTGCCTTTATCTGTTATGATGATATGTCAAAGGTGAGAGTACACAATGCCAAGAAAGACGCATGTTTTGGGGATGATATTGTAGGTTTATATATTGACTGTTTCAGGAATAGAGAAATGGCATATGTGTTTGAGACAAATCCGTTGGGCTGCCAGATTGATGGAAAATCTGGTCAGGAAATATGGGAGCAACACTCCGATTTTGAATGGCAATCAAAAGGAAAATCCTATGCTGACCATTGGGTAGTTGAAATAAAGATCCCATTTTCTACCTTAACATTTCCAAAGGAAAAGAATCAAATATGGCGTGTTCAGTTTTTTCGGGTCAGGCCGAGAAAAGATCTTGAGTTGTACTATTGGTTTCCCATGGGAAATGACTTCTCACATACACTTGACCATATGGGTGAGATAAAATTTAGCCTCGAAAAGGGCCATCTCTTATCCCCTTTTATCTATCCATATTTTTTAATCTCCAGAACGAATTTAGAGGACAGCACTTACTGGAACCACAGAATGGGAATGACAATAGATCTTGGACTTTCTAATAATTCTCATATTCTCCTTACGGCTGTCCCTGACCATAAAGAGATAGAGACTGACTACCCCATTATAAGTATTAACAGGAAAACCGCGGTTGGATATCCCGAAAAAAGGCCATTTTTCAAAAAAGCAGATGAGATTTTTGATTTTCCGTTTTACGCATTTTACAGCCGTTCCATAAATGATCCATATGTGGCTGTAAAGTTCTTCTCAAAAGGGGAAAGAATGGATATGGGTGGCATTTCTGCTTACAATAGAAATTCTTCGTGGATAGTGCCTGTCGGAGAATATAGCTCAATGATAATAGGGGATTTAAATTCACTTATTAACATCTTTACAATTGGATGGAAGGTAAGAGAAGGCGCACATGTTAAGTCTATCGTATGCCAGAGGCTCACACAGGGGAATGTTGAAAATGGGGATCAATTGGTTGGAGGGGTTGATGGTAATTTAAGAATATCAAAAGAATTGGAGATTTACGGTGCTATCTTAGGTTCGCATACAAAGGAAGTGATTGATACATCTTTAATGTTTTATTCCTATCTTCCTGACAGTTTTGACAATAGATTTTCTACCTTCTTTGATGGTGAAAATTTCTTTGGCTTGGCATATAGGGGGGGATTGACATACAGTAACCCACATGTTTATGCAGATATATACAGTGAACATGTTTCCCCAACTTTTAGAGATCAAAATGGATATATAGCTGTAAATAATAGAAGGTCTTACTCCTTAAACTCTTATACACGATTTTATTTTCATAGATTAGGGATCAAGGAAATGAAATTAGGAATTTATGGTTCTTTGAATAATACATACAGGAACAAGTTTTTATACAGTTCCATATCTCCCTATATCTCATTTTCACTCCCCTTTCAGATAAACCTACAGTTAAGTTATGATAAAGAAAAAGAAATGTTTCAGGAAAGAGTGTTTGAAAAACATCTATTATCAACAACTATAGAAACATCTCCACATTCCTGGGTGTCATTGAATAGTAGATTTAGCTTGGGAAAAGGGATAAATTACTATGGCAATCCCCCAGATCTTGCTGATTTTAGCTCTGTTTCAGCAGGAATAACCTTTTCTCCTCTAAAGACTTTTTTGTTAAATGTTTCCTATAATAGAGAAAGGATGGCTAATGTTTATGACCTATATACCTTGTGGCTCAACACACAGATTAGCTTCAGGTCTATCTTTTTCAGATGGATAGGGTATTATGATGAACAACAAAAAATGTATTATTTTTTCCCTCTTTTTTCCTTTGAATATAAACATTATGGGCATATATATATAGGGGGTTCTTTAACGTTACCCAAGGATGCTAAGGGATTTGAATATTGCCAGATATACCTAAAAACTTCTTTCACAATAAATGGAGGCTGTTCAAAGAGTAAGAGGAGGTTTTACTGATAGATGAAGAATAGG
>CAYYWW010000054.1:0-4336 GCA_964475515.1 uncultured archaeon | reverse complement strand
CAACTAAAATAGCACACACTTTTTGGGTCAATATTTTTGTTAAAGATCAGGTCATTATTGATTATAAAATGTCAATTTTATATCAAATATTGATATTTATATGTCAATATTGTGATGGTATTGGTACATGCTTTCTGTTAAAAATAATACGTCTTACATTGCGAATGTATATGGCAATTAAAACTTGAAAATACGCTAAAGCCTCAGATTGTGTGACGTGTTTAACAAGACCATAATTTGCCGGTTTTCTTATCCAAGATATATTTTCACCACATCGCTTAGGATAAGGACATATTTTATCAATAACAGGCTGTGAGCGTTTTTTCTCTTTCCCTAAAACTTAAAGAATGTTGGTGGGGAGTTGGAAGTTATTACGCCCCCACCGGGATTTCCATACAGCTTTTTACAGCAGAGTTAATAACTCCTGTAAAGAGCTGTGCTTTGAACCCGGGTCTCAGCCTCGAGAGGGCTGTATGCTTAACCGGACTACACCACGGGGGCATATAATATTTTATCTGGTCTTTTTACTTAAATTCACACTTATAAATAAGAATTTAATTAATATTAAATACTGTTTGTGGTTGTTATGACTTCGATAAAAGTTCTTGAAAAACCAAAACTCAAAGATCCTATTCTCATAGTCGGGCTTCCAGGCATAGGAAATATAGGCAGGGTCGCTGTTGGTTATTTGATAGAAGAGTTGAAAGCGAAAAAATTCGCTGAACTTTACTCTGAACATTTCTTTCCATTTGTTGTTTTGCATAATGAATCAGAAATAAAATTACTGAAAAATTATTTCTATTACTGGAAAGCGAAAAAAAGCGGTCAAAGAGATCTTATTTTCCTTACAGGAGATTGTCAATCACAATCCACTGAAGGGCATTATTCAGTCGTAGAAAAAATAATAGAATTCGTGGAAAAATTAGGCGTGAAAGAAATATTCACAATAGGCGGTCTTGCTACAGGAGAAGTTGAAGAAGAACCTATAGCTTATGCTTGTGTTACTGATGAAAAACTAATCAAGAAATATAAAAAATATGATCTTGATTTCAACCTCGGAAGAAAGGTTGGGTACATCGTTGGAGCTGCTGGCCTTATACTCGGCATTGGAGCTGAGAAAAAAATGAAAGGTGTGTGCATTCTCGGTGAGACGTCGGGATTTCCAATAGTAACAGATCCCAAAGCTGCTGAAGTTGTATTAAAAATATTAACAAAAATATTGAAACTAAAGGTGGATATGAGTAAACTTGAAAAGAGAGTGAAAGAGATGGAAAGATTCATAAAAAAGATAGAAACTTTGCAAAGGAAAGCTGTCATGGAGATGCTTAAACAAGAGAAACCCGAACCGGAAAAAGAAAAACTAAGATATATAGGCTAAAATTTTAAATAATAAACCAATATAATTTTATTCACAAAAATGATTGTTATGAGAGACAAAAACGAGTACACCAGATATGAAAAAACAAGAATAATAGCGTCAAGAGCGCTTCAAATAGCACAAGGTAGTCCTGTTCTTGTAAAGATACCAAAAAAGATAATAGATCCAATAGAGATAGCAAAAATAGAGTGGGAACACAACGTAATCCCCATAGATGTTAAAATCAGCGGCAAGACACTCACAGACAAGATTTCTGATGAAAATCAATAAATTGGTGGTTTTTATAGTTTTAGACCGAATTCTATATAAAAGAAAAAAATTAAAGGTTTATATTCACAAATAGTAAAATTATATAAATTCGATACATCATGGTTAAATTAACGGTGTACATTGAATATGAAAGCATCAAGAAAATTTGGCCCAAGATATGGAAAAAAGATAAGAGATAGATATGATAGCATTAAGATTAAAAAATCATATGAATGTCCAAATTGTTTTAAAAATTCATTGAAGAGGGTTGCAAGTGGCATATGGGAATGTAAAAGTTGCGGCTTTAAATTTGCTGGAAAGGCATACAAACCAAGGTGATCGTGATGTTGGTGGACAAAAATACGTACTTAACTTCGGGTATATACATAGGAATGAAGTCATGCACCCCTTACATGAAACAGTTTATCTATAAAGTAAGAGAGAATGGACTATGCATGTTTAATTTGAAAAAAATAGATGAAAGATTAAAAATAGCAGCATCATTCTTATCACAGTTCAAAAAAATATTGGTCGTCTCGAGAAAAGAACACACCAAAGCAATAAATGCGTTTGCAAAGGAAGTCGGGGCTAAAGCTATTGTAGGTAGATTTCCGCCGGGTATGTTAACAAATCCTTCGTTTAAAGATTTTTATGAGCCTGACGTTGTTCTTGTAGTTGACCCTATAGTGGATCAACAAGCAGTCGTGGAAGCGAAGAAGAAGAGAATACCCGTTGTTGCGTTCAGTAACACCTTTAACAGTCCAAGAGATATTGACTTAATTATACCAATGAATAACAATGGTAAAAAATCGGTTGCTTTGGCCTTTTGGATACTAGCAAGAGAAATACAAAAAAACAGAGGTAAAATAAAAAATGATTCTGAATTCAAACCTGCTTTAAAAGATTTTGGTGGTGAGGGTGAACCTAAGGTCTCAAAAAAGGCTGGCAGCTAAGATATTGAAATGTGGAATAGACAGAGTGAAAATAAAACAAGACAAAGAAGTAGAGGAAGCTCTGACGAGAGAGGACATTAAAAGGTTGATAAATAAGGGTCTTATAACAAAGATTCAGAAAAAAGGAACAAGCAGGCTTGGAGCTAAAAAAACGCGTGAACAGAAAAAGAAGAAAAGGAGAAAAGGGCCTGGAAGTAGAAAAGGAAGCGTCGGTGCTAGGAAAAAAAAGAAAGAACTTTGGATGAAAAGGATAAGAGCTCTTAGAAGATTACTTAAAGAACTTAGAGACCAGGGCAAAATAGAAAAGAAAACATATACTAAGCTTTATCTTATGGCGAAGGGAAACATGTTTAGAAGCAAAAAACACCTCCTTAACTATCTCAAAGAAAATTCTTTATTAAAATCTAAAAAGTGATTTAATGGGAAGAAAAATAGTAAGAAGAGTTCCTCATAGAAGAAGAAGAGAAGGAAAAACAGATTACAGATTAAGACTTAAGTTACTTAAGGGTGGGAAACCTAGATTTGTTGCAAGAAAATCATTAAACAACATGATATGCCAGATTATAAAACATGATCCGCACGGTGATAAAACCATTGTTTCTGCCGAAGCAAGAGAATTAAAAAAATATGGGTGGGCTGCTAACTGCGGCAATTTACCCGCTGCCTATTTAACAGGGCTTTTATGCGCTTTGAAAGCAAAGGGTTTAAATGTGAAAGAAGCTTTGTTCGATATGGGCCTTTACACTTCAACAAAGGGTTCGAGACTTTACTCTGCTTTAAAAGGTGCATTGGATGGTGGTTTAAATATTCCCTTTTCAGAAAAGAACTTGCCCAGTAGCGACAGAGTATCTGGAAAACACATAGCTGAATACGCCAAACAACTCAAAAAGTCGTCACCAGAAGAATATAAGAAAAGATTTTCTATTTATTTGAAAAACAAATTAAATCCCGAGGATATAGTGAAACATTTCGAAGAAGTTAAAAACAACATAATATCTAGCTTTTCTGAGAAAAAACCCGCTAAAAAGAAGACCAAAGGAAAGCCTGAAACTAAGGGAAAGGGGACAAAAAAGAAAAAGTAATTGAATGTTTAAATTTTGTAACAAACGATATTATGACTTCTAAAAAACCCGAAATAACGCGAGAAGATCTTATACAAATGGTAGAAAATTCAAAAACACTTGATTTAAGTAATGAGTTTCTGTACTCAGATTGTGGGTTTTTTGATAATCTTTTAGTTCCAGCATCCACAATAAGAATAGTTACACCATTTGAAAAAGATGGTGATATTTACAGAAATGCGAGAATTTTAGGTGGAAGTAAATCAGAATCAGGACTTGTTTACCTGTGCTATCCAGACATAGATTACTGGGTGTTCCTTTTACCAACAATAAGTTTTGATCATAGTTTAGGAAGAAGTGTTGGATATGCTTTGTTTTCAGATGGGGTTCGCATCGAAGGGCTTTATGCTGTTAAGAAACAAAAAAGTGATTCTCACATAGAATTCGTGATTTATGACGCTACTGATAATGAGGTGAAGGGAGTTCATAGAGGACTTGATAGGGAGGCATACGAGCGTTTACAAGACGAAGTTTTTGAAGGTCATGTTATAAACAAATTGTTTTCGTTTTGGAAGAGACAAGAACCGTTTTTGACAAGTGAAGGGAAAAATGAACTCATTGATTACAGAAAATTCATTGAAGAAAACGCAGAAGACAGGGTTTATGAAGCATTTCTTAAGAAATTGAAAGCGTAA
>CAYYWW010000053.1:0-4419 GCA_964475515.1 uncultured archaeon | reverse complement strand
TTGTTTTGTTAGGTTTATTTATAAATGTCATTTGATTCACCTATTTATTAAGCCCATCGCCCGCAATTTCGGACAACGTTCCGAGCGTATCTGAAGTCCAGCTTTGCTGGATTTGGGCGAAGTGCCGTAAGGCACGAAGCCATATACCCGCTGTTAAGTGACCCGAGCGAAGCGAAGGCGAGCCTGCGTCAGCAGGCAAAGAGTTGCCTGCCGTTACCCTGCCTTGTGAACTCATATTTTTATTTTCTTTTGGTTTTATTTCCGTCACTATCTTCGAAAATTTTTTCATGTTTATCTTTGCAATGAAGTAAAAACTCTTTGATATCTTCACGCCCAAGTGCTACACAATACTCTATCAAAGTATTCATTTTCTCTCTAAGCTTTTCATAGCTAGTTTCCATCGTAGAAAAAAGCAAATCTCTCAAAAGGGTTTCGGGTACATCCATATTTCTCCCTGAACGCAAATACTCTTTGTAGAGTGGATGTTTTTCGAGTTCATATAAAACTCTTCCCATTTTACTTCTTTTATCTTCTATCCTTTTCTGGATGCTTGTTTTTTCGTTTACTCCAGTTTGGAGTCTGGCCTGGACGTACCTTAATCGTTCTACTCCTCTACCTGTAATTTTATAGCTCGTTTTCATATTTCCATCAGCTAACTTTTCAACTCCTGGTGAAGAGAGAGTTCCTTCGATTCTCTGTATTTCCCTTCTCACCCTATTAGCATCGGGGTAATCAGGGTACCCTTGAAGAGAAAATCTTCTTGGGAACAATTCAAAACTTTCTGCTACTAAATTTTCAAATGTGGTTTCTATTCCTTTTTCCTCCAACGAAAATAACGCGTAAAGCACTAAGTCTGTCAATGGCAAATCTTCATACGACCCAAGGGGAAAAGGTTTAGCTTTATCTTTTCGCCTTTTGATTTCGCTCAATTAGATCCCTCCGTTCTTTCTCTACTAAGTAAAGACTGATTAACGTAGGTTTTATGTATTATAGGCCCATATTTTATTTTTAATTGATTTATCTTCCTTTGAATGGCAGTTTCCCTATCTTCACCAGGGTAAACTATCTTCTCACCTAGGTCCTCTACGACTTTTGTACAAAATGCATCAGTTATAAGATCTGCACATAAAACCTGAAAAGATAATGTCTTGTCATATTCTCCCCTCTCTCCAAAATACATTTTGACAGTAGGTTCTTTTGTAAAGATATATATAGTGTTTCCTCTACATAAGGCTCTTTGTATGGGATATGGAGTATCATCAAATTCTATTTCAAACCCCTTTGGACTTGATGTTTTTGTAGCTGAGATTACCTTTACCTTAGCTTCGGCTTTTCTTGTGGGTACATTCACATCAACAGCAGTAATAATTCCAGTTTCGCCACTACGGGTGCCTTTTACTGATATATATTTTTCAATTACCCCTCTACCCTTTTGTATTGTAAGTTTTGGTGTTTCCACGACAATATATTTGTTATTACTTTCCACTTTTATCTTCATGTCATTATCGGCCAGTGCACTATCCACTTTTAGTATAAGCTTGCTTGGCTTTTCTATTTTTATTCGATATTCTGGTGGAACAAAAGAAAAACCATTGGGCGGATAATCTACAACCTCTTTTATCGACACTAATGCGGTACATATACATTCTTCTCCCCTTTTGTTTAGAGTCTTTGCGGTTATTTTACCCAATTCTCCAGTCTTGTTTCCTGTCACTCCTATCCTAAGTATAAACACACCTTTATCATCTACGTATTCCCCCTCAGAAACTAAGTAACTTTCTTTCTCTAAAACAATTTCCTTATTATCGGACTCAACAGAAACTTTTTCATAACTCGGAATGGTTTTTGGACTTTCAATCACTAATCGAATTTTTTGTTCCTTCCCACACTCCATACGGTAGTAGCTTGGGATAAAACCAAACCCACCACTAGGTTTTAACATTTCTTTCTCATCAGACGCTTCTTCGCCACCTAAAGTGCTCAATCCTAGTTCTTCTTTCATAATCTCCTTATATAATTTCCCGAGTTTTCTACCTAATGTCTCGTTTCTTTTTAGGGTATCTTTACTTATCCCACTCCTACGTTTTTCCCTTTCTTTTTTTTCCAGATCAACAAGGGGTTGAAGCTTTTTTTCAATTTCAATCTTCAATTTCTTCATGAATGGGTGTTCCCAATTTAATCCACGTCTATCAGGAGTTACCACTGCTTCATCTTTCCTCATAAGCTCGTCTATATAATCACACCTCACCCATCCAAAAAATTTGGATGCATTCGGATCTCTTTCAAACTTTAAAAGTGTTGCCTCATGTACAGTAGTTCCACTCATTATCAATAATCCGCCCTCTCTAAATTTACCTTCCTCACCTTGACTAAGAGGTTCATTAGCTTTATAAATTTCTATGTCATAGGTAGCAGATTCACCTGGTATTAGATCATTGCTTTCTACTAATACCCGAGTCCCTGATGGCGGGTTATATTTTAACGTGGTCTCTCTTAACACTTTTCCCTTTTCGGTTTGATATAGTTTGATATTGCCTCTTTCCATTAGAGGTCTTAATTGAACGCATAAAGTGAGTTTCTCAGCAAACGTGCTGAAATTTGGTACAACTATATTCTGTGTTGGAAATTCTATTATAGCGATAGTCTTAGCATCATTAGTAAGACGGAATTTTTTAAGATTTTGTGGATTTGCCTCATAAGTCTTGATATCATCATTGTACTTAATACCTTCCTTACTTCGACCATCAAGGAAGCCATAACTTATCACACCATCCTTTACAGAGTATATATACCCAATTCCATCTAGGCCTCCGACAGCATCTTTCAAACCTCGACCAAAGTATCCTCTTATGCTTTGGAATTTTTCTTTTCCACTAGTTCGCGCTCCATAACCAGAAATGTACTCTTTCACCTTGTCAGGTGCAATTCCTTCTGCCCAATCTTTGCAACCAATAACGGCTTTCCGCTCTTTACCTTTCGTTTTTTTATAAAGATAAATTTCTATTTTCCCATCTATTTCAGGAGGGATCTTTTCACCTCTCCCTTTCATACGGTTGTAACTATCCATACTATTAGTTATTAATTCAATAAGCGCATCCAACGGGTCTCGAACAGCGTTCTTGGCGTCTTGCTTTGCAACCCTTGGTTCTTGGTCCACAAATCTCAGAACCATTCTTTTGCTCCCTCCTTAAATTCTTTACCATTTTCCTCTATCTTGTAAAAAGTTCTCCCGTCTTTTTTCACTATTCTAATTAATTTAAGCTCAACCATCCTGCTGGTCAGCCCTGCACGTATACTATTGGCACTTTTTATACTATATCCCCCATGCTTGGGAAATCTTTCGTCTAAAAATGGCTTGATAGTATGATTGAGTCCCTCAGGGGTATCTACTCCCTTTTCTATCTGAGATAACATGAATAAATATAGCGTTGCCTCTGAAATTACTTTTTGTTTAATATGGTCATACAAAAAATTAAGTTCTTCTTCTGAAAATGGATGGCCTGGGAACTCTTTTTGTTGAAAGTAACCGTCTATAATGGGCGAATAAAGCTTTGCAAAATTGTTCCCATCCTCTGTAAGAATTATGTTTCCATCAACGATGTCTACGAATCCCACTTCATAGAGCATACCTTTTATTGTATTACCATCTGGCGAAATATATACTACAAAGTTATTGAAGAATCTATTAAAGCTTTTATCATCATTTGTTGGAAAACCTGTAGCTATCTTATACCCTCTCTTGTATCCAAGGCGTTTGTCTAAATATTCCATTTCTTCTCTCATTTGGAAAGCGAGCTCTTTAATTTCATTTTGTAGGGAGTTAACTGGTATCTTTCCACCCTCATTGTCGGAAACAATCTTCTGTATAACTCTCAATACGAATTTTAACGGAAAGTACTTATTTTTAAGCGCCCACAAAGGATATTTTGTTCTTTCTAACAATCTTGAGGTATCAAGAGACACGAATTTAGTGGTTTCTATGGGCGGAAAACGAAGCGTCTTAACACCCGTCCCCAAATATCCGATAATTTTTCCATTATCTTCTTTCCTGACTCTTACTTTTGTATCAGATTTGGGTAAATGTGCCTCTCTCAGTTCTGCTAAACCCGCTCTATCTTTTTCCAATTCTAATTGGTTTCGTATGGCATACTTTATAAAATCATGGACACTATCTATATCACCTCTTAAGACTAATTCTTCTATTTCTTTCAACTCCTTCCCACTGAGTCTTATGGTAATCAACATACCTTCACCTTACCATTCACTACTACAGATATATACTTACTAATTTATATATTTTTCGTTACTACTCAGGGAAAAAAGTATTAACTGGTAGTAAATTATAGTTTGGGTAACGGCAGGCAATTTCACTTAACGGTTTGTGGGTATCTGAAGTCGCCGAAGGCGATTTGGGTGAGG
>CAYYWW010000052.1:0-4464 GCA_964475515.1 uncultured archaeon | reverse complement strand
TCCTTTCGGGATTGTGACGTTCTGGAATCTGTACCAGCCATTGAAGTCTACTTCGCCAAAGGTTCCTACCATCGTGAGATTTGCGGTGGAGTCGTAATGTTCTGCGGGGGATGAAAATCCATCGTCAGCGCTTGCGGCGATCTGTCGGTCTATTTTGGTTGAGGGGATGATTTTAAATACACTATATTCTGGACCAAATGTTTCTCCATTTGCAAATACATACGCAACAGCCTTGTATTCGCCAAATTCCTTTCCGACCGTACTCCAAGTAATGTTTATTAGCGCCTCACAGTCAGGAGCAACCGTAATAGGTAGAGATAATAACTTCGCGATTTCGATATCATGTGGATCGTAGATGTAAACTATACCTGTTGCCTCAACGCTCGTCGTGTTGCTGCTTTCGAATGCGATATTAAACGTGATTTCATCTCCCAACTTGACATCAACTGGTGAAAAGAAGCTAACGATTCCACCTGTCTTTATGCATAAGTACTCCGAGGAACTTCCCAATACATCCCCCGTACTGTTCATCACATTCAGCTCTGCAAGGTATGATCCATGCGGAAGGTTCTGGTTTAGCGTAGCATAAACTGTCTTTGATTCTCCAGATGCTACATCGAATGGTACACTTTGTGAAGATGTTCTCACTATTCCGTGTGGATCTTCCAAGCTAATGTTTGCACGGAGCCCTGTTAATGTAGCTGATCCAACATTTTCTATGGTAACTGATGTGTTGATCGTCTCCCCCTCGGTGTATTCTATTTTATCGGGTGAGAAGTCGGTTAATGTTGCAGTTATTGGTGTTTGATATGTGAGTTCTAGTTTTACGTAGTTGTAGAGGATTGTTTCGCTTGTTTGCGAGTTATGTTGTGCTAAAGCAAGATTTATCCGCACCTTCTTATAATCATCGAAATTTGATGTATCATATATATAGATGGATGTTGGGAACAAGCCAGTTATGTTACAACTCGTGTATCCAGTCTCATTGACGCATGGAATATCGTAATAGCCTATCACAGTAGAATTACTATAAACCATGCTGACACCAGTAATGTCTGCATCTTTTGGCAAGAGTAGTGGAATGCTTATCATTGGAAGAACCGGAACGTTTGAGTCAGGTATGTATTCTGATCCATTGATCTCTATAAGGTCGTAGCCATCAACCTGCGAAATATTGAAACCTGTTACATTTACTTCCACCACTTTCGAGTAATTTCCATCTGGTAGAGCTGTTGGCTTAGAGATATTTACCAAAACTTGAGAATTGTCTTCTGCTTCGCTTTCTTCAGATATTTCCGGGTCTATTGTCATCCATGGCACGCCATATAAGTGGAATTCTGTCACCGCTTGAGTATCACGAGAACCCTCCCAGAAGCCATCCCACCTCATACCTGAATTGTAATTTCTTATCGCATTTGTTAGTGCAACTCCTACGGGGTTTGTTTTTGTCCCTTTTGTTATCAGTTTATTGTAATAATCATTAAATAGCTGTTCTCCATATCCCACTGGCCATACATAAGATGTAGCACCCAAATAACCGCTTACGCCTGCATATACAAATGCCCAACACAAGTTATCATATATGGAGGGATAAGCTCCAGAAAATCTTTTTCCAACCACTCCGGCATGACATCCACCGGTTGTGATGAATGGTCTATTTTCTTCTATATCACTTATTATCTTTAGAGATGCTACTTCAGCAGTAATTATATTGTCTGTATAAGTATGATCAATTTCGCTTCCCTTTCTATCACCAGGAGCATCCATAATATTGTAATCGGCATGATAAATATATGCAAGAATACTAAAATCTTTTTGCATCTCCGTGCACAGGTCATTTGCTGTCCAGTATTTTGAATCTGTAAAAGACATATTGACGTTGAACCCTTTCTTCTCTAAACCTTTGACCACGTCTTCTAATTTATGATTCGAGGCAACTATTGCATTATCCGTCCTTTTTGGGGACATCATCCCATTTTCAATAAGATATTTCATACCTTGAGCTGCATTGGCAGTTATTCTGCCTAAAACAAGATCTATTTTCCCCTTTGTCCAATCGATGTTGTCTAAATCTGCATATTTAATATCTGTCAAATAATAATCATGAGTGTAAGCCTCAAATACATGCCCTGTGTTTTTAGGATAATGCGCCTCTCCATCTGGATTTTTAATCCTATAAAACGGTATTATCTCATCCCCACCAACAATCATCACGTAGTCAAAATGAAGTGGCTTCATTGCCATTTCTGCGATAAACTGGTCAATTATATTCGCAACTTCATTTATTTCCTCTTCGCTTTTCGTGTAGTCAACAACTTGATCCCAACCCTCGGCAGTTTCATCATAGTGATCAACATAGTAAATAATGCAATTTTGATCTCCAGAGTTTCCTATTTGATACAGATAATTCAGCAAATCTTCAACATCTTCAGATGAACCGCCTGTTGCACCATCTCCATATTTCTCAAATAGTAACCGCCTATTTGTAACGATGATTGCCTTTGGATTGGCAGTCATGTCGTACCTGGTATCAGATTTGTCGCATTTTGTTCCGTCTACCTCTACCTCGCCATTAATGACAATCGGCTCGCCAGTTGTGGCTGTGTCTCTAGGAATTTTAAATCTCCAGACAATTTGTTTACTCGCTTCTTTCGTATCTTTCTTCCCAAGATTTAATGTAACTTTATATTTATCTCCTGAAACAATAGGCGTCATCGGATTTTCTTTAATATCCGTGAAATCGGTTCTGTTAAAGCATTCTTTGTATATTAAACCAGATGGAACTTCAATCGTTACATTTGCAGCGTGTGATTCGTCTTCTCTATTCGTAACTTGTGCAACTATGTCAATCAGGTCCCCGGGTGCTTTGTTTACGATACCAAGAGCATCCTCCGGAACTATTGCATCCTCTATATACAACGTTAGCCCCACCCTTCCTTCCACTTCAAGCAACTCCACCCACCCACAATTATCCGTGCATAGGTCTCCGCTCCCAACCACGTATGCTTTCGCAAGACCATAGTATGTTCCGGCTTCGGTCGGCGTATAAGAGAACGAGAACGTAGTGCCATCCTCTCTTTGAACGATCCTGCTACTGCTCGCATCTCGATAGACCTCGTGCCCAGTTCCATTCCTTATGATAATCGATGTCTTTACGTGCACTTCGGTGCCAGTATAATTTGATGGAACTTTGATGGTAACATTGATCTTTGCAGGAGTATCTATAGCCACAGGACTCTTTTTCGCATAAAATTCTTCAATGTAAGGGTTATACCTGTAAAAATCTATTGTGGTGGTTGTTCCGGTGGTGATCTCGATGTCTTTCTGCTGCCCCCAGAATTCTTCATTGCCTTGTTCCACCTGCGGATCGTGCCATACATTGATGTAGTATCTCCCAGTCGGGATGATGAACGTTGCTTTACTCTCCTCATCTATGCTCTTTTCTGCGATTGGAGATGTTTCTCCTGATTTGATCAGTTCAACCTTTGTAGTCCCTTTAACCTGTGCTGCGGGTTTCCCATCAACATTGTAAACATTCACGACTAAAGTTCCGGCCTCTGTTGTAGCCGGAATATAATTCTCAAAAGGATCTACCAGCGGATAGTAATCCTTTTCTTCTGAATATATCATATTATATACATCATCCATTATCTTACTGTAAGCAGTATCGCCAATTCCATCTCCATCAGCATCACTTCCGGTATAATCACAGAAGTGGTTGAGATTACTCCAGTGGTTGCCGTAGTAGTTCGTATATGTTTGACCTTTGTAGGTGTAGTTTGTTTTTGAGGTAGAGTTCCAAGTGTTGGTTGAATCGGAAGAAACAGCACCATTGTTTATGTTGTTGAGATAAATTTTGTTGTCGTTGGAATCCCTAAGGTAGATACCCCAGCCATCGCTATTAGCAGCGGTGTTGCCTGTAATGGTGTTGTTGGAACAATACCAGAGGTAGATACCTTGCACATTACCGCTGGCGGTGTTGTCGGTGAGAGTGTTATTGCTAGAACTAAACTGGAGTTCGATACCGTGGTAGTTGTTAATGATGGTGTTACCTGTAAGGAGGTTGTTGCAGGAACCCTCAAGTTCTATGCCGAGACTGTTGTTACTAATATAATTGTTCTCAATGCATGAGTTATGTGTGTGGTAGAATTGGACGCCGTGGTAGTTGCGGGTGAGTGTCAGATCCCTCACGGTTATATTATCGCAATCAATACAATATACTGTGCCTGCATTCGAAAATGCATCAATAATAACGTCTGACTTTCCTACAAGGTAGTAGATCAGCTTTCCATCCACAAGGTTACTGGTATCGATGTCATTGGGATATCCTCCCCAAGCCTCAAAGTTGTACTGGTTGCTGGCTATGAGGTTGTTCCTTAGAGTGTTGCCAGAACCGTAGATTCCGATGCCATACTCACCATTTCCACTGATGATGTTTCCTGATATATTGTTGGATCCTCCAAT
>CAYYWW010000051.1:0-4531 GCA_964475515.1 uncultured archaeon | reverse complement strand
AATATGAATTTTCATGTCTGGTTTTTTCATTTTTACAAACTCTATACCTGCTTCTTTAAGAAGTTTTTTCGCATCTTCGTCTGGGTAGTCCCCATAAGTAACATATCTCTTTATTCCAGCGTTAACTATCATTTTAGCGCATAAAATACATGGTGGGTGTGTGCAGTACATTGTGCCGTCTTTTATACTCACTCCTAGTAATCCTGCTTGTATTATTGCATTTTGTTCAGCATGTGTAGCCCTACATATTTCATGCATTTTTCCAGATGGTATGTTGTTTTGGTCCCTTAAACAACCCAATTCTAGACAATCTTTCATTCCAGATGGTGCCCCGTTATATCCTGTTGTTACTATTCTTTTGTTTTTAACTATTACCGCACCGACATGGTGCCTAAGACATGTAGATCTTTCAGAAACAAGCGCTGCTATTTTTAAAAAGTATTCATCCCAAGAGGGTCTTTTCATATTATTCTCCCTTTTCCTCTTTAGGAGTCTCAGGTGTCTCGGCTTTTTCTTCAGCTGGAAGTAGTTCGTTTATTATCTCGGTCGGTATTCCTTCCTCAACTAGTTTAGCTTTGATCTCCCCTCGCTCTTTTCCTTCCATGCTAGCTATAATTTCCTTTGCCTTTGCCTCAAATTCATGCCTTCTCTTTTCTATCTCCTCTTGAAGTTTTTTCTTCTCTTCCTCAAGTTCTTTTAGTTCTTCTGCCGAAAGTTCTGTTTTCTCCATCTTTATTTCTTTATCATATTTGCCGTTATCTATATCTTTTATAGCTTCTGATGCTTTTTTTCCTTCAATCATGATTCCCATTGAATTGCAGGTTCCTGCTATCTCCTTAACCTTTTCTTTCAAAGTTTTTCCAGAAAGTGAATCTTCTTTCATTTTTGCAATTTTTATTACTTGCTCTATCTTGAGGTCGGCTACAAAATCCGTGTGCGGCATCCCAGAACCCTTTTCAATACCTGCCTCTTTTCTGATAAGTGCAGAAGCAGGTGGTGTTCCTATTTTTATTTCGTACTCCTTTGATTGTGGATCATAAAGAATTCTAACTGGTACCTGCATGCCTGACATCTCTTTAGTTTTTTCATTTATTTCACTCACTATTTTACCCACATTCAATCCAAGTGGGCCGAGTGTTGAACCTACTGGTGGTCCGGCCGTTGCTTTTCCTGCTTCAATTAATATTTTAATTTCCTTTTTTTCACTCATCTTCATCACTGTCTCCTGTTCTCTTTATTACTTTTACAAATTCCGTTGCAATGGTCACAGGAATTGGAGTTGCGGCTTCCAAAAGTTCAACTGTTATCTCGTCTTTATTTTTGCTTATTCTTTGTATTTTTCCCTTTTCCCCTTTGAAAGGTCCTCCTATTATTTCAACAATATCCCCAATGTTAATCTTGAGGGTTTCTTTTTTAGGTTCGAGAAAATGCTGTATTTCGTCTATTTTAATGGGGTTTCTTATCAAGCCCTTTACATGCATTACACCCTGAATTGCTTTTTCCAATGCTCCAAGGCTCCCCTCGACAAATATATAGCCCTTTATCTCTGCTGGATGAAATATTGCTTTTACATTAAGCCCTTCGGACTTAATTTTAGAGGCAAGCATATCTATAACAATATCTTCTCTTCCTGATGTTGTTCTTACTATGTATATCATACTCCAACTATTACGAACAGTAAAAATATTAAAAATCCGGTGGCACCTATTATTGCTGTTCCAATTGCGCATATCTTTCCTGACATAACGAATTCTTCTTTCGTTGGTTTTCTGGCTACTTGTAAAACCCTTTTGTATTCCCTTATTTTCTCACTTATGCTGAACATATTCTATAATTTTCTCCTGATATTTATATTGGTTGGATTAATGAATTTTACAGGAAAAATTATTAAATCTTTCTGTTTATTAGGAATTCCACAAATGTTTTAAATTTATGTTTGGCCTCACTTTCGGGTATAATTGAATCTGCCTCTTTCCATGCATCATCGATCATTTTTTTTGCTATGCTTTTGGCATAGCTTATTGAATCATACTTCTTTATTATTTCTATTGCCTCGTTAATCAGCTCTTTGTCTTTTGTGTGCATTTTCAGAATTTCATCCAATCTTTTTCTATCCTCTAATGAAGCGTTGTTTAATGTATGTATCACCATAAGTGTCCTTTTACCTTCTGTTATATCGTTTCCAAAGGCCTTTCCGAATTTTTCTCTTTCCTCACCTGCAGAAACTATGTCCAGAATATCGTCCTGTATCTGAAAAGCAATACCTATTGTTTCCATTATTTTGCCCATTTTCTCTTCTATCTCCTTGCTTTTTCCGGCAAAGGCGACGGCCATTCTTCCTACCATTCTTGCGAGTGTTCCTGTTTTATATGCGCACATTTGGAAATACTGCTTCTCTGTTATGTTACTTTTTCCTGTTTTGTGCCAGTAGATATCAGTAGCCTGACCAGCGTGTATGTTTATCATTTCTTGCGAATAAATTTCATACACTCTTAGAATCGTTTCCTCATCAAATTTGTTTTTATTTTTCATCAGGGAAAGAAGAGGTAGAAAGTACAAAAAATTTCCTGCATTTATTGCTGTGTCAATTCCAAAAATCTTATGTAAACATGGTTTCCCTCTTCTTAACTCACCGTTGTCCTCTATGTCATCGATAATGATGGACCCCTCGTGGAGGAGTTCAAAAAGAACAACGAAATCTCTAACCTCATCTTCTTTTACTCCAAATGCTTCTGCAAGAAGTAAAAATAAAGCTGGTCTCCATCTTTTCCCTCCTCTGTTTAGGAATTCCCAAACAGGATCGCTGAGAGATTTTTGCAAGGCTTCTATATCATACTCATATCTCGCTTTACCGAATATAAACTCTAAATCTTCTTTTTTTAGATTCTCGGGAATGTATTTTTTTATTATGTTGTCAATTAAGGTCTTTTTTTCTTTGAGAAAATCCAAGATGTTGTCCATATACATATAAAACTTTTGATGTTATAAAAACTTTGAATTTATCAACAATGACGTTGTTTTTGACTATATAAATTTAAGCAATCTAAACCAATATTTATTTAATGATAAAAAGAATTAAAACCGGGATACCAGGGTTGGACAAATTGATAGAAGGTGGGTTTGTTGAACATTCTGTTATTCTTGTAACCGGAGAAACGGGAACATGTAAAACAATATTTGGCTCTCAGTTTATCTATGAGGGTTTGAAAAATAAGGAGCCTGGGGTTTATATAACGTTAGAAGAGAGTCCAGATGATATAAAAAACGATGTCAAGCAATTTGGTTGGGATTTTGAAAAATATGAAAAAAACGGTCTGTTGAGATTAATATATCATGATCCTGTTCAGGTTAACAACATAGATTCTGTTATAATAGGTGAAATTAACTCACTCAAAGCAAAGCGTTTGGTAATAGATTCAACATCGTTGATAGGGCTCAACATAGAAAACCCTGCACAGATAAGAAGAAGGTTATTTAACATAGTGAATGCGATAAAAAGAAATAGATGCACTGCTGTTATTATTTCTGAGATACCAGAAGGTAAGAAAGGGCTTTCTAGGTTTGAGGTTGAAGAGTTCGTTGCAGATGGTGTTATTGTTCTGAATTACTTGGGTATAGGTGAGGTTTCGTCGAGAAGTTTGATTATAAGGAAGATGAGAAGGACGAAACACGGGAATGACGTTTATCCTCTCGAGATAACGAAGAAGGGTCTTGTTGTTAAAAAATCGGAAATTTAATCAACCATTCGATTTTCTGCTGGATTCTGATGAACATTTTACAAGAAATAAATACAACCCGGGATTAATAATTAATTGATGAAAGGTAAAACCAATAGAATCTTGAGAAAAAGGTCGAAAAAAAGGAAATCCATGTTTCAGTTCGACGAAATGATGGGATTATTTCTTCTTGTTTTTGCTTTCTTGATAATAGTTGGGATAATATCACGAGGTAATATTGCTGGGTTGTTTGATATATTTCAGGGTGTTCCAAAAAATTATGATATCGCAAAATACAGTGTCGATGCACTTGCATGCGCTATAAGAAACGTTGCGGCTGGGGAAAAAGTTTGTGTAATGCCGGGAATGGAGGAGGAAGGAAGTGAATTAACTGGATTTTTTGCCAGGCTCTTGGGCAAGGCAAGTGCCAGGATTTCTGAAGAAGAATATGCAAGTGTTCCAGAAGGAATGAGATCGGCATTGAGTTGTGGGAATCCACAAGGAAAAATAAGATGCGAATACTGTGTACTTAATTATGCAGGAGGTAATATAACAGAAAAATATCTGATATATGCTGATAATGAGATAGAAGCAGAAAAAATGTGTGAGGAGTACATAAGAGAAAACGGTGGGTTAGGACCCTATGTAGTTCCAAAAGATAGTCCTGGACTTTCTTGGTGGCCTTCTGTTGACAAATGTGAAAGAGTAGAAGTCGAGTCGTGTAAAGTTGAAAATTTCTATATACCTTTAGATTTCCAAAGCACTCCTCTTGCAACCGCACGTGAATATATAGAAGGTTACGGTGATCCTGTTTT
>CAYYWW010000050.1:0-4620 GCA_964475515.1 uncultured archaeon | reverse complement strand
AACCCTCTTCTTTGCTTTTTCATACAATTCTCTTTCTTCCATTGTAGCCTCCTTACAACTTTATTATTATTATACTATTTTTCTCTATATAGCTTATTCTTAAGATGCCTCTCAATGAATTTTATATTGTGAGTTTAATAACCTGAATATATCTTTAATATATCTTTTTGTTAAAATTATAATTGCTTCGACCAATTGATAAGGAGGTATTATGAAACCAGATAGAATAGCAGAACTTATAGATGGGGAGATACTCACCTGCAGGAGTATCAAAGATAGAATTGATATTAAAAAGGGTTTCTCAGCAGATCTTATGAGCGATGTCCTTTCACTCCTTGAGTGTGAACACGGAGATGTTGCTCTTGTAACAGGGATAACTAACCCTCAAATAGTAAGAACTGCAGAAATTCTTGATATACCGGTAATTATTGTTGCAAGAGGGAAAAAAATTCCAGAGGAGACTTTAACAATAGCTGAAGATAAAAGCATAATTTTAATCTCCACGCCAAAAACCGTATTTGAAACGAGTGGAATCCTTTACTCCAATGGAATCAAAGGAGCAAAGATGAAAAAATGAGTGCTCCTATATTTGTAGAAAAGTTCAAAGTAAAAGGAAGAGACTTTAGACATGGAGGAGAGGCTTCCTCCAAAATTAAAAATATATTGAAAAGACTCGGTTTTCCTACAAATATTATAAGAAGAGTAAGTATTGCTTCTTATGAAGCAGAGATGAATATAGTGGCGTATGCCAATAAAGGAACTCTAACCCTTGAAGTCTTCAATGATAAAATAAGAATCATAGCAGATGATGAAGGTCCGGGGATTCCAGATGTTGAACTTGCAATGAAGGAGGGTTACTCCACTGCTCCTCCAGAGATAAGAGAACTTGGCTTTGGTGCCGGCATGGGGCTTCCCAACATAAAGAAGAATTCTGACTGGATGAACATAGAAACTGAAGTTAGAAAGGGAGTTAAACTTGTTTTTGAGGTTCATATCTCATGAGTGATAGATGGCACTCAATTAAGATACTCAAAGACCTGTGTCTTGGTTGCACTCATTGTTTGAGAAACTGCCCTACAGAAGCAATAAGGGTGAGGAATGGTGCTGCAGAAATATATGATGTAAGATGTATAGATTGTGGAGAATGTATAAGAATTTGCCCCTATGAAGCTAACTGTATTTATAGTGACTCACTCTCTATGATAAGAAAATTCAATTACAAAATAATCGTTATACCAGAATCTCTATCTTTGGTTATGTCCTATATAGGTTGTAGTTACGAAGATTTTATAAATTCTCTTCTTCTCTTTGGTTTTGACGAAGTCTGGGAGGAAGGCATAGGGGGTGAAGTTTATCTTCTAACTTTGAAAGAAATTCTCAAAGAGAAACGTGATACCTTAATAACAACTGCATGTCCTCCTGTTTTGAGGTTGATTCAGATGGATTTTCCATCCTTTATAAAAAACATTTCTCCACTTAACTCTCCAATGGATATACTTGCTTTTTACCTTAGAAAAAGAAACAAAGATGCAGGTATTTTCTATCTCTCCATCCTCTCTGCCAAGGTCACCACAGTGAGAAATCCAATAGGTATAAAAGATTCTCCTTATGATGCAGTTTTTGGTTTAAGGGAAATTTTTACAAATTTAAATTTTGATAAAGGAAAGGCGGTAAAAAATTTTGAGTCAAGGGTGTTTAAATCTGGAAGAGTTGGAACAGAGTTAAGCGTTATAGGGGGAGAGAGTAAATTTCTTAAAGATTTTGATGTTCTCTCTGTTGATGGAATATGGAATGTGAAAAAAGTTTTGGAAGAAATGGAGAATGGTAAGTTGTCTGATTTAAAATATTTGGAAGCAAGATCGTGTCTGAAGGGGTGTGTTGGTGGCTTATCCCTCTTCAATTTAAATCCATATGTGGCTTATTTTAAAATTGGTAAATTCTTACAGGAAAGAAAATCTCTTTTTTCAGAAGTAGTGAAAAATGAGTATCAAAAATTTCTGGATGATGAGATTCTCTATCTTTCTGAAGCAATAGTTCCAAGACCAAGGTATGTTCTTTCTAAAGATGTTAGAACAGCAGTAGAAATGATGAGAAGAATTGAAGAGATATATAAAATTTTACCCAAGCTTGATTGTGGTTCCTGCGGTGCTCCTTCATGTAGAGCTCTTGCGGAGGATGTGGTTATGGGAAAAGCAAAAATAAGTGATTGTAAATTTATAAAAACAGAGAATTAATTCGTGTCATACATATTATAATTCAAACAAATTCGTTTCTAATCAATATTAAATAAAATTTAAAAATTTTTCAATCATGTTAATTTATTGACAAAATAAGTTTCTTTTGTTAGAATTCAATTGCTTATGAGGATAAGAGATTTAATTAAAAGTGCTAATTTGAACACAATTATTGAAGGTAAAGATTTTGTGGTGAAAAGTGGAATTACCTGCGATTTACTATCTATTGTTATGAGTTCAGCAAGGGAAGATTCCATATGGATAACAGTCCAAAAACATCTAAATATAGTGGCAGTTGCAGCTCTAAGGGAGATAAAAGCCATAGTTATTACAAATGGAATTAGACCAGAAAAGGATGTTATTGAAATGGAAAAAGAAGAGAGAATTTGGATACTTACAACAGATGAGGATTCTTTTACCGTCTCAGGAAAAATATTCAATCTTCTTCACCATGATGATAAAAGCTGACCTTCATATACATTCTGTTCTCTCTCCATGCGGAGATCTCAGTATGGATCCAAAAAGCGTAGTAAAGAGAATTAAAGAGGAAGGTATAGATCTTGTTTCAATAACAGATCACAACTCTATACTAAACCTTCCATCTTACAGTGAGGTTTTTAGAAAGGAGGGTATTTTGTTTATCTATGGTATGGAAGTTCAAACTGAAGAGGAAGTTCACATCCTCACATACTTCAACTCTTTTGAAGAGATAAAACCTCTATACGAGATGGTGTATTCCTCTCTACCTTATGTGAAGAACAATCCAGAGATTTTTGGAGATCAAGTTATAATTGATAAGGATGGTGAGATAATTGGATTTGAGGAGAAACTCCTCCTGAACTCAGCAGAAATTTCTTTGAGAGATATTTTACAAATTGTTAAAGAGAACAACGGTGTTTCAATTCTCGCCCATGTTGAATCACCCTTCGGCATTCTCACCCAACTTGGCTTCATATCAGATGGTTTGGAATTTGATTTTATTGAAATTTCTCATTCATCACACATTGATGAAGTAGTTAAGAAGTATCCATTTCTTAAAGAATACAAGATTGTATCATTCTCAGACGCTCACTATCTTAAAGACATTGGAAGAAGTTTTACTCTGTTTGAATTTGATAAGTGGGAGAAAAACATTCTAAAAACTCTACTTAAAGCAAAGATAAAGGTGGTAAGGAGGAGAAATGGATGAACTTTCCTTACACATTCTTGATTTAATTCAGAATTCTATCAGCGCCAATGCAAAATTTATAGAGATTGAAGTTGTTGAGGATGACGAGAGAGATTTTATTTCCATTTGTATTAAAGATGATGGAAATGGAATGGATGAGGAAGAACTCAAAATGGCAGTGGATCCATTTTTTACCACAAAAGGAAACAAGAAGGTTGGGCTTGGCATTCCACTTCTTAAACAAAGTGCTTTGCACTGTGATGGAGATTTTTGGTTGAAAAGCAAAAAGAAAGAAGGGGCAATGATTTTTGCTAAGTTTAGAAAATCTCATATAGATACACCTCCTCTTGGAGATATGGTATCTACTATTGTTTCCCTAATTCCTCTATGCGATAGGGTAGATATTAAGTTTAAGTATATAAAAAACAAGAGAGAGTTTGTCTTTGATTCAAGAGAGATCAAAAGAGAACTTGAGGGTCTTCCTTTTACAAATTTGGAAGTTTTAAAGTTTATCAAAAACTATGTGAAGGAGAACTTGAGAGAAATTGAAAAAACAAAAGGAGGTAAAGATGATAAAAGAGGGTGCTATTAAGATTCCCAACAATCCTCAGTACAGAAGATTAAAAGAGTTCATTGAAGAAAACAGAAACAAGAAGGATTTTATTCTTCAAATTTTACTTGAAGCCCAGAAGATATTTGGGTATTTACCTGAGGAAGTTCAGTATTTTATAGCAAAGGAGACAAATGTCCCATCTGCAAAAATTTATGGAATTATAACCTTCTACAACTTCTTTAGAACAAAGCCAATAGGCAAGTATGTTATAAACGTATGCCTTGGCACTGCATGCCATGTGAAGGGTGCACCGAGAATTATAGAAACTTTCGAAAGGTGTCTCGGTATTAAAGTGGGGGAGACAACGGAAGATAAACTTTTTACTCTTTCCACAGCACGTTGTTTCGGTGCCTGTGGCCTTGCTCCTGTAATTATGATAAATGAGGAAGTTTATGGGAAAGTTACTCCAGCAGAAATCGAAAATATAATTAAGAGCATCAAAAAGAGAGAAAACCGGAGGTGAACAATGAACATAGAAGAACTAAGAAAACTAAGAGAAAAAGTTAAAAGAGAGATGAAACTTAGGGAGAAGAATGCAAGAATAAGAATCATAGTAGGAATGGCAACAAGTGGAATCGCTTCTGGTGCAAGAGAGACCATGAACG
>CAYYWW010000049.1:0-4819 GCA_964475515.1 uncultured archaeon | reverse complement strand
GAAGTATTAATAACTTAACACAGAAGTTTTAAGAGACCAGACTTTGAGAAATGTCTAAAAAAATTCTTTAATGAAAAAGATATTTATGCTAAACAAAAGATTACTGAAGACGTTTATGTCTGTATCTAGATATCTATCAGAGAATTTATATATTGTATTCAATGAAAAAATAAATAATTATATCATCTCTGCTAGGTTCCGATGGATTTTATTTTTTAAGAGAGAATTGGAATATCCGATTAAGAAAAAACCCCATCCATTTCCTTCCATAATACAGATACAGACAATCAATGCATGTAATGCTTCTTGTAAAATGTGTCCATATGCAACTAATCCTCCTAAAGAAACAAAACGAATGTCAGATGAATTATTTGAAAAAATAATTAAAGAAATTGTCAAAGAATCAAAATCAACCTTTATTTTCCTTTACCTACAAAATGAACCTCTTATGGATAATGATATATTCAAAAAAATAAAGTTGATTAAAAGATTGAGTGAGGAAACAATATCAACAGGACTGTTTACAAATGGGAGTTTATTCACGGATAAAAAAATAAAGGAGTTGATATCATCTGGGAACAATGTGTTAATAGTCAGTTTAGATGCATTTACTCAAAAAACATTTAACAAAATCAGAAAAGGTTTAAATTTTAATCACATTGTGGCAAATGTTAACAAAATTAAAAATTCAAAATATAGTAAGACTCTTGCAGTTGAATTCACAGTTCAAAAAGATAATATCAAAGAATTTAAACAATTCATAAGATTTTGGAAAAAGCAACATGTTCCAGTAGTGGTAAATTACATTAGTAACAGATCTGGCGACTTGAAAGACTTTGATGAAATGTCTATACCGCTTTCCAATATTCCTTTTTTTCGAAGATGGGGGGTCAAGGTTTACAAAAAAATAATAAAGTGTTGCCCTGCAGTACTCTCAACGTTTAATATATTGAGTAATGGCGATGTAATTCTCTGTTGCAACGATTATTCAAAAAAATTAATCTTAGGCAACGTTAATACATCTTCAATTAAAGAAATATGGAATGGTCCTAAGTACCAAAAGATAAGAGAAATGTTTTACAATGGAGAATACAGAAAAATACCCACTTGTAGATATTGTTACAATTGGGAAAACAATTTTATATAAAAAATCAAACTCAGCAAAACCATTTCTCGATATAAGGCATGGCATACCTGAAAATTCCTATAGGCATCGTTTTTAAAATCTTCTTCCCAACGACGTATACAGGCGAACTGTCCAACGTAATGGTACTTTTGGGCATATAATAATAAGAAAAAGGGAGATTTACTGTATGAAAAGTCGATTTAAAAAAGAATAATCCTTTATTATTTTTATCTGTAGCCCCGAAATCAAAAATTGAATAACCTTTTTTATAACACCACTCTATCATCTTCCACACAAGAAAATTATTCATACCAGGTATTTTGGATACTTCTTCTGAATTGATAGATCTACAAACTGCTACCTTATTAAAGGGAAGTAATAGAGCAGAGGCAATAGGCTTTTCATTATGAAATACCATAAAAATTCTCAAAAGACCTTTGAAGAACATTTTATCCCACATTTTCTCAAAAAAATCCAATGAATGAATAGGAAAACCCTTACGTTTCCCAGTAAGAAGTTCTAGATCGTAGAATTTCTTTATTTCTTCTTTCTTCTTTAATAACTTTATTTCTACGCCAAAATTTTCTGCTTTTCTAATCATATATCTATTTGATTTCTTTATTTTTTTCCATAGTATATCAGGGGGTTTAATTTCTATAAATTGACGCCACTTTTTCTCCTGTTTTCCCATCCCCATCTTTATCAATGTCATCTCATGTTTGGAAGGAAGCTGACGTATAGTAAGACAGCTACATCTCATCTTTTTTTTGATTTCAAATGCCTTTTTGAGTAATGCTTTTACATAACACGAATCACCTAGAATTCCTCCATATATAGAAAGAGGAAGAGAGTCTAATCTTGCTCCAAGTAAATTTTTCAGGTAGAACAATGGAAGAATAGCACGAATCTCACCCGTTTTATCACGGGCAATAAGATAAAAAGGATGAAAGCCATAGTATTCCTCCAGAATATTCTTCCATTCTAATGTATAATATATGTTTGATTCTGGTATTTTAAACAGGAACTCCTCATATTCTTTTTTATTATCCTCTGAATAAACATCTATGGCATTTTCATTCATTCCAATGTAAGTATCTATTTAAGGGTAAATAAGAGATTTCCCTCTTTTATAGATAGTATTCATTAAAACTTTATTACAATAAATTTTTTAATAAAATAGTCAATAAAAGAATAGAAATTACATTAGTGGGAGTAACAATGCAAATTTCTTGGGCCGTCCCAAATGTAACAAAGAAGGATTTACAAGCAGTATACAGAGTGCTAAAATCAAACTGGTTTTCAATGGGAAAAGAAGTTAAAACTTTCGAGAAAAAAATGACATCGTATCTCTCTATAAAACATGCTATCGCCACAAACAATGGAACATCTGCATTAGATGTATCTTTAAAATGTATAGGAATTAGTAATGGAGACGAAGTGATTATACCTGCTTTAACCTATATTGCGACAGGAAATGCTGTGTTATATAATAATGCAATCCCTGTCTTTGTTGATGTTGATGACACATTAAACATTAATCCCGAACTTATAGAAGAAAAAATAACTGAAAGAACCAAAGCCATCATCAATATTGATTTTGGAGGAAATGCATCCAACTATAGAGAACTGCAAAGAATTTCTAGGAGGTACAATATCCATCTGATTGTAGATGGTGCACATTCTCTGGGTGCAGAATATCACAGTGTTAAGTGTTGTACTCATGGGATTGTGAATACTACAAGCTTTCATGCAGCAAAGATATTGACAACGATTGAGGGAGGGATGGTTTTTACAAACAGCAAAGAAATATACGAGAAAGCAAGAGCGATAAGAAATCAAGGAGAGACATCCAAATACTACCATACTTATCTTGGCAACAATTATAGAATGACAGATATTCTTGCCGCGCTAGGTAATTCACAACTTGATAGGTTTGAAGAGACATTAAAACAACGAAGACAGAGAGTTGTATACTATAAGGAACATCTCAAAAATGTTGACTATCCAAGAGAACTACCAGGAACAGTAAACTCAAATTTTCTATTTCCTATACTTGTTGAGAATAGGGATAAACTTAATAGATACCTTAACAAGAATGGAATAGAAACGAGAATTACTTACCCTACGCCTATAAATGAGCAACCCATATTTAGAAAATTCAGCAAAGAAACTTTTCCCATGGCTAAACAAATATCAAGAAGGATAATTGCATTGCCTTTGCATACGAAACTAACAAGGGAAGAACAAGATTACATCATAAAAATTATTAACAAATTTGGAGGGTGATTATATGCAGATTCTCGTTACTGGCGGAGCCGGATATATCGGTAGTGTTCTTATACCAGAACTGCTGAAAAAATATGATGTTAGAGTTTTGGACAATCTGACTTATGGATATCATGGTATTTTGCCACACCTAGGAAATCCAAGTTTTGAGTTTATTAAGGGAGATATAAGAAAAAGAGATGATATAATTAGTTCCCTAAAAAATGTAGATATGGTTGTTCATCTAGCTGCAATTGTAGGGTATCCTGCCTGTAAAACTAGACCTGATTTGGCATATGATGTTAACTACAAAGGAACTAAAAAACTAGTGGAGGTATGCAGTGTTCCAATTATTTTTGCATCAACATGTAGTGTATATGGAAAAGTCAAAGGTATATGTTGTGAGAATACGCCTGTTCGCCCTCTAACAGAGTATGGAGTTACAAAGGCAAAGGCAGAGAAGATGATCAGAAAGCATATGGACTATATCATATATCGTTTCTCTACTGCTTTCGGTTTATCCTCTCGCCTACGTCTAGATCTTCTAGTAAATGATTTTCTCTATAAGGCTATGAAAAATAGAGAGCTAATTGTTTTTGAAAAGGATTATTGGAGAACATTTATACATGTTAAAGACATAGCAAGAAGTCTCATCTTTGCTATTGAACATTTTGACAAGATGAATCAAGAGACATATAACGTTGGTTCAGAAGAACTCTGCCTGAGGAAAGAGGATGTTGCATTGAAAATCAAGGAATATGTAGATTATGATCTCAAATTTGCGGAATTTGATTCAGATCCAGATCAACGAAACTACAAAGTGTCATTCCAAAAGATAAAATCGGTTGGTTTCAGGATTAAATACGATTTGGATTATGGAATTCAGGAGATGTTCAAGGGATTTGAATTTATTGAGGCAAAAGAGAACTATTACAATGATATGGTTTTCATATGAGAATTAATAAGAGAGATGTAGTAATCAGAGAAATTGAACAAAATGATATAAATTTGTTATATGCTCTCTTTCAGGAAGTTACGGATGAGGATAAACGCTTCTTCCACCCCCACCCCTTCGATAAAAAGACTGTTACAAAGATATGTAACTCTAAAGGTGATCACTATTATATCATGCTCCTGGATAACAAAATAATTGGTTATTCTATGTTAAGGTTATTTGGATATGAAATACCAAGTTTTGGTATATACATCTGCAAACAATTTAGAAATAGAGGATATGGAACTATTCTAACAAAATGGACTATTGGCAAAGCCAAAAGATTGGGTTATAAAAAAGTTATCCTAAAAACCTACAAAGAGAACATTGCAGCACAAAAAGTTTATAAGAAGGTGGGTTTTGTTGTAGTTGGAGAAACTCCAGATGGAAAACAACTCAATATGGAATTGAAATTATGATGTTGAGGAGTATAT
>CAYYWW010000048.1:0-4883 GCA_964475515.1 uncultured archaeon | reverse complement strand
TGCCAAGTTTTTCTGCTACTGCCAAAGTAGTGCCAGAACCACAGAAAAAGTCTGCTACAATGTCGCCGGGATTGGAGGAGGCAAGGATGATGCGTTTTAGGAGGGCTTCGGGTTTTTGGGTAAAAAACCCCAAATTTTCTTGAGCATAACTTATAACTGCTAACGAATTTATTCCTTCTCCAACGTGAACTCCCCATATGTCTTCAATTGCAAGTCCTTTGCCCTTTGGTCTTCCACCCCATCTCTCATAATTTGGGGGATAGGGAATCCACAATTTGTTAAAAATGTAATTCCCTGGGTCTTTCACATAATATAGAATAGTGTCATGGTTGCGAATCCAATTTCTTGCTTGAGTTTTGTACCCTGAGACCCATCCCATTCTCCAGATGATCTCGCGTAGAAAGGACTCTTTACCAAAAATCTCATCCATTATAACCTTAACATAGTGACCCACATGCCAATCCAAATGCACATATATAGAGCCGTTTTCTGCAAGTAATTCTTTCATTAAAACCAGCCTTTCATACATCATATCAAGGTATGAATCTAATCCCCTTCCCCAGGTATCCCTGTATGCCTTTTCTTCTAATATAGAATGCTCCTTTGTAATTTGTTCTCCTTCCTCACCAATCTGCACCTTAAATTTAAAATCCGCACCAGTTGCAAAAGGTGGGTCAATATAAATAAGATTTATCTTGCCAGCAAACTTCTCCAAAAGTGAACACATAACGAGTTTATTATCGCCCCAGATAAGTTTATTCTTCCAACCTTCTTCAAAGGTATCTCCTTCTTCACCTTTGTAGTAGTCAAATAATGCGAGCTTGGGCTGTTCAAGTTCTTTTTTACCAATTCTTGGAGCATTTATAACTTCCACAATCTGGAATGGATAAGGACCGGGTTTTTCAACGGGTCTTAGTTTCCCATCCTCTGTATATTTCCCGCGCCATATGAGTTCAGTCTTTTTTATTTCTATTTCTGGCATTACCAGTCTCCTTTAAACTTAATTATCCCTTGCATAGAACAATAGAATCTAAAATCACAATCCTTACAGACTTTATTAACATCTGGCTTAATTTTTACATCAAATTTTCTTTCTTTTATTTTTTTGACCACATTATCAAAGTGTAAGCCTGCTTCTTGTATTAAATCTTCATTGTAATTAAGTTCCATCAGTGCATCTTTTCTTCTTTCTTCTGAAGTCCAGTATATATACAATCTTTCTGGCATCTTTCCATATCTTTCTTTAATAATATACGCATAAAGGCAGAGTTGCTTTCTGTATTTTTCAATAAGTAGGTCATCATAATCAGCTCTTGGTTGAGTTTTAAAATCAAGTATTTCAAGTTTTTCATCTTTCCCAAGTAGAAGGTCAACCTTACCAACAATAATATAATCTTCCTTTTCTACTGATACATCAACCTCTGTTTCAACAATTCTTTCAAGTAAATCCTGATTCTGTTTAAAGTAGGTAATTACCTGTTTTAGAGCAGATTCTTTTGGAGTTTTAGCAAGTGGACGGAGCCCTGTGGCAAGAAGCGATTTATAATTTTCCTCAAAGAATTTTTCTATTTCTATCTCATCTATTTCTCTCTTTTTGCCATCCAATACCATTCTGTGTATGTCTTCTATTGTCTGATGCACAAGTGTTCCAAACAGTATCTGCCCTGCTCTTGAAGGCTGGAACTTATACTCACGATAAAATAGATACTGCATAGGACAGGTTTCATAAACATTTATATGAGAAGAAAGGCTATAAAACTTTTTAGGGATAAAGGGTGGTTTTGATTTAAATTTTTGTGCCTTGAGCAATTCTCTTTTTACATAAGGCCATTGTTCAAGTCCTTCCCATATTGGAGAAAAATATTCTTTTGGTTTTTCGGGAGTAGTAAGCACAAGCAGTTTCTGAGCCCTTGAAAAAGCCACATAAAAATGTCTTGTCCTATCAAATTCTGTTATTCTGTTTTCAGGCTCAAATCTTCCTCTTGGATAAAATTCTGTTAAGTCTCTATCTATCTGTTTCTGTGCCTGAAATATTTTATGAAGACTTCCAACAATAACAACCGGGAACTCCAGTCCTTTTGATTGATGAATTGTCATAATCTGGACAAACCCTTTAGGAACAGGGTTATCTGGGTCTTCATATTCGTCCATACCTCCTTGAATCAAGAAATTAAAAAAACTATTGAAGAGCAGATATTTTATAACATCTTTATTTTTAAAGGTTACAATAGATATGTGATAATAAACCTGAAATGCGTTCAGAAGTTGAGAAAAGATTGAAAGATTCCTTGCCTTATTTTCATCTTTAAGAAAATCAGAAAATGGCTTATATGCGAGAATCTGATAGAAATAGTCAGATACAGTAAGGTTAAGGGACTCTCCTTCTCTCAGTGATAGAATCTGGTCTGCCTTTCTTCTCAGATAGTCTTTTAAAGCAGAATTAAGATATTTTCCAAGATGATGAATGCCTTCTTCTATATATTTTTTCTCTTCATATCTGTTTAAATCTTTCGCATAAAACCCAAATATTATTGCATAACAGGCAAGCAGCAGTTTTATTTCCTCATTCTCAAAGTATGCTCTTGCCCGTGGACAGAAATAGGGGATGTTATGTTTTTTAAATGCATTTATATAATGTCCGCTATGGTTAAGCCGAACGCTTTTTAAGAGAATTGCCACATCACTATAATCTTTTATTGTTCCATTCTTTTTTAAAAATTCTACTAGGTTCACAATTCTATCAACCTCATCCTTTTTATCAGCACCCCATATGCAGAAGATAGCAGGATATTCCTGGGATTCTGTAGTCTCAGCAGGTATTACTTTCTTATCAGGATACCGATAATAATTTTTATTCTCATCACGCCAATTTACAGAATTTATGAAATTGCTGTATGCAGATATAATTTTAGGATGGGAGCGATAATTTTTTTCTAATTTTATAATCTTACAATCATCAAAATGTTTTGGGAACTCAAGGATATTCCTTACTGTAGCGCCTCTAAATCTATAAAGCGCTTGGTCTTCATCACCTACAACACATAAATTATAATCTGGCTGGCTCAGTCTGAACGCTATTCTTTCTTGAATATAATTTGTATCTTGATATTCATCAATCATTATATATTTTATTTTCTGTCTGATTTTAAGATATATCTCTTTATTGAGTAGCAAATCCAAAAATATCTTCTGAAGGTGAGGAAAGTCAATTTTGTTATTTTCAAATAATTTATTTCTATAAATTAAGTAGGCCTTTGCAAGTTTCTTATGGAAAACATTTCCTGATTTAAGTTTTTCTAAATCTATCAACTCTTCTGTTATCTTGTTTAGATATGGGATGAGCCTTTTTATCCTTTCCCACTTACTTTTCCATCTGTCTATAAACTTATCACCTATTATTTCTTCAAAATGTTCATATACAAAAAGTTGTTGAGTAAGGTCATCAAGTATAACATAATTCTTCTTTATAGGTGTGCAGGCAACATATTTTGAGATAAAGAAATCACACAGACTATGAATGGTGCCAATTTTCAACTCATGGAGAGGTATTTTCACTTCTAATTTTCTTACAATTTCACTAATCCTATCTCTCAACTCAAAGGCTGCCTTTTCAGTAAAGGTTGTCAGGATGATTTCAGATGGTTCTGCTTTTCCTGAAAGTATGAGATAAACAGTTCTTAATACAAGCACCAATGTCTTTCCTGTTCCAGGTCCTGCTATAATAAGGAGTGGCCCTTCTGTTTCAAAGATAGCATTTTTCTGTTGTTCATTCAGGTCAGGAAAAATAGTTAATATTTTCTCTTTAGCTTTATTCACAACAATCCTTCTTTTTTAAAACTGAAGTATCCGTTGCTGCTAATAATAAGGTGGTCATAGATTAAAAGACCAAGCACTTTAGCCGGGATTTCCAAAGCCTTGGTTACATTTATATCATACTCTGAAGGTTCAAGTTTACCATCTGGATGATTATGGACTAAGATAATAGCGTATGCTTTATTTTTCAGGGCACTCTCCATAATCTTTCGCGGATAAACAAATGCTTTATCTATTGTTCCTTGAGAGATTAAATCATCCGCAATCATTGATAAGTTGCTATCCAAAGAGATTACCCTGAATTCCTCATCTTTCTTATCACCCATCTTTTTTATACAGTAATCAACAAGTTCATCGTGTGTTTTAGAAATAGGAATTTCTTGTGCTTTTTGTTTTTGATAATAAATAGAAATTTCTTTTATAAATTTGATAAGTTCAATTGTTTTATCTTTTACATATTTTACTTTTTTAAGTTCTTCAACTGGTGCATCAATAATTCCTTTGAGTGATTTAAACTTAGATATGAGTTCTTTTGCTATTGGTTTAACATCTTTATAAGGTATTGAAAAAGTTAGAAGCAATTCTACAACCTCATATTCTTGTAAGCTTTCAATACCATGATTCATAAATCTTTTTCTCAACCTGTTTCTATGACCTATATAATGTGGTGTGTTTTTTTTCTTCATATTGTTCATAGCTTATTTTCATCTAAACGATGTTCTTCAAGCCATTTTTCAATCAGTTCCTTCTTAAATCTTCACTTCCCAGCCACATTATAGGCTGGGATTTCTCTTTTTTTGCTTACCATAAAACCTTTCTATTTTCTTTTGTATTTTTAAACAGATTATATTTAAATTTACGTTAGTTAATCATTATTCATAAATATACAAAAGAATACACAAGGTCAAGTTAAAATCAATTCTTCCTAGCTGAAATTTTATCTCCCAAAATCCACATTGATTTTTGGATATCTGCTTGTTCCCTGCCCGACGGCAGGCGGGCCTGTCCGACAGCCATGTCTGCCGACAGGCGGATTTGGGGAAAACCTACATTCCCCAAAATTTAGAAGT
>CAYYWW010000047.1:0-4900 GCA_964475515.1 uncultured archaeon | reverse complement strand
GATGGGATGAAAATAGAGATGTGAGGACAGAAACAAACAGGTGAAAAAATACAAATAATACAAATTTCACAGATACGCGAAAGGCAGCATGAATACATCGCAACCATCAATCTTAACCTTATCAAGAGAGCTCAAATTTGGAATTAAACCCATAGTTGGATGATAGTGCTGAATGAAACTTCTGAAAGCCCGTGTGATTTTTGGTTTTATTTTCACTTCTACTGGAATAAGCTCACCCCCCTTCTTTATAATAAAATCTACCTCCGCCTTTGTAGTAGTGCGCCAATAGTTCACTTCATAATCTCTTTTCAACTCATTGTGAACAAAATTCTCGTATAATACATCAAATTCCAATCCACTGAAGTTTTCCAGCAAATAATTTCGGATACCATAGTCAACAAAATATATTTTTGGATTTTTTCTTATCTCATTGAGCAAATTTCTAAAAAAGGGTTTAACTACAAATATAATGAAAGAGTCTTCAAGCAGAGGTATAATCTCCCTAACTTCATGGTATTTCAAATTTGAATAGGAACTTAAAGTTTCATAATTTACCACATTCCCTGAAATTTTAGCTAAAATTTTCAATAATTTTACAACTTTGTCTCTATATTTCACTCCATACAAACCAATGATATCCTTTTCCACATATGTTATAAACAAGTTTTTTAGGAGTGTCTTTTTCTTTTCTTTTGATTTTTCAAGAACTATGCGAGGAAAAGAACCAAATGTTAGATATTCCTGTAAAAATTTATTTAACTCATCCAAAAAAACGGTTTTTTTCAAGACAACCTTTTTCTTGCTGATATCAAGTTTTATTTTTTCGTATAAATTTTCATATTTTTTACCTTTGCTCCTCAAAAATTCTAAAAAACTAAACGGATACATATCAAAAAATATGACTCTGCCAACAAGATATGAGCCGAGACTTGTAAGTTCGAACGAAGAGGAGCCTGTTATGATCAACTTTGTGTTGGAAAATGAATCGAATATCACTTTAAGTTTTTTACCAATATCTTTCACATATTGCACTTCATCCATCAGGAAATAGTGTCTCTTCTCAGAAGCTAGATAAAACTCTATGAACTCCTTGGGGTCCTCTTCAAATTTCAGCTTAGTTAAACTGTCCTCAAAGTTTATGTAATGAATTTGTTTCTCATCAACTCCGTTATTTTTTAAAATTTCACTGATTCTCATGAGAAGCGTGGTTTTACCACACTGCCTCGGACCTCTTATAGCTATTATTTCTCTGCTTTTTAGCCATTTTTTGACATCATTTTCTATTTCTCTTTTTACATATCTCATAATAAGATTTTCTTTTGAAGTTTATAAATTTTTGTATTTTTTAAAAATAACTTTGTTATTTTTAACAAAAATTTCAAAATAATAAAATAAATTAATAGAATTTTTATCAATCATAAGCGATATCTTTTGCTTTTCACATATAGCCACTTCATATTAAACTGAGTTGGTTTCCAAAAATAAAAGAAAATAACCTGACAAATTTATTTTTATCTTGTAATATTATAATGGTGGGAATGGGATGAAAATAGAGATGATAACAGGACCGATGTTTAGTGGGAAATCCGAAGAGCTTATCAGAAGAATAAGGAGAGCTGTTATTGCCGGGCAAAAAGTTCAGGTTTTTACACCTTCTATAGATTTTCGCGGTGGGACCAACTGCATATTTTCTCATGATAAAAGAAAGATAGAAGCTATACCTGTAAATTCCAGCAAGGAAATACTTGAAAAACTCGACCCGGACACAGAAGTGGTTGGTGTTGACGAGATTCAATTCTTGGATGACGGTATAATAGAGGTTGCTGAAGAGCTTGTGAGAAGGGGTATAAGAGTTATTCTGGCGTGTCTCAATTTGGATTTCAGAGGTGAACCATTCCCATTTAGGAATTCAAAAAGAACAGTAGCAGAAATGATAGCAAGAAGCGATTACATCTACAAACTTCAGGCAATATGCACGCATAAAATCAAGGATAAAAACGGAAACGTAAGAATATGTGGGAAAAAAGCCCACTTTACACAAAGATTGATAGACGGAAAACCAGCTCCGTATGACAGTCCTACAATTGTGGTTGGAAGTGAAGAGCTTTACGAGGCAAGGTGCAGGAAACATCATATCGTTCCCGGAAAACCTAAAAACAAACACAAAAGTGCATAATATGTTTGATGATGAGCTAGACGATGATATATGCCACAGAAGAAGACCTGCAAGGGAACTTATTTTGTTAGAATTATACAGATCAGTGGAAAGATGCAATCACTATGCCGTTGGGAGAGACTCACGATTTGAGGACGAACGTATAAGACAAATGAAACTAAGAGAACTTTTTGAAAGAATGCCTTATGAATGATTGATTACTTTATAATTTTTTTTCTTTCTCACCAACATGATCAATGAAAACAAAAAAACAATTGAAAAAACTATCAAAAGTGTCACATGAATAAGAGGTACTTGTGCTGTCAAAGATCCTGATTCCGTAGCGGCTTCAACACTCCTTGATGTCATTTCATAAGTTCTGACGGTTTGGAAATAACCAAGATTGAATTTTCTGAACATGTCATAAAACGTGAAAATCACACCCAAAGCTGACACTGAAAGCAGTATCCATATCTTCGTTTCTCCGGGATGAAGTATTCTGTATCCCTTTCTTGTTAATTCATAATACTTCCACTTATGACCATCGTCTTTCAGTTTCACCAATTCAGCATCAATAAGACTGTCCATATGTTCTTTGACAGTTGAAACCGAAAGTTTAAGCTCCTTAGAAAGCTCGCTAAGAGTCTTTCTTCTTCGATCCAAACTTTTCAATATGTTTACTCTCGTCTCCGATGCGAGCGTTTTAAAAGTCTTCTTATCCAGCGTTATTTTTTCTTCATCCATTTTATCTTTTAATAAACACGATTTACTTTGCTTTTGAATTTTTTCGGTTTTCACCGAAAAATTCAGATTTTGTTATTAATTATTGTTTTAAGAGATTAATAATAATCTTAAAGAGAATAAGTTAAAATCTACTCGGAAATGTTCTAATCCTGCCCTGAATTCTCCAGATACTCTTCAATAGCTAAAGCTACATCTGAAGCATCTTCTCTAAGTATTACAGGTATCAAATCCTTAAGTTTATACAAACTACCTTCAACTATGACGTCTGCCCTGTATAAATTATGAGGAGAATTTTTAGCCTTGTAACCCACTACGCAAAAAACAGATGCATCACATGCTGCATTGACACCATCTTCAGTGTCTTCAAAGGTCATGGTGTCTGAAGGCTCTATTCCAAGTTTTCCGCACAAAATTTTATACGCTGCTGTTTTAACTTCTTTCTCTGAAAGCCCTTTATATGCAATCCCCTTATCACCTGCACACTCAGCATAAGGATATCCTCTTTCGCCGAATTCACCAAATATGTGAGGAAGCTCTGGAAATGCTCTCCAAATAGTTACGCCATCTTTAGTCCATTCGAACTGCTCCTTTAAACCCTTGCTTTTTGACAAAGTTATAAGCCCTATTGGATGTTCGTCACCATACGTTTCTTTAAACGCTTCATAGAGTTCTTTGAAAAATCTCAAATTTTCATCAATTGGTTTGGAAAACCATTCAAGAACAGGACCTCTTATTCTACCTCTCTGGGGAGTCAGAACATTTACTATAAATTCCTTCTCCTTTTCGTCAGGTTCTTTGGTCTCGCCAACATAAAATCTCTGCCATATCCTTTTTGCAAATTCGTATCGAGTCCCGCCACCAAAAGATTTTGCTATTTCAACTTCTTTCTCCCTTTCTCTCGCAAGTTGTTCCACGATTCGCCTTGCTGATTCCTTTCCTTGTTCTATCTCTTTTATTAACTGCTCATTTACATCCGGTTCATCATCTCTTAAAGATAAACAAGCTATATACCAACCTAAACCTTTCGCCCATTCTGTATCTATTAATATTCCATCGTAATCAGTAAGAACTTTTCTCATACCACTCTATTTTAAGATAGACAGTAAGAAATTTATACTTTTTTCTGCTCTGTGCAAAAATAAAAAAAAATAAAAGAATGTTACTATTCGCTTAAAAGACCAAGAATGACCACCACGGTTTTTTGACGCTGACAACATTACCGTTCTCAACGTCCACGTCTGTCTGCACTTCTACGTCCATGTCAAATAGACCTAGCAACTTACCTTTCTGAGTACCTACCACTTTATAAACAACCTTTTCATCCTCTGTCTCTATGCGGATTTTTTTCACCGCATGATATTTCACTTTCTGTTTTGCAACCTCTGAAGCTTCTTCTGGCAAAACATTGATTTTCTTTTTCACATTCTTAACTTTAATGCACAGTGTACCGTTTTCGATTTCCAGTTCCTTGTCCGTCTCCACCATTACCTTGTTTGAAATTATCTGTATTTTCTTCGCTGTCTTATTTAGACTTACATTGACCACCCTGTTCCCTATTCTGGCTTTAAAATGCACTTTCAGCTGTTTTGGTATCACTGTTTTATTGGTTATATTCCCTTCTTTTTCAACTTCAGCTTCCACTCTTGCTCTAACAGGATTCAAAACAAATCTCTTTATTTCATCAGTATTGCTGAAAAACTTTTCTATCTCCACCATTGCTCTTTTGGATTCATTACTATCCTTTTCCTTTACTATTGTTATTTCTGCTCTCGGCGTTTCTATGTGTATTTCCTTTGTTTCGTTGGTTATTGTTATTGTTTTATCAAGACTAAATCTTCCCCTACTTCTTACTTCAACCACAATAGAGCCGTCACTTTTTGTTACGGTTGCCGCTCCCTTTCTATATTTTGTCATTGCATGAGTTTCATTGCTCACTGTTTCATTATCTATTTCAGGTTTACCCGTCTGTATCTGAAGTTGCTGATCAACTCCTTGGTTTTT
>CAYYWW010000046.1:0-4927 GCA_964475515.1 uncultured archaeon | reverse complement strand
TTTTGCTTTGGAGTAGTCGAAATTGGACGAGTTCAGGTGAACCAAAACAGTGAAGTTGGTGAGATTTGTTGTGTTTGGTCCTGTCCAGACAGAGAAATTTAGTTGAATTCTTGCCTTCCAAGAAGAATTCCACCATGTTTGCGAAGAGCCGCCTGCAAGGTTGTGCGCATATTCAGTTTCACCGCCAAATGTGAATTTCAATGTATGCACACCTGATGTCAGCACCTTAGAAACTTCATATCCGGTCTCATTACAAGAGTAGTTTGTAACAATGACTTTATTATCTACCCATTTGTATGAAACAAGCGTTGAACCACATCTGATTTCCAAGAATTTTAGGTCGTAAATTGACGAATTCTCGCTTTCATTACTCCACGTTGTTCCATCAACTGCCTCTATAATCAAATCAGCAGTGCCAGAAGTTGTAAACATGACGGTCCAGTTCCCGCCAACTGTTGGGTATGATTGAACGTTCAATATGTCAATACCAATTTCGTATATGTCCGTTGAAAGCCTCGGGACAATCCATTCAACCCAATCTACACGTCCGTTGCCGTTAGTGTCCTTAAACGTAACATTATACAGAGGATCATCCGTAACATCAATTTTACTATCATTAACAAGCCTGTATAATCTCGGGTTAATAAGACTTTCTTGTATGTCTGTATAAGCTGTAACATTGTGATAATGCAGTTCAGAGCTTGAATAAATTATTATTCTCTTTCTTCCGTGAATGATCTTCTCGGTTTTCACTGGAGCTGGTGTATAGAATTCAGCAAAAACAGGATCGGGTTTCTGATTTCTCCTTTTTGCAAGTTCCTCTTCGGAAAACGGAACGAATAACGGTCTACCTATCTTTTTTAATTCACCCAAGTCAATTCTTTTGTCGTTGGAAACAATTTTGTCCTTGTATTTAACAACAACAGAATATGCATCCTTTGGTAATGGCAAGGTGTAACTTATATCAGGAAATTCTTTGAATTTCAATTCAAAATACCATTTAACAGGCTTTCCTATTTCAGCTTTGCCCTGAATTAGTTTCACTTCGGAAACAATGGCAAGATCACCAGATATTTCGAATGTATTCTGACCACTTTTCAATTCGCTTATGTAAAATTCTAATTTTTTGTCAGTTACATTCAAGCCGTATTCACTAACATTCTTTTCTTCATAATCTTCCATTCCACTACTTTTTAAAAATAACGAAACATTTTCAATAGGTGGAACATCAAGATTTACATATACATTTTTGACATCAACAGAACATGTGAATTTTATTGTTTTTTTGTAATCCTTTTTGTAATCGTCATCATTATCGTTCAAAACCTCGCTTACTTCTACGGTCAAAGGCACAGAATACTGTATTGTGTAATTTATATGTTCACCCGTACCTATTTGCTCTATAAATATCGATGAGGGTTGGATGTTAAAAGCATCAGTAGGTAAACCGATAGCGCTGGAAATATTATAAATATCCAAGGTTCTGTTATGAACGCTCTCATTGTTTAGGTTGTAAATTATAATATTTTTAGAGAATCTAACAGCATAATTCCCCCCACCGTTAACATTTACAGAGCTTATCTGAACAGCATCGCCATAGTCTATTTCCAAACCTTCAAGTCCCAATTCACTTCGATTCGCAGTCTCATTACTTTCTGTCACGTTCAACGTCTCATTAAGACCTTCTGTAAAATTCAACGTTTCGTTTAAGGTTTGATTGATTTCAGTCAAATTATCTGTTATATTAATTTCAGTGATGTTCACCTCTTCGGGTAATGTTATATTCGTTGCATTCTCTTCAGGAATCGTGATGTTAATTTCGGTTTCATTCTGTTCCGGCATCGTAACATTCTCTTGAGTTTCATTTTGTGTAACATTTTCAGGCAGTTCAGTAATTGGCTGTTCATGGGTAATGTTGCCGATAACAATCTCATTCTCAGTTGGATTCAAATACAACGATTCATTTCCAGCGTAGCTTACTTTAATAACATGCTGTGTATCATTCCCAATGGCAATATTGAAATTTATTTGCCCATTTTCATCAGTACCAAAAGACCCGTTGTAGAAATTGTCGACATAAAAATCAAGTTTTTGACCAGAAACAACAGATCCGTTATCCATCAACAAAACAGCTTTTATTCCAGTGAAATTGGTATTGTTAACAACAACAATGTCGATTTGGGTGTCAGCCCACACTTCTACCATAACCGACTTATTTATTACAAATTTTCCACCGCTATTAAGAATAACATTTCCGGTTAAATCCCCACCACTGAGATTATCGCTGATATTCATCACTGTCACATTGTACGCAAACACAAGTGTGCTTGCAAGTATGATAAATCCTAATGAAAGCAGGAGTTCAGACTGCCCTGCTTCTGACTTTTTCTTACCACCTTTCAAACTTCTATGTGATGTTAATCTGATCTTATTCATACTCGACAAAAACCTTGATTTCATTCAACCCAATTTTTGCAGGTTGAGTAACAACAACTTCTATATTGTGTTCACAATATGATCCAACAGTAACGGTCCCGCACCCTTTAAACAAGTCATCGCTTGAAACAAAATAGCTGGGAAGTGACCATCTTATAACAACATCGTTAGCATTAACATCACCAATATTTCGAACCACGGCTTGCAAAGATACAACTTCTCCTCTTGTGATTTTTTGCGGAGCAACCAACTCTATATCAAGTTGAGCCTTTCCTGCTACGATTGGAATCTCGGGTTCAATGGTTTCATTTACCTCAGCAGGTTGTTGCGGTTCTTGTTCTTCAGATTCTTCAACACTCTCATTTTCAGGCTGTGTTGCATTCTCATTAGGTAATGTAGCATTTGTCACGTTTTTTTCAGGAATCGTGATGTTAATTTCAGTTTCGTTCCCTTCTGGTAATTCAACACCTTGAGTTTCGTTCATCTCTGGTGTTGTAACATTCTCTTGGGTTTCATTTATAGTCACATTCTCTTCAGGTGGTGTTAAACTTTCATTCAGTTCAGGTGATGTGACATTTTCTTCCTCATGAGTTTCATTTGTTTCATTATATTGTGGAAGTTCAGGAACAAGTTTGAGGGCACTCTCATTTTCAGTTACATTTTCCTCTAATATCGTGTCGGGTAGTGTCGCATTTTCTTCAGAGTCCGTAACATTGGTTTCGTTCAATACATTAGTTGTATTTTGAGAAACGTTCTGAACTTCTATGACAGCCTTAGAAAGAGTATACTCATGAACAATATCTGTAGTATTCAAATCATCAACATTGTCGGTTTCATTTACAATCAAATTACCCGTTATGTTTGATCCCAAAGCAAAAACAGTTGTTGCAACTAAAATAAGCAAAAAAACCGATAGTATAAAGCTTTGTCTTACAGTGGATTTTTGTCTCTGTCTTTCTCCAACCCCTAAACTAAAATCTGATTTGTTTCTTTCAAAGAAGCCTGAAGAACTATATATATACATAGTTAATAGAACATATAATAGTCGACGCTTTAACATGTTAGCTCTTTGTCGGTCAACACAGACTATAATAAAACTTAGACGGTCGACAAAATTTTTCACAAGAGGCTATACAATTACTACCAATAATGGAAAAACATTCATTAAAAAAACAATAACATTCAAACCACTCTGGAAGTGGCTGCTGGAAAGATAAATTTTGCATAATATTTCTTTATAATATAATCAAAATGCGAACTTTTATATAAAAGTTCGCACTATTATTAATTATGAAATTGAACGAAATCTTAATAGAACAGAAAGAAGAGATAGAGGAGAAAATATCACAAACTTCTATAGTGGAGAGAGAAATGAGCGAGTTTGCCAAAGGATTTCTAAACTCAAAGCTAGTCAAAATAACAACAGGCATTAGAAGATCAGGAAAATCCTTTTTCACATCATTGCTTCTGAGAAGAAAAAAATTTGGCTATGTGAATTTTGATGATGAGCGATTACTATACAACGAGCCCAACGAAATTTTATCATCGCTTATAGAAACATATGGAAAGGATATGCAAATAATTTTTTTTGATGAAATTCAAAACCTGAAAAATTGGGAATTTTTTGTTAACCGACTACATAGATCAAATTATAACATATTTATAACAGGAAGCAATGCAAAATTATTGAGCAAAGAATTGGCTACTCATTTAACAGGAAGGCACATAACTTTTGAAATATTCCCGTTTAGTTTTAGAGAATATCTGGCGGCTCGAAAATTTAAAGAAAACTTGAACACAACAAAAGGCAGAAGTCTTGTAAAACGAGAGCTAAACGAGTATATGTCAATGGGGGGCTTCCCAGAAATAGTGGTTGAAGGCGAAAATCCAAAAATTTACTTAAGAGAGCTGTATGCTAGCATCATTGAGAGAGACATAATCCTTAGATATAATGTTGCGTACAAAAAAACTTTTAAAGAAATTGCCATATCATTGATTAGTAATTTTACAAGATCAATGAGTTACAATAGAATAAGAAAGCAGTTTAAAATAGGAAGTGATCACACAGCAAAAAATTATATATCATACATGGAAGAAGCGTACTTATTGTTCCCCCTAAGCAAATTTTCCTATAAACCAAAGGAAATAGAAAGAAGCGAAAAAAAGATTTACGTTATGGATACAGGCTTCATCAATCATATTGCATACAAGTTTCGAGAAGATAAAGGACACATAATTGAAAATCTTGTCGCAATAGACCTCTTAAGGAGAAAATCGCTTGAGAGAAATTTGGATTTATACTATTACAAAGACTACCAACAACGCGAAGTAGACTTCGTTCTCAAACAAGGAGAAAGAGTCCAGCAACTAATCCAAGTCTGTTACGATATAGACGATTTCAACACCAAAGAAAGAGAACTCAAATCCTTAGTAAAAGCATCCAAGCAGCTAAACTGCAACAATCTTTTGGTCATAACATGGGACTACGAAG
>CAYYWW010000045.1:0-4929 GCA_964475515.1 uncultured archaeon | reverse complement strand
TATATATTCACAATAATTTGGGTCATCAAATTCTTCTTCTGTTACTTTTACAAGGTCATTCACACATCTACGTATTCTATGTAAATCAAAATCAGGGCGTGTTTCGTTCATTAGGCGTCTATTTACATAAACAGGTCCTGTGTCATAAATTGTTACTTCTAACTTATCATCTACAACAACAGTTAATTTACCTTTACTGGGATCTTTGCTAACAGTCAGAGTAGGCAATTCTTCGATCATGTTATTAAAATTATAGCGATAAATTTTAAATAAGATTGCTTTTTTCCTTCAGGAATTTATCCAACATATTTTTTAACTGTTTCAGCGCTTCTTGTTTTTTCATATTTGCAGGAATCCCGAAAATTACGACTTCATCAATTATTCCCGCGTTTTTCATCAGTTTTAGGTTAAATCCGAGATCAAAATCATGGAGTGAATATATCTTATTTAGTTCAATAACATCAACATCTCTTATCATGGTGACATTTTTTATTCCAATAACAGTGTCAATTATATACAATTTTTTCCCCAGTTTATGAAGATTTTCTGTTGGGTCTATTTCCCTGAAGTTTATATCCGGAAAACTTTTTTTAAGTTCGCTCATCAACTCTACAGGCAAAGAATCCTTCTTAACAAGCGGGTTCCCAAAAACGTACACTGTTATTTTTTTCATAAGTATGCATTATCCACAAGTTAGATATTAAATTCTGGCTTCAAATTCGCTTTTAACAGATGATATGAAATATGCTCCTATTAAGATTATAGCAGAACCAAGAAGTTGCATTAGTGTTGCAGGTTCTGAAAGGAATGTTACACCTAAAATAAGCGTTATAACTGGTGAAATAAGAAGTATGGTTGAAGCCTTTGACACGTTTATGTATTTTAGACTCCAGTAATAGAAAAGCACATAACCAAAAAGTATGGCAGTCGAGAAAAGAATGTTGTAAAATTGTTCAGGAGTTATCGTTAAGAAAAGGTTCGCTTTGCCAAGTACGATAGCTGAAGAGAAAAGAAAAATAGATCCGAAAAACATCCTACCAAACGATACGACGAAGTTCGATTCTTTCATCCTCATGACCTTTTTCGCGATAACGTTTTCTATAGCCCAGAATATAACTGCGGATATGACAAGAAGGTCTCCCAGAGAAGGATTTGCCCATAACTGCGAAGGCGGTATTTTGGAAAAATAAAGAATACATGTTCCAATGGTCATTAGTATCAAAGCGATTTGCTGTTTTCTTGTTATCTTTTCTCTAAGAAATGCAAAGGCAAGGAGAGTTACGTAAAGCGGAAGTGTTTTATGTAAGAAGGCTGCTCTACCGCTTGTAGTAAGCTTTAAACCCGTGAAAAACAGTAAGAACGCCAGTCCACCCCCAACCACTCCGATAACTATGAGATATTTCCAAGAGAATTTTTTCATTACACCTATTTTAAAATTTGACTTGGCTATTGCGAGGACAAAGAAGATCAGACCTATTATAAATGATCTCAATGCTGTAAATACAGTGGGATCAAGATCCACTATGAATATTTTATTTGCAAAAATAGCAAAACCGCTTATTATAGCAGTAAGGAATGCCAAAGTTGTCCCTATTTTTTCACTATTCAAACTATCACCATCTTTTGAAAAATTATTAATTATTTCTTTTTTTGCCATAAATTTTTTGCTGTTTGTTCGTCAATTTTTTCTATAATGTAATTATAATGAATAACAACAAAATCCCCTGGTTTTACATTTTCAAATGATTCCCGGCAGGTTACTCGGCCTCTTGGAGTTTCCACTACTATATCTTGATCTCTAACCTCTAATATCTTCCCAGGATAGGTTTTACAAAGTACTGGATCAAAATCACGCATTTTCTCATATCTGTTATCAACAACTTCATCATGATAGTACCAGAAATATTTTCTTATGACATCATCGTCTATTTTACGTTTTTTCATTTTTTTTGCTATCAAGCTACATAATGATGATGCAACCACAAATATACATCTAACATCTTCGTCTATATTCTCACCACTCAATACCTTTTCTTTTAACCTATCAATAATTTCCTTTTTAACCCAACCTCTTTTAATAAGAACCGAAGCACACGGAAGGGCATACTTCAAGAAAAGATGCTTATTTTTTATTTGCATTCTTAACGGCCTTTATGATTTTTAATGCCTTTTCTTTTGGTATTACATCTGCTGCGATATCACCAGCGCAAATTACGTAATCACCAAGCTTCACATTTACAAACTTAATGTTTATTTTCCTTTTCTCTCCTACAAAGTCGGCGATAGCTAAATCACCATCGATTTTAATTATTTTTCCAGGAATAGCGAAACACATAACACATCTTGTATTATTTTTAATTTGAGGTATAAAAATTTGCTACATTTGGAAGTTAGATTCTAAAGTAATCGTCACAAACACAAAACTAATCACTAAAAAAATAATCACCTTAGTTGATCCTGCACTACTTCAAGAATCCCATGGTACTAAAAATGAAACTCTTCCTCAGATGACTGGAATTCTCTTTTGGCTGCCCTTCTGTCTCTTTCAATTTCTCGGTATGCACTTATAAGGGTCGTGTAATGTTCTACAACGCGTCTATATTCTTCTTCCAGCTCCTCTTCCGTGGCTGCACTAATCAAGCGTGGCGGTGATGCTTGTTTCAAAGCCTTTCGTTCTTCTCTACTTTCGGGTATCCAGTCCAGACGAATTACATAAGGTTCATGATAGAATTCTTCTTGGCCATGAAATCTTTCTTTTCTATAATGTCTACTTTTATACTCCTTTCTAGCCCTAACTTTCATGTGGTCCACCTCTTTTACATATTCTTTTGAAATTTTATAATATTATCTACCAATTCGTATAACTTCCAAGTAGTTTTTGCCACTTCCAGTGTTTATTTTTGTCTGTAAAATCTACAAAAGCAATTCATCAATTAACCATTTCCGAAAATAATGGAACACATGATACCCTCTATTTTAATTATTGTAACTATAAATGTTATTATACAGGAATAAAATATGATAACTATGTTTCAAGAGATATCTGTAGGTGCTGTAGTTTTCAGGAAAAACAATGAAATTAAATATCTTATTTTACATTATCCACATGGTCACTGGGATTTTCCTAAAGGCAATGTTGAGAAAGGAGAAAGTGAAGAAGAAACGCTAAGAAGAGAGATAAAAGAAGAGACAGGCATAGATGATATCAAAATTATAGGCGGTTTCAGAAAAACCATTGAATATTTTTACAGAAGAGAAGGGAAAACAATACATAAACAGGTTATTTTTTATCTTGCAGAAACAACAACTAACAGAGTGAGGCTGTCTTATGAACACATAGGGTTCAAATGGGTTCCCTATGAAGAAGCGCTTAAAATAATTACGTTTGAAAACTCAAAAAACATTCTTAAAGAAGCACATAAACATTTGAAAAGTTCGCTGCTGGGTTTTGAAACATAGCATGTAAAGCATATAAAAGTTCAATTTTATTAACTATTATGAATATCGAGAAGATAAGGAAAGATTTTCCTGCACTACAACAAAAAATAAATGGAAAACCTGTTGTTTATCTTGATAATGCATGTATGACATTAAGACCAAGGCAAGTTATAGACGCTCAAAACAGATACTATGAGGAATATCCAGGCTGTGCAGGAAGAAGCATACACAAATTTGGTAACAAAGTAACAGAAGAATATGATAAAGCAAGGGAAACCATAGCAAAATTCATAGGGGCAAAAAAACCCGAAGAAATTGTTTTTACAAGAAACACAACCGAGGGAATAAATCTCGTTGCGCACTCTCTTCCTTTAAAAAAGGGAGATATAGTTTTGACAACAGACAGGGAACACAATTCTAATTTAATCCCATGGCAGATTCTCCGAGAAAGCGTTGGAATTGAACATAAAATAGTTCCTTCTAACAGTGATTTCACATTTAGCTTAGAAAAATTCGAGGAGACGATGGATAAAAATGTTAAACTCGTTTCAGTTGTTCACACTTCCAACCTCGATGGTTACACAGTACCGGCAAAGGAGATAATAAAAATTGCTCATGATTATGGTGCATTAGTTATGTTGGATGGTGCACAATCCGTTCCGCATAAAGAAATAAATGTTAAAAAGCTCGATTGTGATATTTTGGCCTTTTCTGGACATAAAATGCTTGGGCCTTCTGGTATAGGAGTTTTATATGCAAAATACCATATTTTGGAAGAAATGAAACCGTTTTTGGTAGGTGGAGACACCGTTGCTAAAACCACTTATACAAGTTATGAGTTGCTAAAACCACCAGAAAAATTTGAAGCTGGCCTTCAAAACTACGCAGGGGCTATAGGATTGGCAGCAGCTGCAAAATACCTTGATGATGTTGGAAAGGAAAATATAGAAAGGCATGAAAGGGAATTAAACAGCATTGTAAACCAAGAGCTTGTGTCAATGGACGGTGTTGAAATAATTGGCGTAAAGGATCCCAACAAAAGAAGTGGGGTGACATCCTTTGTTGTCGATGGTATAGAATATCATGACATTGCTATCATACTGGATGAGACCGCTAATGTTATGGTAAGGTCAGGACAGCATTGTCTTCATTCATGGTTCAATGCACAGGGAATAAAGGGCTCTGTAAGGTCGTCTCTTTATCTATATAACACAAGAGAGGACATCGAAATATTTATAGAAACGATGAAAAATATTATTAAGTTGAGGTAATTATGAGCATATGTTTGGTTGCGTTGATAACATTTGCTGTATTGGGAATATTTTCTGGAAAGTATAGGCGATGGGCAAAGGAAGCTTTCCATTGTGTTGCTCGTAGACTTACGTTGAGGCCATGTGAAACAGGTTTTAACCAACGTGTGCGTGCAAAAATAACATCAAAACTCATGAGAAGAAGCACAAGACTTGCAAGATTCACAAACAACCATTTTGA
>CAYYWW010000044.1:0-5061 GCA_964475515.1 uncultured archaeon | reverse complement strand
AATTTAAGCGATAATAGCTCCAGGTGAAATACTTGGTGTGCTGTTCTGCAAAGAGCCAATTTCATCATTTAATTCCGTAAAGAGCTATTATCTTTACTCTTTGGTCTCAGTGTTTTTTAATACTTTTTTCTGTCAGATACGTTTTGGGTTTAAAAAAATCAACTAACAAGTTTAAAAATCTTCTTCCTAAAGCTAAATATGCCTATTAGTCTCACGATTCCACTCACCGGGAATAAAAAAACAGTTAAAGATGCTATTATTTCTATTTTAGCTTCGGAATGGCCACTCTCTGCTAAAAAAATATATCATCGTGTAAGAAAGATGAAAAGAGTTTCCTATCAAGCTGTCCATAAAGCACTGAAAGAGTTAACAGATGAAAGTATATTGGAGAAAACTAACAAAAACTACAGAATAAGTTTAAGTTGGATAAAGAGTATGGAGGATTTTCTAAATAAATTAGAAGTATCATATGAGATAGATGGGAGTTCTAATCACAAAACTGGGGATCTAAAAATAGAACTAAAATACACCAAATATAAGTTTCGGTCAACTCCCATAAGTTTTATACCGTTTTATTTAGGAAAGGTGAATAGAGACGCCCTAAGACGCCTAAAAATCAAAAAAGTGAATAAAGAGAGAGTTGTTTTTTGTTATAACAATAACACGTATCATTGGTTCAATACTGGTGTTTGTGTGCTGGTGTACAGGGGTAAGCAAAAAAATCTTAATGTAGTTGATTTTTTACTTGATAGGAGACTGCATCATTTATCTATACTAAATGGTGAATCTCCATTGTTTAAGGATGTGAATGATATTTTCAGTAAAGTGAATAAGAAACATTTGATAAAAAATAACATAAAATACGTAATGACTATATATCATATCGAGCATAATAAGTTCATCGAGCCTGAAATTATGCGAAACATTCTGAGGATATGCGCTCAGCCTGGAATTCTTGGAATTACTGATAATCCGCTAACTGACATCTCAAAGGAGTTCCTGTCTTCTATTAAAAGTGCCTTAGATATAGAAAAGGCTATAAAAAGGGAAGACGTATATGAAATACCCATAGACGGTGAAAAAACCGTATTTGCAACGTGGAGTAATGTGGTTTTGTATTGTGATTCTCAAAGCAAGGATCGATTTTTGAACATGCTGGTAGAGCTTGAAATTGAACTTCAACATCTATGGTTTTTGTTCTATACAACAAAAATGAAAATAAAAAATAATTTAATCAAAGGTAAAGATATGAGAAATCATCTGATAAACTGCATTAATCTCTGGGAAAATTTTAAGTCTATCGATCCTCTACTGGATTCCCAATACTATGCTTTTAAAGATTGTTTGATTAAAACCAGTAAAATAGCTAATTTATTTAAAGATTTGGAGGATACATTTAAACTCTGGGAACTAAGAAAAGGTGATTAAATGTCCAATGTGTTGGTTGTGGTAGATGTCCAGAAGGGATTTATAAATGAAAACACAAAACACATAGTTCCCAAGATAGCGAAACTGGTAGAAAATAAATTCTTTGATCACGTGATCTTTACGAAATTCGTTAATGTAGAAGGTAGTCCATATAAATCTATCATGAACTGGCACAGATTTTCATATCCGCCTGAAAACGAAATAGTAGATGAACTACAAACAAAAAATTGCAAAGTTTTTGTTAAAACTGGTTATACAATTTTTACACCAGAAGTTATAGATTATTTTTTAACCCACAACATAAACGAGGTGTATCTTGTTGGGATTGACACAGACAGTTGTGTTCTAAAAAGTGCAGCAGATTCTTTTGAAAGAGGGTACGTTACCTATGTCCTTGCTGACTATTGTGCAAGTCACTATGGGCTAGAATATCATAAAGCAGCACTTATGATTTTGAAAAAATTCATAGGAGAAAATAGAATTGTATACGGAAATTTTAAGGAAACTCCATTCAAGACGTGATCAACATGAAAATAGAATTGTATAAAGGCGATATTACAAAACTGGATGTTGAAGCAATAGTTAATCCCGCAGACTCTTATATCTCTATGGGAGGCGGACTTGCAAAAGCTATATTGGATGCAGGTGGTGAAATAATTAGGGAAGAAGCCAGAAAGTATATACCAGTAAAGGTTGGTGAAGCAATTATAACATCAGCTGGGAATTTGCCTGCAAAATACGTTATTCATGCTCCAACAATGGAAACCCCTGGGAGAACGTCTGTAGAAAATGTAAGACTTGCTATGACAGCAGTATTAGAATGTGCTGAAATTAACAATATAAGGGAGCTGGCAGTGCCTGGTTTGGGTACAGGTGTTGGTAGAGTAGAGTATAAAGAAGCTGCTAATACTATGGTTTCTGTTGTAAGGAGGTTCGAACCAAAAAGCATAGAAAGACTTATTTTCGTAGCATATGACGATGAGCTTTATGATGCGTTTAAAAACGCATTAGATGATTATTGATTCTCATTATAATTGTTTATACGGCACTTGAGAGTACTTAAACTGGAAATTACAAATTAATATATATAAATTAAATAACATAGAATAATTCACTTGGTTGATGATATGGAACTATATATGTCACAGCTTTGGGGTAATGGTGATGGGTATTCATGGATAATGTGGTTTGTGTTCATGTTCTTTCTTATTTATTTTTATCCAAAATTAATGATTTCCCAAATAATGTGGAAATTGGAAAAAACAGCAGAGAATCTTGAATCCATGTCAAGAAAATCGAAAAAATTTATAATAAATCGTATAACAAAAAAACCTACAAAATCATTGAAAGAATCAATAGATAGATTTTTTGAATTTTTTGTCATAGAGCCTGTGTCGCTTGATCCCTACGGTATAATAAGGAAGCTGGACCATATAATACAAAATGAAAAACAACGATTTGATTATTTCGTAAAACAGATCGCGCCGAAAATGGATGAAGAAAGACGTGCATCACTTACTATGGGGCTTTCTGGTGGAATAAGTCTTCACACGATAGCAAAGACTATAAGACATTATGTTGAGTTGATAAGAAAAACGAAAAACTTACAGATTGCGATGTTGCTTCAAATGCAATTACCTATGATAGAAAAATTAGCTAATGCTGTTTATGAAGGAACAAAGGCCTTAACCAAGGGAGAACCAATAGGTGATTCTGTTGGACCTTATATAGTGGCCAAGCTCATTGGAAATGCAAAAACCAAAGAAATAGAGGAAGATGTTGTAATGGCAGAAAAGAAAATGCTTGGCAGACATGTTTTCCTTCTTAAGGCAAAGGGGCCTGGTGGCAGACTAGGGAGACCTGGGAAAGCAGTTGAAAAATTATTGAAGAAACATAAAATAGCGAAAATAATAACAATAGATGCCGCAGCCAAACTTGAGGGTGAAAAAACAGGAAGCATTGCTGAGGGTGTTGGCGTTGCAATAGGTGGTCCTGGTGTGGAAAAAAGTTATATTGAAAATGTTGCAGTTAAGAAAAACATACCGCTTGACTCCATAATAGTTAAGATGAGTGCTGAGGAGGCAATAATGCCCATGAGAAAGGAGATAAAAGACGCATTTAAAGAGGTTGAAGAGAGCATTAAAAGAAGTTTAATTGCCACGAAACCCAAAAGTAAGGTAATAATTGTTGGTGTTGGGAATACGAGCGGTATAGGGAATTCTTCCAAAGGCATAGAAAAAACAGAAAAATGGATTGAACAATATAGTAAAAAACTAAAGGAGAAAGAAAAGAAAAAGAAGAAGCGTTTTTTCTAAATTTAAATCAATAATTTAATTTTTTATTCATGAAGGTGTTTGCTGATTTACACATTCACAGTAGTTATAGTAGAGCATGCAGTAAAGATATAACAATAACAAATCTTGAGAAATATGCAAGAATTAAAGGCCTTAATCTTTTGGGAACTGGTGATTTCACGCACCCCTCTTGGTTAAAAAATTTAAAAGAAAATCTTGTCGAGGATGGGAGTGGTATATTAAAAACCAAATCTGGTTTCAACTTCCTACTTCAGACAGAGATATCGAATATATATATGCAAGATGGTAAACAAAGAAGAATTCATAACGTTATTCTTGCTCCATCATTTGAAATTGTTGACCAAATAAACGATCAACTTTTGAAGTATGGGCGATTAGATTATGATGGAAGACCTATTTTTGGTTTCAGTTGTGTTGAACTTGTTGAAATAATGAAAAGTATAAGTAATGATATAGAGATAATACCGGCGCATGCCTGGACGCCGTGGTACGGGATATTTGGCTCTAAATCCGGGTTTGATTCTATCGATGAATGTTTTCAAGAAAAAAGTAAATATATACATGCTATTGAAACCGGATTATCTTCAGACCCTCCTATGAATTGGAGGTTATCTAAGTTGGATAATATTACACTCGTTAGTTTCTCTGACTCGCACTCGCACTGGCCTTGGCGAATAGGAAGAGAAGCTACCGTTTTCGATGTGAAAAAATTGACTTACAATGAACTAATAACAACGATAAGGGAAAAGAATCCCAAAAAGCTTTTGTTCACGATTGAAGTGGATCCTTCCTATGGTAAATACCATTTCGATGGCCATCGTAACTGCAACATATCCCTTTCCCCAAAGGAATCCGAAAAATATAACAACATCTGTCCTGTGTGTGGTAGAGAGCTAACCATAGGTGTTTTACACAGGGTTGAAGAGCTTGCGGATAGGCCGGAGGGTTTTAGGCCAGAGAATGCGATACCGTTCAAATCTCTTGTTCCACTTTCAGAGATATTGGCTCACTCACTCGGCATAGAACAAATATATTCTAAGAAGATATGGGAAAAATACAATAAACTTATCAGCGCATTTGGCTCTGAGTTCAAGGTTTTACTTGAAGTTAGTAAAGCAGAATTAGAAAATATTGTACATGAGAAGGTGGCTGAAGCTATAATAGCTATAAGAGAGGGTAGAGTAGAAATACAGCCTGGTTACGACGGTGTGTATGGAAAACTAATTTTTAAATGGGAAGATAAAGAAAAGACGGAGGTGAAGACAAAGGTGAAACAGCATGCGCTCATGGATTTTTCAAAAAATCAGAACGAAGTGAA
>CAYYWW010000043.1:0-5492 GCA_964475515.1 uncultured archaeon | reverse complement strand
CGATAGACCAAAATGTCTGGTAAAAATCTTTGTGGTTCTTCTGGTGGCGAAGGTGGTAAATCCCCTGGACTTTCCCAAGCAAACACTTCTGTTCCTACTCCCGGAAACACTAGTAAAACCACAAACAATCCAGCAAACAATTTTATACCTTTCATACCTCCTCCTTAACAATATATTGCTTAATATTTATCTTTCTTTTTATTTTTTTCGGTTTCTACCGAATTTAGCTAATTAATATTTATGAAAACCAAATTAAATATATTAGTTTCAAATTACATCTTCTCCGGTGCTTCTATACCTAATAAATTCAAACCTATTTTAAGAACTGTCTGCACTGCTTTAACAAGAACCAAACGAGCTGTTTTTACCTTTTCTTCAGCCTTTAAAACCGGTAATTCTTGATAGAAGTCATTAAATAAAGAAGCCAGTTTGTAGATATAATTAGCTATATAATGCGGTCTATAATTTTCTGCAGATGTCTTCACAACATTAGAAAAATCAGCAATGTGTCTTATGATCGCACGTTCTTTTTCATGTGTGAGAAGACTACCATCGATCTTTGGTGTTTTTTCAAATGACACTCCAGATTTTCTAAGAATAGATGAAGCGCGAGCATGTGTATATTGTATATAAGGTGCGGTATCCCCGTCGAATTTCAACGTATCTTCAACGCTAAAAGCATAGGTTTTTTCTGGAGAAACCTTGATCATTGCATACTTCAAGGCACCAACGCTTACAATTTTTGCTATTTTATCCTTTAATGCTTTACTATACTGAGGCATCTTTTCCTCAACAACTTTTTTCGCAACACTTTCCGCTCTATCAAGCAGTTCATCTACAGATATGAATTTACCCTTTCTTGTAGACATCGAACCTTCTGGTAACAAAAGAAATTCATAAAAAACCACAGTGTAGTTTTTCGTTTTTTCTGGATACAAAAGGCTCAAAACTGATGTTAGCTGTTTGAAATAAAATTTCTGATCTGTACCAATGACATTTATATTAATATCAGCTCTTGAAAACTTATCCGCATGATATGCAAGGTCTCTTAATGGATATATACTCGTTCCATCAGATCTTGTCAATGTGAATTCTCTTTTTATTCCAAATTGGCTTAAGTCTACCCAAACACGTTCTCCATCCACACGTCCTATGTCGACTCTTTTCTTTATCTCTTCTAATATTTTCTTCACACTTTCTGAAAGCAAGAACTTACTCTCTTTAACAAAAGCGTCTATTTTAATTCCTAATCTTTTAAGCGTCTCTTTATGCCCTTCCAAGCAGTTATCTACTATGAAAGAATACACTTCCTGAACTTCTTTATCACCGCTTTCAAATCTTCTCATCAACTCTTTAACCTCTTCTTCAAGTTTTGGATTTTTCTCTATTTCGCGGTTTCCTTTAACATATAAATCAAGAACCCACCAGTCAGGTTTTTTGTCGGGTTTTCCATCGTGTTTCAGATATTCCATAGCTGCTATTCCTATTTGCCTTCCAGTGTCATTCACCAAAAACTCTGTTTTTACCCCATATCCGTAAAATGATAGAATCTTAGCCAGGCTATCGCCTATCACAGAATTTCTGAAATGACCTATGTGCAAAGGTCCATCGGGATTTGCTGATGTATGCTCGACTAATACTTTTTGTGGCTTCTTGGCTCCACAACCATACTTATCTCCACTTAACAAAACCTCTTCTAGAATAAGAGCACTTAGTTTATTCCAATCAGCATAAAAATTTATGTACGCATCGCTCACCTTTATATCTTTTATAAGACCTTCTGGTTTCAGTTTTTTACTTATCTCTTTCGCAAGTTGAGCAGGGTGTTTGTTCTGCTTTCTTGCAATAAGAAAGCATGGAAACGCTATATCGGCATCTACACCAGAAGGTGGTTTTTCAAGGGTTTTTTCTGAATCTACTGGGTCTACCTTTGCAAATTTCCAAAGAACATCAATAACATCCTGTTTGAACTGGTCATATGGACTCATAAATTAGTATTTGTCGTTCAGAAATAAATTTGAAAGAATTTATTTTTAACCTTCAAGGTTAAATATGGCAGAAAATGCCGAAACCGATGAGCAGTCATTTATTCACGATCTTTACAGGTCTGTAATAATCGTTCCCGATTCTTTTGATCCCGACGTGCATGTTCTCCTAGCACAAAAAATAGTAGATAGATATGCAACTCTTGAAAAGTCTAAAGAAATTGTTGTCCATGAGTACAGCCCACACGAGGAAAAAATAACGCACTACAGGGTTATCAAACACAAGCACTTATTCTCATCAGTGGACCACCTAAATATAAAACCTGATATGCCAGAGGGCTTTCAAGAAATTCCAGCGAACGCAATGAATATATATTTTAACCGAGCCACAAGAGAAATAGTACAAATAGAAGGAGTAACTTATAACTCATGCGTCCTAAGAAGTTGGCTCCTTAATTCATTGTTAATTATTCCTGAGAAAAGAGTTGTATGGAAGAAAAGTCGATGACACCTTCTATACATTTTTCAATAGCCCTGGGCGGATTCGAACCGCCGTCGCCGGGTTTCTTCTCTCACAGTCCTGTAAAGGACTCAACTCTTTGGATGCTATGATCCAAAGCCCGACATGCATAGTCACAGAAGACGGCCAAAATTAAAGGCCACCTTCTGTTTGACCACTACACCACAGGGCTATAAAAACATATTTGTAGCTATGATTTAAATGGATTTCAAATATAATAAAATGTGAAGTGAAATAAAAAATTAACCTTTAACCATTTTCAAGCCTTTTTGTGTAATAACAAATGAAACTCCCAATGATTCCACTTTCTGAATAAGGTCCATATCCATTAAAGACCTCAAACAATCGTCAATACCGTCATATCCTTCTTTTGATAAACGGTACGAAATCTCGGATTTTGTCAAGAGAAGATTCTCTGACATTATTTCCAAGACTTTCCTCTCTCTTTCGCTCAACGTAGGCATAATTTATTTTTTGTACAGAATAATATTTATTTATATTCCAACGTGATAAAGGCAAGATAAAATAATATTAACTCTGTTGTGAAACCTGCCCTCTTTTATTTCTTTTTTAATAGCCTCATATTCTCTTGGGACAAAGTAAATCTTGCCAAATTCCGGTGTTTTACCTTCTCCTCTATCCTTTTCGACCCTGGTCTGATGGCGTTCTTTCAACTCTTCTATATCCATTTTTAGAACTCCGGTGTAAACAATACTTGGATGTGGATACTCTTTTTCTGTTACAACAAACATTGGTCTTATAGTACCGTCAAACGCCTCGTATGTCAAACCAAGTTCTTCCATAAGCTCTCTCTGAAGCGTAACACCGGGTGAGGGATACCCGTCAGGTCTATCAATATCAGGATTCACTGCACCTGCAACTATATTTAGTTTACCTCTGTGTTCGCTTTCAGTTCCCAGACTTTCACCAAAAACCAAAAATGAATCTCCCCACGAGTTGTACAACTCTATCACAAGCGCGGCAAATAGAGGGTTGGCTCTTCTTTCAATGTCCTTGTTACCTCTTGTAGCAATATGATGTGCATAGTAAGTTCTTTGTGTATCAATCAAAAGAAGACCATTATCATATGACATGTTTCTAACCCGTGTTAACGGTCCATTGTACAATACTATTTTTTTGTTTTCAGGAAGTTTTTTATTAGTTTCCTCAACTTCTCGAAGTTTCTCCTTCCATTTTCTTTCTATCTCTTCTTTTAAATCGGCTGGAGGCAACCATAAAGTATTTTCGAAGTTCACTCTGATCTCTTCTATATCTCTGTATAATACTAATTCATTACATTTCATATTTCTTCGGCCTCCTTAGTAAAATTCTTTTGGCTTTTTCATAGTGAGTAACCACACTTTCAACACCTTGGCGGCCATTTTCCATAAAATCATAATAAAAAACAAATTTATAAAGCTTTGGTTTTAACTACTGCTAAGATACAATATTTGATAAATAAAAATATAGAGTAGTTTACTCAAAACCTATTGCATAATAACTTACAACGCTGGATACATCTCCTGTTACGTCACCGGAATCTGATGCATGTATGACTTTAGGCTTTAACTTTAGTTTCTCAGCAGCTGTCATCACAACAGCTATGGGACCAAAACCGCATATAGAAGCTTCCTCTTTCCTAAGAACATCGAAAAATTTTTTTACTGAAAGCTCTTTAATAGCCTCTATTGCAGCTTCGTCTTTTCTTTTTGCAACTTCTCTTGGAAGATAATGAGAAAAGTCAGAGCTTGCAATGAGGCCTATGTTCTTATCTTTTATTATTTTTGCTATATGATCACCTAACGCTATACACTCTTTCATGAAGCCTTCAGAGAAACTAACATTCATTATACATATAGGAACGAATCTAAAATTACCAAACATGTATTGAAGAAATGGTAGTTGAACTTCTATAGAGTGCTCTTCTACATGAGCAAAAAAATCATCTTTCACAAACCCACATTCTTTAATACTCTCAGCGAGTTCAGAATTTATTTCACAATATCCAAGTGGTGTTTGCCATTTGCCAGAAGACATTATTGAAAATATCTCCCCCAGTCCTGTATGATTCGGACCCAATATAATAAAATCTTTGAAATCTCTCATTGATGATATTGCATGTGCTGCTGTTTTTCCTGAGTAAAGATAACCTGCATGAGGTGATATAACTGCTTTACATTTGCGCTTTCTAGAAACCCCTAAAAAAAGCCTACTCAACTGGTTTTTCAGGTTATCTTTATCAAAATAGTAAAAACTTCCTGCAACAACAGGTTTTCTTATTTTCATATTTTGGGTTAGCCTACGTATTCCAGTTCTCTTTCTTTTGACCTTCTTGATTTAGGACTACTTGAGGGACTTCTGAAATATTCTTTCATTTTTTTGTAATATTCCATCATTTTTTCGTTGACAGAAGGTCCGATTTTCTTTATCGCTTTTTCGAAATCTTTCATCGTCACGTATTTTGCGTTGATATCTCTTCTCAGCGCATTCAAACCAGCTTCCCTGCAAACTGCTTCTATGTCTGCACCAGTGTAACCTTCGGTTTTGCTTGCAAGTTTTTTCACATCAACACCTTTAACGGGCATTTTCTTGGTGTAAATCTTAAATATTTCTTCCCTGCCTTTCTTGTCAGGTGCTGGAACGAATATTTGTCTCTCAAATCTACCTGGTCTCAATAATGCAGGATCTATTATATCTGGTCTGTTGGTAGCTGCTATCACAACAACATCATGTAGATCTTCTAGACCAGACATTTCAACAAGTATTTGTGAGACTATGTTTTCATACGCCCTTGTTCCCACATCAAGACCTCTTTTAGGCACGATAGAATCTATCTCATCGAAGAATATTATTGCTGGGGCAACTTGTTTCGCTCTTCTGAAAAGTTCCCTCACTCTTTTTTCTGATTCGCCTACCCATTTAGATGTAATTTCTGGTCCTCTAACTGATATGAAATTCGCACCAGATTCGTTAGCAACAGCCTTTGC
>CAYYWW010000042.1:3920-5508 GCA_964475515.1 uncultured archaeon | reverse complement strand
CGACTCCCTGGTATCTTCCATCTGTCATAGCATGGAGCTCAACACGCTTTTAGTCTGCTAAAAGCATCACCGCACATCATAGAGATGCTCAGGTGCTCTACCAGATTGCCCACAAATATCCGTACATAGGACGGATAAAGTTCTGAGCTACGGGCCCATGGACTATAATTATTCTATTTTAATAAATATTTTATAAATTCCTTCCTTTTTCAATGCATTTAAACTGGTCGGCATAAATAATAAAATATGGTCATCAATTTTCTTGACTTTGTTTTTAAATTGCTTCTTGCAGCCATCTTGGGTGGTATAATTGGGTTTGAAAGAGAAGAAACCCGCCATCCTGCAGGATTCAGAACCAACATAATAGTATGTATGACATCTGCCATGATAACGGCATCTGCTTTAGAATTTTTCCCAGATCCAGATTCTGTTGCCAGAATACTTACTGGAATACTCACAGGTGTTGGATTCATAGGTGCAGGTACTATAATAACAGATAAAAATCATGTAATAGGGTTGACAACTGCCGCAAGCCTCTGGTCAGTAACAGGAATAGGTATTATAGCAGGTTTTGGGTACTATGCAGTTGCCGTATCTTTTACGATCATAATCTTTATTTTTCTTAAATTAAAGGTCATAGAAAAAAAGTTGCATAGAAGAAGGTGGCTTAATATTTGAATTCTCAGTCAACTAACCCTCCTTTCATAAAATCAAACGCTATAAGTACTATTGATATAAAAAGTATGGCATTTCCCCACACATCCCAAGGCTTTGGAAATGTAGCTGTCAACGCCTGAGCTTTTAGCAATCCGCCAACGATAGCCGCAACAACACCTGCTGTTGCAAGTCTATGTGGTTTTCTTGCCTTGTTGATTTCTTTGAGAATATCTATAATTTTGTCAAAGATGTCTCTCTTGTTTTTATTTTTGGTGTGTTTGGATCTCTTCTTTCTAGAAACCATAATTTATATTTGAGTGCATCGAATAAAATAATTATTTAATCCTTTGTTTAATTGGGAAGCTATAAATATAATCCAAGACCACGGTCTATGTCTTCCTGTAAGGTTTGAAACTCCTTTTTAGCTTCCGAGGCAAATTCTGGCTCGGCAACAACATCAACAATTTCATCGAAATAGTTTTTAATTTTAATATATTCTCCACGCGGCATTTTTGCCAATTTATGATGAATAGGTTGTCCATTTCCATGTTTTCCACGGTACAGACTTACTATACCATATGCATAACTAAGGGCGAAACCCGCTGGTACAAGTTTTGGATTTAGATGATCAGCAAGATAATTTGCAAATTCTACGACAACATTTGGTAATTGTGGCATATATTCTTCAATATTCATTAACTTTTCTCTTATCTCGTCTGTTGAAACGAGCCTCCCCGCACTCATAATTTTCATTTAAATTAAACTTTTATAAAATTTTTATTTTTTCATTTAATTTTTCGAATCCTTTTCTCTATAATAGAGATCTTCTATACTCTCCTCTTTCTCTAAAACTTAAAGAATGCTGGTGAAGAGTTGGAAGTTATTTAAATTACGCCCTGAGCGGGATTTGAACCCGCGTCATGGGAGCTCT
>CAYYWW010000042.1:0-3820 GCA_964475515.1 uncultured archaeon | reverse complement strand
TGACAGTCCCATATGCTAGACCAGGCTACACCATCAGGGCATTATATGAGATTTATGGAGTATTGTTTTTATAAATTTTTGTATTTTCTGCGCACTATGAAATTTAATTCAAAGAAAATTATTAGTAAAGATTTAAATACGAGTTCGGGTTTAATTAGAAAAGTATGAACTCTGCCATGGAGATAATCAAAAGGAAGCAAGCACAGGAAAGAAGTATTATGGCCAACATAAGAACTTCATTGAGCATGATAAACACTTCTCTTCTGTTTTTGATCTCGTCTATTATTTTAATCAAACTTTTTCCTGGAGATGTGATGATAACAATAACGTCTTTAGCTTGTCTAACAACAGGTATAGTTACCGGTTTCTTTAGTATATATTACTTCCGGAGGACGAGGAAAGCCAGTTTCGGATAATGATTAATTATAATTTTTGTATATTTGTTTTCTCCAGAAATTTAGCGAGGAGTTTATTGGGTTTTCCAATTTCTTTTATTTTTCCATTTTCCATTAATGCTACTTTGTTACAAAACCTCATAACCTCTAAAATATCATGACTAACATAAACAACAGTAATGTTATTGATTTCTTGTATTTTCATGATGAGGTCTCCTATTTCTTTTTTGAGCTTAAAATCCAAGGAAGAAAACGGTTCATCCAGGAGTAATATATCGGAATCTTGTGCAATCGCCCTTGCTATGGCTAAACGCTGTCTTTCTCCACCAGAGAGCTGAGATGGTTTTGAATTTAATTTTTTTTCTAAACCAACTGTTTTCAAAATCTCTCTCATTCTTTTTTTGGTTTCTCCGTTTTTTGATTTTAATACGAATTGTATGTGATCTTTCACAGTCATGTGAGGCCACAATGCCAATTCTTGAAATATCATGGCTACGTTTCTTTCTTCTGGTGGTACAAATGTTCTTTTTGATGTTGCTTCTTTGCCTCTTAAATAGACTTCACCGCTATCTATTTTTTCTAGTCCGCATATACACCTTAAAAGCATTGTCTTTCCACATCCTGACGGTCCAAATATTCCGAATCTCTCGCCTTGACTGACACTAAATCTTATCTTTGATAATATTTCCCTACCTTCTATTGCTTTGCTAAGGTTTCTCACTTCAATTACGTTCATACTTGTGACCCAATATATATAATAGGTAAACCAGTAAAATAAACAAAATCGTGAACAAGGAAAGAGAGGCAACAAATGGATAATTTCCATAATGCATAAGAGTTTCTATTCTTATTGATAGTGTTTGGAATCCGGGCGGGGATAACAGCTGCGTTATCCCAATTTCGGCGAAAGACAGCACGAAAACTATAAACATGGACGAAATTATACCTCCTTTACTCAGAGGCAACGTTATCCTGTGCATAATCTTGATATAGTCACGTTCTGCTAGTAACCCTGCTTCTTCGATTTCTGGAGATACCTGCCTCGAAAAAACCATAAACATGAGTATTGAAAACGGTAAAAATCTTATCATATAGCCGAGTAATAACATGATTTCGGTTCCGTACACGCCAACAGAGAAGGAATTATATAAGTTTATCAGTGCAACTCCCATTACCGGTGCTGGTATTATAAGTGGTATTGTTATTAGTGGGGGGAGAAATTGATTTTCTTTCAATACGTTGTAAACTAAAAAGCCTACAAAGGTTATTAAAATTGAAGAAAGAGACGCTAAGATAATAGAATTTATTACCGATTCTCTGGCAAAGAGAACGGCATCGAATAGACTTGCCTCTGACTCTATTAAAATCATTCCGATTGGTATAGCTACGGAAATGAGAATCATTGTAGTGAGAAATGTGTATGTTATAAATTTTTGTCGCTTTGATAAATTAATGAAAGCTCTTTCTTCTTTGAAAGAGCTAGAGACTGTAAACACAGGGTTTCTCTTGATATAAAAATAAATTACAACCGATACAGTAAACGATAGAAGAACCATAGGTACTGAGTACAAAACAGCTCTATTGAGATTGTAAAAAGCAGCCATCTGAGCGAATATTTCTCCTGAGTACGTGTTAACTCTAAGAAAAGCGGGAACTGTGTATTCAGATATGGCCAATGCAAAAACGATGAATGATGAAACCATTATATGAGGTTTTATTAGCGGTAGGAGTATGTTTTTTAGAATTTTTTTTGATTTTGCGAGCCTTCCTACATCTATCAAATCCTTATTTATGTTTTTTATACCCAAAGAAACCGCTAACATTGTTATAGGAAATAGAGAAAGTGTGAGGAAAAAAATTACACCGTATGGATTGTATATGTCTATCGGTATATTTGGCATTTGTATGTTAGCAAAAATTCCTCTTTTTCCGAGAAAGGCCATCCAAGAAAATGTAAAAATATATGCAGGTATCAAAAACGGTAAAAAAAGCGAGAATTTGAAAAAATTTTTGTGTGAAATGTTGGTGCAGTCAATCAGAATTGACAATGTCGTTCCTATCACGGCAGTCAACAAGGAAACAGCGAATCCTATGGATAGAGTTCTTATGAAAATGGACAATATTCTAGGGTCATACGACATTCTAACATAGTTGATAACTGTTCCTATGCCTGATAACTGAAAGTTAGGAAACAAAAATGATACGAAAAGATATAGTATGGGAAAGAAAACAAATATAAAAACAAAAACTAAGACCATGTACTTGATGGTTTTTCTGTGCATTTTATCAATTAAATCTTGTCTCTTACTGTATAAATGTTTCCTGCGCAAATTTGTTTGAAATGTCTAGATAGTCGAACATCTCCGCAAACGTCACGTTAAGAGGCTTTATATTTCCCGGTATTACATTCGGAACCTTGCTACTTGATTTCAGAGGTATTTGCATTGCTGATTTTGCTAATTCCTCTTCTACATGAGGAGTGAGTAAGAAATCTATTAATTTTTTACCTTCTTCTGAATGCGGTGCGCCGGTTATTAACATTATAGTATTTGGGAAAACAAGGTCACCAATATCATTCTCTCCCTGATCTGGAAATATCATTTTTACCGGTTTGCCTGCCAATACAGCATCATAAGCATCGTCTGTGTCAGTAAGCCCTATCCAACATTCTCCTGCTACAACTTGGTCCCTAACCATTGAATTGCTTTCAACAATTTTTACATTGTTTTTCTTCAGGTCTAAAAGAAATTTCTTTGCTTCACTCTCACCTAAAACCGCAAACAAAGATGCAAAATGTGTTGATGTGCTTCCGAATAACGGGTTAGCTACACACACTCTTCCTTTCCATTTACTGTCTGTTAAATCAAAGATAGATTTTGGTGCTTCTTCTTCACTTATTTTTTCAGTATTATATATAAGTACTCTTGCTCTTGCGGCAAATCCTATCCAAAAGCATTCATCATCTTTGTAAACAGATGGTATATCTAATGAGTTAGGTGAACAATATGGTTGGAGCAAACCTTCTCGCTTTAACATAACGCTTCTTATGGGCTCATTGTTCCAGAAAACATCTGCTTTTGGATTGTTTCTTTCTGCTAAAATCCTGTTGACAAGACCCACTGTTTTTGTTGCCTCGGTGTCATAAAGAGCTTCTACCTTTATTCCTGTTGTCTCTTCGAACTCTCTTAGTATAGGTTCTGAGTAGTCCTGATCATGGGCAACATAAACAACGACTTTTTTTTCTTCACCTGTTTTCGTGTTAGAAGCAAAAACAGTAATAATTGCAACAATTACCAATAATATTAAAATGGTTTTGATTTTAATATTCATTAACACCCCTTCGAGTGATTTTTTAATAGTTTGATTTCCATATTTAAATATTTCAAAACTTATTATGTCCTGATTAGAAAATAAAATTATGAAGG
>CAYYWW010000041.1:0-5590 GCA_964475515.1 uncultured archaeon | reverse complement strand
ATGATAATAACAATTTCTGGGAAGCCAGGTTCTGGGAAAAGCACCATTGCCAAAAAACTTGAGAAAATCCTTGGTTTTAAACGGTACTACATGGGTGGAGAAAGACGCAAAATCGCTCGGAAACTTGGTATAACATTGGAAGAGTTAAACAAAAGGGATGAGAAAGAATTTTTCTCTGACAAAATAGTCGATGAATATATTGTCAAATTGGCAAAGGAAAAGGACAATATAATAATCGAGGGGAGAACTGCTTTCCATTTCGCACCTAATTCTATAAAGATTTTCTTTGAGGTTGACCCAAAAGAGGGGGCAAGAAGAATTTTCAAAGATTCTAAAGAAGGTAAAAGGCCTGAAGAACGCTATTCAACTGTAGAGGAAGTCTATAAAGCAAATAAAAGAAGGGTTGAGAGTGACATAAAACGATATAAAAAATATTATGGTTTTAACTGCTATGACCACAAACACTATGATATTGTAATCGACACTACAAATAAGACAGTGGATCAGGTTCTACAGGAGACCCTCGAAGCATTGAAAAAGCATGGAGTGAAGGTTAACCGAAACAGCTAATTATAAAACCTTATGAGGAGAAATAATTAATAATGAGGAAGTATTTTACGATTCTAATTTCATTTCTTGTATTTTTACTCGTGTACTTTATTGATATAGGAATACCAACTCCGGCAAGACATGTTTTGGCTGTAGTTATTCTTGCGGGAATACTCTGGTTTTCAGAAGCTCTGCCGCTTCACGTTACAGGATTGTTAATAGCTTTTATTCTTGCAACAACCACTGAAATGACCACTAAGCAGGTTTTCCAACCATTTTTTGATCCTATAATAGCTTTGTTTTTAGGTGGTTTTTCACTGGCAGTTGCGATGCAGAAGTATAAGCTTGATGAATTGATAGCAAAGAAGTTTTTGGAAAAGGTTGGCACTAACCCTAAGAGTGTGCTTTTTGGTATGATGTTTGTCACTGCTTTTCTTTCTATGTGGATAAGTAATACTGCCTCAACTCTGATAATGATTTCAATAGCAATTTCAATTCTAAGAAAGAATAAACTAAAGCCGTTAAAAAGCAAATATGCCAGAGCATTGATTCTCGGTGTAGCGTTCTCAGCCACCATCGGAGGGGTAGGAACAATCATAGGGAGTCCCCCGAATGCCATAGCTGTTAGGTTTTTATCCGAACAGGGAATAACTGTAAATTTTGTTGAGTGGATGCTTTTTGGTCTGCCTTTCATAGTTATAGCCCTTCCGCTGACGTGGCTTGTACTTCTGATGTTTTTCAAGCCTGAGATTTCAAACCTAACAGCAATAAAATATGAAGAAAAAACAGGCTCAAAACAAAAAATCGTGCTTTGTATATTTCTATTAACAGTGATGTTGTGGCTGACAACGTCCATTCACGGAATTTCTGCATCTGTTGTTGCGCTTGTTCCCATTATCCTGCTTTATTTATTTGGGTTATTCGATATGAAAGATTTTTCAAAAATTAATTGGCCAGCGCTTATATTGTTCGGGAGCGGATTAAGTCTCGGCTCTGCAATAAATTTTTCTGGCTTAGATAAAATACTTGCATCATACATCAACACAGTGATTTTTGGCCAGCCACTGGTTTTTATTTTATTCTCCGTGGCTTTACTCGGCATTATATTAACAGCATTTGCAAGCAATACCGCAACAGCCGCTATATTTATTCCCATAGTAATACCTTTGGCGTTTTCTGTAGGCATAGATACAAGACTTCTCACAATTTTTGCAGCGATTTCCATTTCACTTGACTTCATAGTACCAGTAGGCACACCACCCAATACTGTAGCGTACTCATCGGGCTACATAAAAGTAAAGGATATGGTAAAATCAGGTGTATTAGTAACACTAACTTCTGCCTTAATACTCATATTTTTGTTTTCTATATGGTTAAGTCTATAGAACAAGTTATCTGCAAATAAGAGGTATTTCCAGTTCTATTTTTACATTAAACCTATCGACGTACCTTTCCACTATTCCTTCAATATCCTCAAGGGAAAATGGTTTAGGTGCTCTTTCTAATCTAAGATAATAACGACCTTTTTGTCCTCTGAGTTCACCAACTTTATCAAATATTCTTTCATCATCATCATGCTCTCTTCTATCGAGAACAAGGTATGACTCACCGGATCTCGCACACAGTATACCATTACATCTAAGGTATCTCGCAATTTCTTCCAAACCGCTATCAATTACCTCTTCCATGTTATTCATGATGCATGTTTATTTTCTTTTTCATTATCTTTCCTGCCTCTCTTATGAATTTTCTTACATATTCCCTGTTAAGCAATATCTCCTGCTTAGGAAGTTCCATTATTTTTCCTTCCTCGACCTTCTTTTTCATTTCAGAAAGTCTATTGTAAACATCTAAGTAATTTTTGTTTATCAATCCCTTGTCAACGAGTTCTTTTTTGAATTTTTCGGGAAGTGTTTTTTCGGTAGCAGGTTTTTTCAAGGCCTTTAGCAAAGTCATTGCAGTTTCTGTCATTATGGCGTGTGATTTCAAAACTATATTTTCTCTTTTTAGTATTTCTATTTTGACTATCAGTTTTTGCATTTCCTTTACGAACTCCTTTGTTCTATTTATCCACCTATCCAACTGAACTCCGGATATTGTTTTTATTTTTTTATGCTCTACGTCCTTTCTTACTTTTATGACACCTTCCAAATAACCAACAAATTTTTCGTCAAGAAGTTTTTTCTCAACAAGCGATCTTCTTAATTCTTTTGGCGCATCTGCTGGTCTTGGCGGCATTTTTCCTAAAAACATCAGAACCGCCTGAGCGCTTTCCAGCATAGCATAGTAGCAGTCTTCCACAACCATGTATATTTTGGCATTTTCTACACGTCTTATTCTCTTTGGTCCCCTTTCTATAAATTTTTCAACTGCTTCCTTGGATGGTTTTATTTCGCCCATCTGAAGCAGCTTCTTTATTGGCAAAAATATATCTTTGTCGTAAACAGGTATACCTTCCCTTATGAAGTTTAAGATTATGGGATGCCCTTCTCTCACTAATTTCCAGAATTCCGTAAGCAGATATGGTTGTTGCAAAGAGAGGTTTTTGCTTAATTTTCTTGCTATAGCATCAAGCCCATCCTCTATATCTATTTTTACTCTTGGAGTTATCTTTGCTTTTGTGTCGTCTATGATAACAAAAACATCTATATCACTTTCTTCCTTGAATTCTTTTCTTGCAGTAGAACCAAAAAGAACTATGGAGCGTATTAGTTTACCGTATTTTTTGAGAGCCTCCTTTGCGAATTTTTTTATTATTTCGACCCTTTGTTTTTCATTCAGTTTTTCAATCTCATCCTTATCTGATTTTTTCTTAAGCTTAAGGTTATCGAATACTTCATCTATTTTAACATCCATTCCCGCCTCTTCCTTTTTATTTTTTTCTCTTTCTTGTGTTTTTCTTTTTTTGGGCATTTATACCACTAAATAATAATAAATTTTGTTATTTATAAACTTAACTGTTTTCATAAAATTATTAACTCCATTTTTTATATGCTTGCTGTTTATCTTACCATGTCTGCCAACCTGTCCATGTATTTCAGAATGAAGCGTTCCCTTTCCGGATCTTCAAATATTAATGTGCCTCTGACACCCATTGACATAGACTCCCTTATCATATATTCTAAATTTAAATCAGAGTCTTGGACAGGTATATGTTTTATTTCACCTGAGGGACCATAAGAAATTCCGGAAAACAAAAAATACGCTTCTCTTAAGGTCGCAGTTCCAATATTTTCTTTTATTTTATTCAATATGTTTCCAAAGTCCTTTCTTTCTCTTAATATACCGGCACCTCTCGCGTGGATATGCGCCCAGTTTATTATCGGTTCGGTAGAATTTGTACGTTTAACTATGTCTATAACGTCTTCTAAACTTCCAACGTCGTTTATATTACCTGTTGTTTCTATGCCTATTTTAACTCTTCCTTCAATACCTGAAACAATTTCATTTATTTTGTAAACAGCGAGTTTTAGGGCCTGATCTTTAGGCATGATTTTGGAATAAAAATTAGGCGTTACTATAAATGTTCTGCAATCCATTATCATCGCTATTCTCGAGAATATTTTAAGTGTTTCATCTGGTTGTTCGGTGAGCTCAGTATGACGTAGCGAAAGTTCTATGTTGTATCTTTTCGCTTCTTCTTTTATTTTCAACAAGTCTCCATATTTTGTTTTGTACAAGTCCGAAGCGTCAGTAATATCAGAAAATAGTTCTTTCGGTAGAACAAACGCCTTTACTCCTATTTTATAGAGATCTTTGAGAACTGTCAGAGTCTCTGAAACGTTTCTAACCACCGGAATAGAGCTAGTGCCATATATAACCCCTATTCTCATACCTAACCTTTCTTGGATTTTCAATATTTTCTTCCTAATTAGTATGTCCACCATAAGGAAATCTCCTGAAAAACATTACTTAATTATAACTATTTAGTAGTTTATATTTATTAATTTTCTATTTTTCATTATTATATTATTGTTGCTCATAATAGAAAATGTTTTCAGCACGCATAATTCATTATTTTATACTTCATTAAGATAAATCAAATTTATATAAAAAAATTTAAACGTATATTATGCAAGATGTTTCATTTTTTCACACGTACTTTATTCAACCCTTGCTAAGAAACGGTTGGTTTAATCCGTTCAACAGTATTGTTTATGGTGTGTTTCTTTTGGTTGGGTTTCTTTTGGTTTTGAAAATATTGAAACGGTTGAAGGTTTCCATAGATTATAAACTTATGTTCGCTATATTGCCGTTTATTTTTTGGGCATCAAGTCTCAGAGCAATAAGAGACTTTGTTTATTACAGAGCGTTAGAAAATGTTTCAGAGCCAATGTTTTTTGAAAGTATTTTTTACAATTTTTCATCTGTTTCCCATGAGGCCTATGCTTATATCTCGTCTATTATCAATATTCCCATATTAACGAGATTTTACTCCTTTCTAATTGGTTTTTTTCCAACGCCATTTAGTTATTTGATAACGTTTTTCATAGCGCTCGGGGTTTTACTTTTTTCCCTCTTTGTTCAAAAGTGTTGTAAAATTGAATATTGGAAAACGATGTTTACACTTGGTATTGTTTTTTGCTTGTGGAATTGTATGGTATTTCCGTTTGGTTCGATCGTTCCGCTTATATTAGTTCTTTTATTTTTCGGTTTATGGGTATTTTTTATATTTGGTTGTGCTTTTGTTATGCGTCTCAGACCCCTAAAGGAAAACATTATGAAGAACGAAATTTCAAAAAAAATTCTACTTTCATTTAAATACGAAAATCTCGGTATACTCTCAGCTCATTTGTTTGATGCATCGGCAACATACGCCGCTGTTACATTTTTTGGATTTCTTGAACAACACTTTGTGCCACGCTTTCTTTTTTCTGTCGTCGGGCCATCTTCCATGTTTTTGTTGAAAATTTTTATAATTTTCTCTGTGCTCTACTTTGTTGAGAAAATTGAAATGGAACCTGAAATAAAAAATCTTATAAAAATAGTTATAGTAATAATGGGTTTGGCACCAGGAATAAGAGATACACTGACTATTATG
>CAYYWW010000040.1:0-5683 GCA_964475515.1 uncultured archaeon | reverse complement strand
CACATTTTTCTAGAATATCATAACCCACCGGTTTATTTTTAAATCTTCTTATCGATCTCCTTTTTAGAATTGCTTCGTATACGTTCATATATCTAATTTTGATTAGTTAAATAAATTCCTTTTCAAATAATCACGCACTACATCTGTAATTTCATTTAGGAATAAAAATTTCCTATAGGAATAAAAATATAAAATTTCGCGAGAAAAATTAATATGTCAAGCTATGAAACACAAGTTAAAATTTTCACACCTGCTGATTTCTTCAATGATGCTATTTCTTCAGCTGTTCCTTCCGATATAAGAGAGATTTTGAAAATCAAAAATAGCCCTGAATTCATAAAGGCTGATGGAATTTACATGGCAGGAGGTCTGCCTAATCCAAAAACTTTTCCAGTGGACAAAATAATGGAAGCAGTGTTGACAATTCCCAAAAGGAATGCCCCTGACGGATATGATTGGGAAACTGCTTTTCAATATGGTCCAACAGCAGGCTTGCCCCAATTTCAAGAAACTGTCATAAAATATGTTAAGGCGTTGTTTAAGTCAGAATACGGAGTTGAAATAGAAATACCGAGAGATGAAGTTATAATATTTGGCGGCGGTTCTCAGGAGGGTATTGCTGGCATAGAGCAGGTGTTTCTCGACAGAGGGGACTGTGTGGCTATAGCAAGATACACTTATCTTGGTGGAGCACAAGTGTTTTGTGCTAAAGTCAATGAAGAAAACCTATATGATGTTATTTCTATTCCAATGGAGAAAGATGGAATTGATGTTGATTGGTTTGAGAGAGAGTTGGAAAGAAGAAAAGAATCTGGTGAAAAATTGCCAAAATTTGTATACTTGGTTCCAACATTCCAAAACCCTTCTAGCGCTGTTCTTTCCAGAAAAAAGAGACTTAAATTATTGGATTTAGCAGAAAGATATGATTTTATTCTCATAGAGGATCAACCATACGAAGCCCTCAGATACGAAGAAACAGAACCGGTAGAATCAATATACGTACTTGATAGAAAGAGAGAAGAGGTTGTGGGGAAACCGCAAACCAATAGAGTTCTTTATTTAGGGACATTTTCCAAGGTTTTAGCTCCAGGGTTAAGGCTCGCCTTTATGATAGCGCATCCGGAAATAATAGCAAAATTCGAACTCAACAAACAGTCAAAAAATTTATGTTCATCTTCATTCTGTCAAGTTATAGCGGGCAAATACATTGAATATGTTGGTGTCGATGGGTTTTTACAGCATATAAGAGAAAACGCAGAACTATATAAAGACAGAGTTAGTGCATTTGTAGATGCTGTGAGGAGAAAACTACCTGAGTTTGAAGTAGAGATGCCTGGTGGGTCTTTCTTCTTATGGGGACGTTTACCGGGAATGGAAAAAGTAGCAGATAAAGAGATAATGGCAAGAGAGGGTATAGCATGGGTTAGAGGAACACCATTCTTTACAAGCGATCCAGATGATTCTTATCTAAGGTTGAATCCTGGAACATTTTCTGATAAATTCGAAGACGAGGCAGAAGTGGCTGCAGAAAGGCTGGCAAACCTTTACGATATAGCAAACGGCAGAAAACCGCGTTATCCGCGTAGAAAAAGAACACCTAGAAAGACAAGAACCATCTCACTATTTCAAGAAGAGTATCCAGCACATGAGTTAGAAGAAATTTTTGAAGAAATTGAGAGAAGAAAAAAATTACGCAATTTTTTTGAAAAACTCTACGAAGAGAACTTGGCAGGTACGGTGGTTTAAATCTTGAATCTCTTCACAAAGTGTTTTATTATTTTTTCCAATTCCCTGGTTGCTTTTTCGTCTAGTTCATATTTTACCCGCACTGCGGGCTTGTTTATTTTAAGCAGTTTGGCAAGGTTAATAGGTGTTCCCACAACAACTGCATCACATTTTATCATGTTTATGGTTTCCTCCAGCTCTTTTATTTGTTTTTTACCGTATCCCATTGCTGGAAGAACACGTTCTAAATGCGGGTATTTCTTATATGTCTCTTTTATAGAACCTGTGGCATACATCCTTGGATCCACAATCTTACAGCCACACATTTCAGCTGCTATTAAACCAGCACCAAATTTCATATCACCATGGGTTACCGTTGGCCCATCTTCAACAACTACAACTTTTTTGCCTCTTATGGTATCAGGCCTTTGAACAGCGATTATAGATTCTGCTTTTATGATCTTGGCATGCGGGTTTATTCTCTTTATGTTTGTTTCGACCTTTTTTATGTCACTTTCTTTGGCTGTGTTTATCTTGTTTATTATGACAACATTAGCAAGCATTGCATTTATTTCTCCGGGATAATAAGACACTTCATGGCCTGCTCTATGTGGATCAGCAACAACTATATGAAGGTCTGGTCTGAAAAACGGAGTATCGTTGTTTCCTCCATCCCACACAATAACATCGGCTTCCCTTTCTGCTTTTTTCAATATTTTTTCATAATCCACGCCGGCATAAACAATAAATCCTCTTTCTATGTACGGTTCATATTCTTCTCTTTCCTCTATCGTACATTTGTGTTTGTTCAAATCATCATAGCTTGCAAACCTCTGACACATTTGTTTTTTCAAATCACCATAGGGCATTGGGTGTCTTACTACGACCGCTTTTTTACCCAGTTTACTTAATATCTCAACAACTTTTCTCGATGTCTGACTTTTACCACACCCTGTTCTTACAGCGCAAACAGATATCACAGGTTTTTTTGATTTGAGCATTGTTCTTTCAGGGCTTATTAAACTGAAGTCAGCACCATGAGAAAGAACAAGCGAAGCTTTGTTCATGAGATATTGATAACTAACATCAGAGTATGAAAAAAAGACTTCTTCTACATGATATTTTTTTATCAATTGAGGCAGTGTTTCTTCAGGATATATAGGTATACCTTCTGGGTATAATTTACCTGCTAACTCTTTGGGATATGTTCTCCCAGTTATATTTGGTATCTGTGCAGCAGTGAAAGCAACAACATTGTATTTTTTATTTTTTCTAAAACACACGTTAAAGTTGTGAAAATCCCTACCAGCAGCACCCATTATTATTATGTTTTTTCTGTTGTTGGACCTTTGCATATATATATTTTTTTCTGGATGCTTATATTTTTCCTTTTGCTAAAAAATTTAATACGTTGTTGCGATAATAATAAAACATGATAAGGAAAGTGAGAAAATCCAAAGTAACGAGGGAGGAAATAATTGCTGATTTGATATTTTTTGTTATCTCAGGCTTGGCCTCATTCATGTTTATATTCTTTTTTGACATTCACTGGAGTTTTTATGAAGCACCTATTTTTCCTCTCAAATTCGTTTTTCAAAGCGCAACACCCTACATAATCGGCACTCTATCTGGAGGTCTTATAGGGTTTTTTCTTATAAAACTCTTTCTCTTTGGGCTTAAAGAAGAAGAAAAGGCTAATCAAAAATTTCGCTGAGTATTTTTCCTATTTCTGTGACCTCTAAAAAAACCCTTCCTGATTTTATAGTTGATTTAACTAGTCCCATGGTTTTCAACCCCTTTGTTTTGGATGTTCCATTGAGATGATATGAAATCAATGGAAGGCTCATGCCAATTTTCTTGCTCAATTCCTCTTCGGTTATTTCACTACTCTTCAATATTTCTTTCAATATTCTTATTTTTTGTTTTGAAATTATTTCATCATACTTTATGTTGATTGTCGGGAGGAATTTCATTTTACCATTAGCAATAACATAGGCTTTTATTCCATTCACAAATGCGGCCGAAATAGTAGCTGCCTGCAACGAAGAACTATACGTACAATCTAATATAATATTCTCTTCTTTCTTTGAGAAATTAGATACGATTTTGAACGCCTCTTCCCAAGTCTCGTTCTTCAACTTTATTGTTTCAACTGGTATTTTGAAACGTTTCAATTCATTTTTTATAGAATTTAATGTTTCCCTTTTTTTATCTGAAAAAATCAAAACAATTTTATCTACAGAAAACTCCTTTATTGCATGATACAACGAATTTCCATTGCTTCCAACGAAGGAAATAACAGTTGTTTTCATAGGATTTTATATTTTGATATAAAATTTTTTAAATTTTATTGTTTCATTAAACTTTGCATTTAACAGAAAAGTTTAAACTTTATTTTGTGAAACGTTTCATAATTTTTTGTAACACAAGATTTCGTATATTCTTACAACTTTAAATTTCATCGTGAAAAAAACTTATTATGCTTATAAAAAATGCAAGATTTGTTATAACTCCAGAGCAAGTTATGGAAAATGTTGATATTTTAATAGAGAATGATGTAATAACGAAAATAGGAAAATTAAGTATAAGCGAGGAAAATAAAATCGATGCCAGAGGAAAACTTGTTCTTCCGGGGCTGATAAACACACATACCCACGCTTCTATGGTGCTTTTCAGGGGAGCTGGAGACGATATGCCTCTTATGGAATGGTTAGAGAAGCATATTTGGCCCATGGAATCAAAATTAGCGGAGAACGATGTATATTTAGGAGCGCTTCTCGCGTGCATAGAAATGATAAAATCTGGAACAACTAGTTTTTGCGATATGTACTTTTATATGGACGGTGTTGCCAAAGCCGTTAAAGATGCAGGTATAAGGGCTGTTCTTTCATGGGCAGTCATAGATAAAGAAATATCAACACAACCGGGCGATCCTGTTAACAACGCAGAGAAGTTTATAAAAAAATGGGGAGGTGAAGAAAGAATATATCCCAGCATAGGCCCGCATTCGATATACACATGCTCTAAAGAAACGCTTCTCAGATCAAAGGAAATTTCTGATAGGTACAATGTTGTTAACCATATACACCTTTCTGAGACAAAGAATGAAATCGAAGGTTGTGTTGAAAAAAATAAGATGAGACCTGCGGAATACTTGAATTCTATAGGATTTTTTTCAGAAAGAACGTTAGCTGCTCATTGTGTTTGGCTTAATGAAAAGGAAATATCAACACTTTCTAAAAATAAGGTTTCGGTTTCCCATTGTCCTGTGTCTAATATGAAATTGGCCAGCGGAGTCATGCCCTTTACAAAGATGCAAAGAGAAAGTGTAAACATATCATTGGGAACAGATGGTGCGGCATCCAACAACAGCTTGGACATGTTTGAAACAATGAAATTAACAGCTTTGTTGCACAAATCAAAGGATATGAACGCAGCAGTTGTAAAGGCCGATGACGTTTTGAAATGCGCTACGATAGGTGGTGCAAAAGCACTGCGTTTAGAAAAAGAAATCGGTTCCATAGAAGTAGGCAAGAAAGCAGATTTAATAATTCTTAATGTAGAAAAGGCTCACTGGAAGCCCACGTGGAATCCAATATCAAACCTGGTTTATTCGGCAAAATCTTGTGATGTTGAAACAGTCATTTGCAATGGCAAGGTCATAATGCAAGATAGAAAAATTTTAACTTTAAATGAAGAGAAAATTTTTGAAAAAGTAGAGAAATTGAAACAAAAATTCAAAGATTAAGTCTTTTCATGTTGAGTTCTTTCGTCACTTTGTTCAATACATTTTTATTAACTTTAAATAGATGAGATATACAAGAGCAATCTGAGCACCCAAACTTATTTATTGGAGCTGTAATTTTATTCAACTTCTCGGCAATCTTACATTCTTCTTCTTTCTTGGCGTTTTCTTTTATATACACCTCTTTCACATGAACACAACTACTGCCAAGAA
>CAYYWW010000039.1:0-5886 GCA_964475515.1 uncultured archaeon | reverse complement strand
TATGAAAACTTTAATTTGCCCAGAATGTGGTACAGAAAATGAAGGAAAAGCCATATTCTGTAAGAACTGTGGTTATTATTTGAAAAAATCTGCTTTGGAGAAGGAATTTGAAAGGATTAAATACGAAATAAAGAAGTTTGTTGATGAGAGAATAGACGAGGTGATATACTCAAAGGTCATAGAAATGAAAATGATCTTCGATAGAGAGAACAAAAAAATCAACACAATTCTGAAGAAAATTTCAAAGAGAAACAGAGAAGAGCTAAAAGAATTCAAACAAAGCTTCAGGGCGGAAGTTAGACCTCTACTAAAGCGGTTGAAGAAGTTTGAAGAGGATCACAAAAAATTGGTAAAAATAGACGATCTTGAGTCCAAAATAGATAAAAACAAGGAGAAATTATATACACTATCGAGTGATGTTTCTGAGATTAAAAAAATCTTAGAAAAGGAGATAAAGGACATTAACACTGCGATGAAGGAGAGTATTGAAAAAAATGTAGAAAGTATGGTAAACAACTTTAAAAAGAAATTTGAATCAAGAATCGATGCTGCATTAAAAAAAGTTGAAGAAATCGAACTCGAAAAAGAGAAATTGAAAAGTATAGATTCTCTCAGCAGTAAAATTAATGAAAACAAGAAAAGGTTGAATGAATTGATAAACAAAATTTCTGAAATAAGCGAGACGTTTGATAGACGCATAGATGAATCGAACGCTGATTTGGATCAAAAAATCAAATCAAAATTTAATTCTCTGTTGAAGAAAATTAATGAGATTAAATTTAATGAGGAAAAAATAAAAAACATTGATGTCGTTGAGAAAAAAACTGAGGAAAACCTGGGAAAGATAGAGGAGTTAACAAAACTCATTACCCAGATTTTCGATACCCTTAATAATGTACCATCCCAAAAAGTATTTAGTGATTCGCTCTCGAAGCTAAACCAAGAATTATTTGCTCTTGGTGAAAAAATCAAAAATATTGAAGAGAACATCAAAAGAGTACAAAAAAACAGTGAAACTGATTATTTAAGGTTAGAAACTGAGATTAAAAATGTCGGGGGAAACGCAGACAAACTCGAGAAAAGAATTGATGTTATTTTGAAAAAGGTTGATGAAATAAGAACATCCCCTGTGAAAAGTGTTTTAAAAGAACAAAAAATGTTGGAAAAAAGGCTAAATCAATTGGAAAAACTTGTAAACGAAAAAATGAAAGTGGTAAAAAAACCAAAAACCAAAAGTAAGCCTGTTAAAAATAAAGAAATAAAACCAGTGAAAAAAATCAAATTGAAAGTTAATGAAATAAAGGATAAGATTGTGGAAAGTGCTGAAGTTGTACCGTCACAATTGGAAAACAAAAAATTAGCAAATAAAACAAAGGTTCAAAAAGATATTAAAAGAAAAACGATACAAACCAAAGAAAAAAAGGAGGAAACAGAGGGTAAGAAGATATTAATGTGTAGATACTGTCATCGACCCTTTAACAATCAAAGATTGCTTGAAATGCACGAGTTAATATGCGAAAAGAAATCTTAATTTTTTCTTGTTATACTTTCAATGCTGCTTCCAAAAATGCTTTGAAGATTGGGCTCGGATTTAGGGGTTTCGATGTAAATTCTGGATGAAATTGCGTTGCCATAAAGAACGGGTGATTCGGTAATTCCAAAATCTGCATGATTTCTCTTTTTGGTGCTTTACCAGAGAAAACAAGACCGTGCTTCTCTAAAACTTCTATATACTCTGGATTCAATTCATATCTGTGTCTAAACCGCTCTCTTATAAGGGTTTTTCCATAAATTTTATGTGCCTTTGTCCCGGGTTTTATTTCAACATCCTGACCTCCCAAGCGCAAGGTTCCTCCCATTTCTTTAAGATTCCTTTTTTCCGGGAGAATTATTACAATAGGTGTTTTTGTATTCGGGTCTATTTCAGTGGAGTTCGCATTTTTTAGTCCGCAGACATTTCGTGCATATTCTATACATGCCAGTTGGAAACCAAAACATAGACCTAAAAATGGTATATTGTTCTCTCTTGCATAACGTATACACATTATTTTGCCTTCTGCACCACGAGAACCAAACCCACCAGGTACTATTACACCGTTTACATCTTTAAGCATTTCCTCAACGTCGGTGTATTTTTCAATTTTACTGGTTTCTATCCATTTTATACTCACCTTAGCATTAAGATACGGAGCAGTATGTTCTAAAGTGCTTAAAATAGATATATATGCATCGTGAACATCTGTGTATTTTCCTGTTATTGCAATGTTCACTTCTTTTCTAACACCGCGCATTTTTCTCGCGAGTTCTTCCCATCTTTTGAAATCATTAGACGGTTTCTCCTTGAATTTTAACCCCAATATATCACACACTTTCTCATCAACTTTCTTTTCAGCCAGTATTAACGGTATTTCATAAATAACATCATGATCAGGTAAAGAAATTATTCTGTCAACAGGAACGTTTGAGTAGACACTCACTTTCTCCTTTATTTTTTTGGAAATCGGATGTTCACTTCTACAAACAATCATATCAGGCTGTATACCAAGCCCCATAAGTCTTCTTGTGCCCAATTGTGCTGCCTTTGTTTTTTGCTCTCCCAGTGATTTTGGTTCTAGAATATAAACAACATTTATGAAACATATATTTTCCTTACCTTCTTCGTATGCAAGCTCTCTCATTGCTTCTATGAAATAAGAGTTCTCCAAATCGCCTATTGTTCCTCCGACCTCAACGAGAACGACATCTGCATCGCTAATCTCCCCTAGCTTCTTGACATAACTTTTTATTTCATTTGTTACATGAGGGATAAATTGCACATCTCTGCCTAGGTATTCGCCCCTTCTTTCTTTGTCTATTATTGTTTTGAAAAGTTTTCCAGCGGTTAGATAATTATGATGAGTTAAATTTTGGTTTATCATTCTTTCATAGCTTCCAAGATCTAAATCACACTCTGTTCCGTCATCCAGAACAAAAACTTCGCCATGTCTGTATGGATTTAATGTTCCAGCATCATAGTTCAAATAACCATCGAATTTTAGTGGGGCAACCTTAAGTCCATGAGCCAGTTTAAGTAAATTTGCAAGTGAGGCTGTAAATGTACCCTTACCGACGCCGCTTATAACAGATCCAACAACAACCACGTATTTTGTTTTTTTAGAAGTAGTAGGATCTTTGTTTGCTTTCAATGAGTTTTCTTTTCTTCGCATAAATTATTATCAAAATTCTGAAATAAATAGTTTTATTAATAACATCTTTGAAATACTCATATGGGCCGGTGGTCGAACGGTAAGACGCCGCCTTCGCATGCACCTTTCTTCGGTGCATAAATCAAAGAAAGCTGCACCAAAGAAGTGTAGAAACAGGCGGAGACTTCGGGTTCAAAAGCGCAAAGGGGCTTCGGGAGTTTCGCTTCGCTCCACTTCCAATGCCCCTTTACCGCACTATCCTCCGAGAAATGTAGTGTGTTGAAAATCCCGACCGGTCCATTAACCAGAAAAAGTAACAGCTCATTCTCTTTCAATTTCTTCTAACACCTCTTCAATACTTTTTCTACGGTTAACCGACGGGTGGAAATAAAACATAGATCGGGATGTGTACTCACCTATAACATAGATTTTAGGTTTTCCAAATTCTATGTTTGAGAAAATTGCTGCTCCTAATTCAACATACATGCCTGTTCCAGCTTCGTCGGTTAATAAAATGAACACGTCACTGTTCCTTACGCCCTCAATGTCTTCAACTGAATATTTTTCCGCAATTTCTTGATTATCTTCAAATGGTTTAATGAATTCATGGGTTGTCCAGTCGAGTGTTATTTCGTGGCCTCTTTCCTTTAACAGCTCATATAAATTACGAACTTCCTGCTTTTTACCAAATCTAGCAGCAATATAAATTTTCATAATAACTAAAATGTGAAAAAAAATTAATAAACGATTAAAATAATGGACTTGGTAGATGGAGTGCTTATTTTATTTTCCAATATTTTAACTGTCCCAACGTCAAGAACATCGTGAAGAGTATGTAAACAAACTGGTAGCTGCTGTCTGTAAAGAAAAAACCGATGTCTATGAGTTCACGGGTTCCTGTCAACCTAAGGTAATATCCCACGATGAACAAAAAGAATGGTAAAAAGGAATGTCAAAAGACTTCTTTTTCTCACTTCGAATTTTTCCAAAAATTTCAAAAGTGTCGCTGAATATATCGAGGGCACAGTTATCAAAATTATTACTGCAAGCATATATCTATTTTTAGAAGAAAGATTTAAATATGTACTCCAAAATATATTTTATTTTATATATTTTTTATTTATTAAAAACTAAAGCACGCTGGAAAATTTAAAATAATTTTGATGGGCCCGGCGAGATTCGAACTCGCGACCTCCCGATTATCAGTTTCGTCTCCATGATTACTGGCAATTGCCAGTACGACCTCACGGAACGGACGCTCTAACCAACTGAGCCACGGGCCCAAATGTTAATCCCAATGTTAATTTTTGTTTATGAAATTTAAACATTTACTGAGGTTGCTTAACTAATGATTTTAATGTATAAAATACTACAGTGTTAACACAACCGCATATTAATTCGGCAAGTAGTCTTGGAGTTGTGCATTTTCCAATGAGTCGAAGTTATGTTAACGACCACTAAAATACCCAATGAATCGTTGGGATTACATTGCGTAGAATATGATAAAGAAAGGGCCGAAAAAATAAATTAAATAAATTCCATATTCGTTCATTTCATTATCTTGCTTTTATATGATTTCACACCAAAGACAAAAACATGTGTGCAGGTAAGATTAGAATATTGTTTTTTTCATCAAAATATGAATCATTTTTTGATAAAAGTATCTTTCTCTTTATGTTAACATTCGGAAAATCTCTTTTATCAACGTTCTCTTGCCACTTAATTTCTATGCCGAAGTTTCCGAAGCATATATCTATCTCTTTCTTGTTATGATAGAAACCTATATTATGTTTGCTTAGTCTCCTTATCATTGCTTCCACAACCAGACCTTCTACAACTTTGTCATGTTGAAGTTTTTTAATGCCTGTTAATTCTCTCTGTACTACATAAAAAAGAAACGGGTCTACGAAGTAAGATTTTCTCATTTTCCTATACAATACCTTTTTTTTGTTAATATCGAAGGTGTAGAAATTTCTTACAGCAAACAGATCTTCTAGAATTTCGAGATATTCTCTAACTGTTACATGTGAGCCTATCTCCGTTTCCTTAGATATGGAGCTCAAAGAAAATTTTGTTCCGTAATTTTTTAAGATAGCGTATAAAACGCCTGTGGCTATTTTTTCGCTTCTGTTTATTTTTGCAATGTCGTGAATAAGCCATTTCCAATAGATACTGTAGGTTTCTTCTCTTATTTTTCCATTTTCCATTAATTCGTAAAATGCACGAGGAAACCCTCCACACTCTAAAAATTTATAGAATAGTTTCTCTATCTCGTTTTTATGTGGAAGCAATTGTTGGGAATTTTCATAAATCTCCTTCAAACTTTTAAATTTTATATTGCGTAGCTCTCTTTTCAATTGAGGTGAACCAAAAATTCCCAGGAACTGCCTAAAAGTTAACGGGAGGAATTCTTCTATTTTCACGTCCCTGCCCGGAAAATTCTCCTTTTTAAGGTTAATCGAAGAGGAACCTGTTATATAAAATATTTTGTTTTTGGAAAGTGGAGAATCTAGTATATACTTTATTGCTCTTTGCCATTCCTCAACAAAAGTGACTTCATCCAAAAATATATATTTTTTACCCTCGCTTAACAAATCAATCTTTCTCACAAGCTCTACTAATTCTTTGAAATTTCTTAGAATTTCGCAACTAAAATAGCACACACTTTTTGGGTCAATATTTTTGTTAAAGATCAGGTCAT
>CAYYWW010000038.1:0-6343 GCA_964475515.1 uncultured archaeon | reverse complement strand
AGGAAGCAACCTAGTACCCAAACCACCAGCAGTAATAACAGCCTTCTTAACCATCACAGATATCGCCAACCAAAATTTCAATACAATCAAAGATCCAATCTACCAACAAATAACCCAAAACCTAATAAAATTATTAGTTTCACCTATATATTCTTAATACCCAAATAACAAGACGCATAACATTGAACTTAAAAAGCTAATATCAGCGATTCAATCTCTATATTTTAACACTAACCTGCTTAACAACAATGAAATCCAAATAAACACTTGCCACACTACTAACATAGATCCCTCTTATCTCTAATTCTTTCGGCGCGTCTAACACAAAAGACAATGTAAAATTCTGCCAACCTGCCGCACTCAAAAATTCACTACCATTCACAACCCTCTTAGCTAATATCTCCGAGCCAAAATTCGACGCCACATCCAAAATTATAACAGTACCATTAACAACTTCTGAAACCTTCAAACGGAAAATCACAGTATAATTCCCAGGCGGGAAGACCGCATAAGGACCAAACCAAAAAACACCAGGCGAATCATTCTTACCATGAAACAGAACCCTTTTCGAATAAGACGTTGAATCATACACTATTCTCCCTGCACCCAACTTTAAATCCCTATAATTAAGAATTCTCACATAGGGAATGTAGAAAACAGGATCACCAACATAATCCCTCTTATATAACAGTATTCCGTCAGCAGACGCATAAACACCATAATTTGTGTGTTTCTTCAAATACTTAGGTATAAACTGAGAGTAGGGAGGATATGGAGGAGGGCTCCTATAAAATGTCAGATTAATATCAAATATGATGTAGTCTGGCTCAAAAGACGAACTTGGAAGATACACGTACGCATTCTTCCTACCTGATATATGAGGGAAAATGTCGTTCTGAGCTAAAACAGAAGCATCTTCAGGAATCAACGATATAATATAATTAAGAAGCTCCACATGTTCATCCGAATAAGAACCAAACAAATTCTTTCTCAAATCATATTTTTCAACGGCATAAGTTGCAAAAAGAAGAGAAACCACGATCAAAAGAACCATTATTCTCTTAATTCTATAATCATCAATCTTATCTCTGACCACAGAAAGCTTCCTAACGCTTTTAATCATCGAATAAAAGATGAAAGCGGTAGTAAAAGCAGAATACTGATACCTAACAATAAAATAAGGAGCATAATCCGACAGGAAACACATCAAAAACCAAGGCACAACAGGCGCAAGATCCAAAGGAGAAAGAAAAGAAAGAAACACCAAAGGACCAAAAAGCAAGATCACATAAAGCAACTTTTCATCAAGATACTTCTCCAAATACACGTAAAGTGTAGACCATTCAGAAGGATTCAATAGATGAGCAAATTGCGACGGAACAGGCGATGCATGAGGATTAAAGATTTTCTTAACCTGAAGAGCAACAAAAAACCACAAAACAGACAACAACACGGTTAAAAAACCGTAAATAGATTCTTTATCTTTTAAAAACCTCCAAGACCAAATATGTCTCCTTAAACTATTAAACAAAACCCTCAATATGACACACATACCAAAGGTCGCAGTGATTAATGGTACAAATTCTATCGTAGAAAGAGCAAGCACCACAGAAACAAAATATAACGAATATTTTTTCTTGTCAAAAAAATACACCATAAACAGTAAAAAAACTGGTACAAAAGCTTCTAGGTGAAAATCAAATAAAGAAACAAAAAACATAGGAGTATACAAAACATACAGCAGCACAGCACACAATGAATATTTCCCTATTCTATCCCTAGAGATCAAGTAAATGGGTATTATAGCTAGAGCAATGAAAAAGGCTTGAATTACAAGCAATGTATCAGGAGCCGGATAAATAGCATAAAACGGCAAAAACAAAAAAAGAATCGGAGCGAAATGAACACCAAAGAAAGAACCATTAGGATTAAACCAAAAATCTGGTGTTTCATAGAAAACCCCTTCACCATGTAATGTCGTCCAAAAAGCTTGATTAAAAATACCCAAATCACTAGCCGTAGTAAGAAACCTATGATGACGAGTCACGGTTATAATAGAAAGACCGAGGAAATATGTTAGAAAAGTAAGTAAAATACATAGTTCTACGAACTTAATGTGAAATCTCTTCTTAAATAAACTTATACCCACACCACATCACCAATGGCATCTATTTTCCTTTGAAAGTTAAACATAATTTCACATACTAAAAGTTAATTGTTAAATGTCTCAATTAAAATACGCTTAAAGTGTAAGAGGGTAAAGAAGAGAAAGTCAGAACAACAAATTCGAAGTCAAAAAATAAGGAAAACGGCAATTCAAGTTAAATCTTTATACTCTAAAAAGTAAAATATCCAAGTAAGAAGGATTTACATACATTAACATCAAATCCTAGTTTACCGTAACCCTAAAAATTTAATTACCACTACGCAGATTGCATCAAACTGAGATCAAGCTTGGCTTTCCCCTCCCCAAGCCCATAAAGTGCTCAAAACAAAATTCCATAAAAACGCTACAAAAATTCCAATTAGATTAGCCAATAGATAATGAATTCCAAAAAACTCTACCAAAAAATACAAGACAACTAAATTAATAGTCAAAGCTCCAAAACTTACAAAATTATATTTTAAGGCTCTCCTTAAAACTCTTAAAAACCCTTTAGAGCGTCTATCCCTAAAGGTCCACAATTCATTTAACATGAAATTGGATAGAATCGACATCTCAACACTAATCGCTGCTGATGCCAAATAAAAAACTTCAAAAATCTCTGTCAACGCAAATAATATCGACTCATTAACAAAAATGCCACTAACCCCTACAGCTGCAAACTTTAACATCCTATTAAATTCCCCAGTATCTCTAGCCAACCCAAAAACATGAAACAACTTAGACAGATCCCTTCTCAACATTTTTCCACCGTGTATCTTGAAAATACCCCTTCTTTCCTGAATATGAACTTCTTCACGAGAAATGACAGTATATATCAGCGGCCACATCCTGAAATTCCCTACACAAAAGTTTAACGTCTTAATATCAGCAATAAATATTGGCGGAAAGGTATCTTTGCAATCCTTAATTTGTGGAGCAAAGACCCGACACGTGACTCTTAAAAGCCTTGCAAGTAATCTACCTAAAACCCCCCATCCTTTCACTTTTGAACCATTTATCAATCTACTCCACGTAACCACAGATCTCCCACTAACACTCAGACATTCAACCACTTCATCAACTATGTTAAGATCTGGAATATATGCCATGTCGATGTACACGATGGTTTCTCCATTTACTAGATTATTTAAATTCGTTTTAATATCGCAATCATTTAAGTTAATTACCTCAAATGAAACCTCTTTTTTCTTCAATTTATTCTTAAACACCGAGAAAAACTCCTGAACTTCACATGAATTATCAAAATTATCCACCAATATTGACACATTAACCTTCATGTAGATCATCAACCATAAGTTGTCATGAAGACACCTAAATTATTACGCCAATATATTAATCGCAAACAAAATCATTAAATTCGATAGAGTAATCCAATATAAAATAATCTGTAGCAAAGGTGTAAAATATGAACAAAACCACCTTCAATAGCACCATTATATCCCGCATCATAATTTTCTCCTGTATAATCATCCATTTTATGTTTTTCTCTGACTTTAAACTATTTACTTGGACATTTACTCACTGGGATGCATCATATTATTTAGGAATCGCTCAATACTGGTATCCTACATTACTCCATCCGAATTGGGCTTTCTTACCGCTCTTTCCATGCGTTCTACGAATCATTTTCCTAATAACGCATAGTCTTTTTCTCACAGAAATTTTCGGCTTACTTATTAACTCATGCACCTTTATACTGTCTTCCTATGTTCTTTATCAGCTAACTAAATCTTTAAACAAAGATATAAAAAATAATGCTCTAATTGCAATCTTCTTTCCCACAACAGTCTTCTGTTCACTCATATATACCGAATCACTCTTCCTCCTCTTTTACCTTCTAACTTTCCTATTTTTCTTACATGAAAAATATGAAAAAAGCCTACTATCATCTTTCCTAGCATCTCTTACCAGAGCGAATGGAATTCTCCTTAGCCCTCTCTATCTATATGCTAAAAAACCAATAAAAACCAGAACGTTAATGGCCTTTATACCATTCCTGCCATTTCTACTGTTCAATTTGTACGGTTATTATCTAACAGGTCTATTTCCCATCACAGAAATAAGCAGAATGACTTTCTGGCCAGACAATCATCCCACAACAATGCATGACAAAATACATCACACACTTTACTCACTATACATCATTTTTGCTAAGATATTCTTATTCGCCTTCGTCGAACCACCCAATAACCTCTACATCATCCTCGTCCATCTCTATCTATTTATCTTTACAACTTTGACCTTTGTCTCACCCCTAAGAAGCATTAGAAAAATTCATTTAAAAAACGTATTAACCTTCTCTTTTAAAACATCCGAAGATGCAGTTCTAACATACAACATCTCTCTTTTATATTTCTCGTCCATCTTGTACCTAGTCTACGGAAACCCTTACAGCTTAATACGCTACCTCTTACCTTCTACGCTCATCGTAATGGCCGCTCAGAAACCCCTAAAAAGAAAATTATTCACCCTACTTCTAACCATTGAAATAATTTTCCTAGGATTATTAACAATAATATACCTAGATGGACAAATCTTTATAGGCTAATTAAAAACATAAAACCATAAAATATCTCTTAGCAAATCCTTAAGGAATTCCCTGCAATGAAAAGAGTAATCTGCCACTAAACTAGCTTAAAATGCAGAAAAACCCTACCTAAGAGAAGTTACAAATTTCCTTAGTTCACACATATTTAAAAAAATTACAATCCCAATGTTTTAATGAGTTTTAGCACGCAAAGGTACGTGGAGGGACTTACTATTGAAAAAGAGCAAAAACGATAATCCCATTAAAGTACTATCCATCACCTACTCTGTAATCTTGTCAATATACACTTGTTTAAGACATGAAGCGTTCATGACACGTGCGTACGACCTTGGAATATTTATGCAAGCTCTCTGGACAACAGTACACGCAAACAAATTTTTCTACGAAACACCAGACCTAGGAATATCGGAAGAGGGAAGCTTCTTCGGAGTACACTTCTCTCTCATAATGTTCCTCCTTCTAGCACTATATTACATATTTCCTCACGCTTACACTCTACTAATATTTCAATCATTCCTCTTAGGCTTCGCAACAATACCACTATACAAACTAGCAAAAGAAATCACAAAAAATCAAGAGCTAGCATTGGCATTTTCAGCAATATACCTTATTTATCCGCCTATTATTGCAGCAAACTTATTTGACTTTCATTTAGAATCATTTTTCCCAATAATATTCTTCGCAGCATTTTACTACTTGGAAAAAGAAGAATTTAACAAATTTTACCTAATATTAATCTTAGGGCTAACAATATTAGACTTTGCATCCGCAGTCCTAGTCCTATCAACCCTCTTTTACACAACTTTCATCAAATATAGGAAAAACATAACAAAAATCAGAAACATCGCCCCTCATATTAAAAGACACATAATAAAAAGCGTAATTTTCATGACTGTAACGGTAATTTATTTTAAAGCAACAATAAAAATTATCGACATTTTCGGGACAACACCTTTCTCAAAAACCGGAAACTGGCCTGACTTAGGCTCAAACATAAACGAAATATTACTAGGACTACTAAACCCATACAAAGTAGCAAAAGCATTATCCTACGATATTCTTGCAAAAATCAGCTGGATAATAGCAATAACCCTTCCCCTACTATTCCTACCATTCTTCGCACCCCTAGAACTAATACCAGCCCTACCGTGGATCGCCGTAGCCCTACTATCAAGATACCCACCATACTATCAACTAGGATGGCAATACGGAGCCATGTATGCACCATTCATATTCTACGCGGCCATAAACGGCTACAAAAACATAACACAAACAGAAAGCATCAAAATACTAAAGAAAAAAGTGAAATTACTAAAAATATCGACAGTCTACAGAAAATTGAGCAAAAAGAAAATAATAAGTTTAGCAGCATCTCTATCAATATTCTCAATAATCATTGGATTAACTGCAAAACCAGCTTTAATGCTCTTTGAAGGAACAGCATACGTAGATGGACCACCTATACCCAATCAACACACCAAATATTTAAGAGAAATCCTCTCATACATTCCAGACAACGCCTCTGTTTTAGCTCAAAACAACATTTTCCCCCACGTAGCCCATAGAGTACACGCCTACACATGGATCCCACCAAACCTAACATATTTAGTTGACTACGCAATCGGCGA
>CAYYWW010000037.1:0-6994 GCA_964475515.1 uncultured archaeon | reverse complement strand
TACAAAGTAGTTCTGTAAATCACTTGCAGATAGGACTCTCCGGGCTTCTCACAACAAAGGATATTATTATAGAAAATATAACAGAAAGCGGAGATGAAGGTACTGGAGAAAAATCAATACTTATAGGAACATCAAATGGCATGTATATATTTTCTTCTAACGGCAATCTAGAAAAATATATACAAACGTCTTCTTCTGTTACAAACATTCTTGTTTTGGATGACATAACAGGTGACAAACAAAAAGAAATTCTAATAACAACATCCGACAAATACTTTCCTAATGTTCAGGTTTATGATCCCAAAACAGGTGAAAAAATATGGGACTTTTCAGCAAGCATGGAGGTTTATGATATGAACATGCTTTGGACCCGGCAGCAAACAATACCATTCGATGTGGAGCTTGTGCAAGATGTAAATAACAATGATTATAGAGACATTGCTGTAACTTCTGGATACAACCTTTTCCTAATTGACGGAAAAACTGGAAAAATGCTATGGGAATTTAAGGGTAATGACAATCTCTGGGATGTTGCAATTTTAGACGATCTCGATAATGACAACATCCAAGACATTTCTGTTGGAAGTCAAGACGGTTATCTATACATTATAAGCGGAAAAAGCGGAAAGCTCATTTGGAGCAGAAAAATAAGCGAAAAATATAATGTTATAAATCCTAGCACAAATACCTCAATAGGGTTTGTTGATAGGTCTGTATGGGATATAGTTCCAATTAAAATTAACGATAAAGAAAAGATAGCTGTAAGCACTGAAGATGGTTTTGTCCAATTAATTGACTTAGAAAGCAAAGAAACTCAGTGGAAAAAAAGAGTTATAGAATATGTGGATATGTACCTTTTCGATTATTATGGAGATTTTCTAGTCCCCACGTCTTATATTGACCAGAACTTTTTTAATATACGTTTGAAGGATGTAAAAGATACGAATGGCGATGGAAATAGAGATATAGTTGTAATGGTTTTCCCTGGACTTAGACTCACAGGAAAACAGTACAAAGAAAAAACCCAGAAGATTTATCTTTTAAATTCTGTCAACGGAGACACTATTTGGGAAAACAGGAATATTAACTTAGAGCGAGCCAAAAGACCCGAAATTATAGATATAAAAGAAACAGTGGGTCTCAAGAGAAAAACATGTTTACTTATTCCTTTGGGAAAGCAAAGAAACAAGGAGAGAATAATCTTACTTAACATTGAGAAAGGGTCAGAACAGTCTTTTGTTGATGTTAATTCCACTACAGAGTCTTTTAGAATAAACAAGTATCTTGTAAAGGAATTAAGTGAAAATAGGTTTATTATGGTTTCTGATTATGGAGATTTGATGCTTATTGATATATCGGGAAAAGTTATTTGGAACTACCCGAGAATTAAGAATTTAATAATAAAAGAAAGTGATTTAACAGGAGATAATACCTTAGACTTGCTTGTCAAATCAAAGGATAACTTTGACAGTAGTAATTTTTTAGATGAAGGTGGATCAAGAATGCTTTTGGTGATAGACGGTTCTACAAAAAATATAACATGGTCCTTTGAACTCCCATACGAAACATTTATGGAAACAGGCGGTTTGAAAGAGGTTCAAATAGTTCCTGACTTGAACAAAGATGGGAAATCTGATATAATAGCGTACATACAAAAACCAGGTGATAGAGACTATGGAGATGAATTCGGTGTCAGCTCTAGGATTCTCATATTTTCTGGAAAGAACGGGAATATCTTAATGAACCAGTCCGTTACCAATAAAACGTATTACGGAAAGTGGGATGAATTTTATCAAGATCTACCCACGTCCGTAAAAATGAAGATTCTTAGCGAATGGGGAATTACGGAAGAAGTATTAGATAAATTATCTCCTGAGGACAAACAAGGATTCCAAGAAGAATTAAAGATGAGGTATAGTGAGTATTTGGAAAGAGAACGGGACCTTAGAATAAGAAAGAGAATATATGCTATTGATGTCATAAATGACAAAAACGGTGACGGCGTGCCTGAACTTCTTGTAAGTTTGTGGGATGATTTGTTTATAATAGACCCTGTTTCTGGTTCAATAATCTGGAACAGAACAAGTGACAATTGGAGATATGAGGATCCGTACACAGGTGAGAGGCCAGAAAATATAGATTGGAAAAGAAAAAATTGGACAAAACATGACAGAAACAGATTCAAGAGTTTGGGCGACTTAAATGGCGACGGGCAGGATGACCTAGTCTTAATAGACTGGGACGGAATGACAATTCTTTTAAGCAATGTAACAGGATCCGAATTAGACTACTATGTAGCTAAAAGAGTAACTACAGAAAGAGGAATAGATAAAGAGCATACAAAAATAATAGATGATGTAAATGGTGATGGATATAAAGACATACTAACACAAATATGGGCTGAAGATGGACCTTCAAAATATGTTGTAATTTCAGGAAAAACCGGAGTAACTATTCTCGAAGCAGAAAGAGAAGGAGAAACAAACCTACTACCAAGTATTGCTGATTTAGATGGGGATGGAAGCAAAGATTCTATAGTTTATTATAGATCAGGGGGAAGACCTATAGTAAAGGTTATAGGAAATAAAGGTGTTATATGGGTTTATAGAGACTTAGAAGATACGTGGGCTCTTGAAAGCGCATTTGGTTACTATAGCTTTATGCCTGCATACCCTATAGATGATATAGATGGTGACGGAATCCCGGATCTGGTTCTTGTTAGAAGCTTATCATGGCAGCCGGGTGCCGAGGTTCTTGTCTACAATGTGAAAAATAACACCCTGATAAAATCAATTACTTTAGAAGCTATAGATAAAATGAGAAACCAACCAAAGAGATGGGCACCTGCTGTATCTGTAAGGTCAATTTCGGATATAAACAATGATGGCGTTAAAGAGATCGGATGTATTACCATGTTCGGAGAAGGTAATAAAAAGGAAATGAAATTTGTGGTTCTCGATGTTCTGAATGGAAAAATAATATCAGATTTCAAGATAATAGGAAATGACATAATAAAAGCAGGTGATAGTGTTGGTGTTGTCGGGCAGAATCATGGTATATATTTTCTTGAGATTGGAAACGACCTTTCAATAATTAAACCAAAGGTTGGAGAAACCCTTCACGCACCAATAGATCTTGAATGGAAAAGAAATGAAACAGAGTTTACCAATGTAATAATGATGGATAATAAAAAAGTTCTGAGAACAGATGATACAAAAGTTAGTCTTGATCTCTTGAAAGGTAATCACACTATCACAGTGTATTCTTTTGATCCGTATGGAAAAGGCGTTTATGGAACTGTTACTGTAAATATTGTAAAAGAGTCGAAAGAATTTGCTATAGCTTTAGTGATAGTCATAATCCTTTTAATGTTGATATTCACACCACACATGCTCGAGATTAAGAAGAAGAAAATATCAAGAGGTGAGTTAATTTGAACGAATTAATGATTGAGACAAAGGGTCTAACAAAAAAATTTGGAGATTTCACAGCAGTTGATCACATCGATCTTAAAGTTGAACAAGGAACTATACATGGATTTATAGGTCCAAATGGAGCTGGTAAAACCACAACAATGAAAATGCTGATAGGAGCATTGAGACCAACAAGCGGTACAGGATTTATAAAAGGAGAGAAAATAGGTTCTTTAGAATCCCGAAAGATATTTGGCTACTCTCCTGAGCATCCACATTTTTATGAAGATATGACAGCTTTTGACTATCTTGTTTATGTTGGAAGAGTATCAGGAATGGACAGGAAAACAAGCGAGAGTAGATCGTTAGAATTACTTAATTTTTTTGAGCTGAAAAAGTTTGCATATAAAAAAATAAAAGGGTTTAGTGCTGGAATGAAGCAGAGGTTAAGCCTTGCACAGTCGATGATACACGAACCAGAGCTTTTAATTCTAGACGAACCTACTGCAAACCTCGATCCGGAAGGGAGAATAACAATTATAAGAAAATTAAAAGAATTGTGTAAGAAAGAAGGAATAACCGTGTTTATATCATCACATATACTGTCGGAGTTAGAAAAGATGGTTGATTTTGTAACTATACTCAATCACGGCCAAATTGTTGCAGAATCTGACATACAAACACTTGAGAAAAAGTTTTCAGGAAAGGTCTATCTTCTGAAGACCAGCAAAAATAGAGAGGTATTGAATAAATTAAAATCTCACGATCTGGTTAAGCATGCGTGGATTGACGATAAGGATGTTATACATATTATAGCAAAGGGAGATGAGAAAGAATTCAAGAAAAATGTTACGAAAATTATCTTGGAAAGCGACACAACATTAGAGTCCTTCACAATGGAAACATCAGATTTAGAAACAGTTTTCATGAAACTTGTCGGTAAAGGAGAAAAGAGGGAAAATATAGAAATGAAGAAAGAACCTGTACTTTCGAAATTATTTAAAAGAAAGCATGAAAAGGAGGCAGAGGAGAAAATATGAGATTTCATATCGTAATGTTAAAGACGCTGAAGGATCTTTTTAGCATTAAGAGAAGTCTTGTTTTTCTTATAATCAGTTTAATACCGGTGTTCATATTTGCGAATGTGTCGCAAAGGGAAGCAGTGTTTAATTTTAAAGTCATGACACTTCCTATGCAGATCCAGATGATGAATGGAATCTTCATAATCATGTCTTTTATTTGGATAGCTGGTATACCTCTTGTTTTGTTAGCAGCAATGACTTGCGGGAGCTTCATTTCAAAAGAAGAGCAGGATGGAACGCTACTTCTTTTGGCCAGTAAGCCCATTAGAAGATACGAAATAATTATTGGCAAATTTTTTGCTTTTCTTGTAAGTACGATGATATTGGAACTGATAGCATTCTTATTAGCTCCTCTTCTGACTTTTAATTTGCTCGATCTCGATCCTTCAGCACTTACATCGATGTTAAATATGGTCCCTTCGCTGTATCTATATTCCTTATTTGTAACATTTGTTTTCGGGGCGATTTCAGCTACATTATCCGTTCTATCTAGAAATAGAGTGAAAGTAGTCATGGTTCTTGTTGCGCTTACCATTCTTATATATTTTGGTTTTAGCATTATTAGAGGGTGGACTGTTCCTCTTGGTGTGTATGATAAATACGGTATGAATTATTTTGACGTGAATTATCAGTTAGGTAATTCTTATGTTTTCTTTTTAGAACAATCAGGAGTTAAAATAATGCCTCCCATACAAGGGATCTTAGGGCAATTTACAGGCGTATATGAGGCAACTGATCCTGAAATGGTATTTGACCCTGATTTGGGTGCAATGCCATCATCATTAGAACTCAAGAAGTACAATACACCGCTTGTTTCTTTAAGTATATGGCTAGGTTTAGCTGTATTTCTTTTGGTTACTGGAATACTCAAATTTGAAAAAAAGGAGATATATTAGCTCTTATGTCGTGTTTTTTGTCTGGTTGGCAATAAATTGTTTGATTATTTCTTTGTTTCTAACTTCTGGATGAAACAAAAGGCCATAGATTTCCTTTTTCCTGTGCTTTATTCCCTGGACACATTTATCCGATTTCGCTATTATTTCAAATTCTTTTGAAGGTTCTACCGTGTAATTGTGTAGCGTGTATGCCTTGAATTTTGAGGAGAACAACGGATTTTTTCTAACTGTTTCTATTTCCACCATTCCAATCTCTTTGCATTTTTTTAAAGTAGAGCCAAAAACAAGCCCTATAATCTGCATCCCAGCGCATATTCCCAGTACTGGTTTTTCACATTCTTTTAACCATTCGAATTTTTCTACGTTTTTTGTAAATTCATTATCTTTCAACGGTGTACCAGAAAGAATCACACCGTTGCAGTTTTTTATGTCATTTTCATCCACATCGAGATAATGCAGTATTTTACATTTCTCTGCAGAACTCACAATAGAAACAATTGGCATAACAAACTCGTAGAAACCCAATGAATTCCTCTTGTGATTCATATCCACAATCAATATCATTTTTTCACCAGCCTTGCTTTTTTTATTATGAAAACACCCGAATTTTCTTCTGTCTCTATTTTATAATCCAAAATCTCGATTTTCTTTTTAAAAAACGGTGCATCCAACACAGTAGTTTCTATTTCTCCTCCTTCTCCAGAGGGGCTTATCTCATACTTTTCCTTTAGTTTAACCAACTCATTTATTATTTTCTTATCTATTTCTTTCCCAAGCCAGTTTTTTCCCATGGGATAAGCAAAAACCCCCGAAATTATTACTTTGAACCCGGCCTTAATTATATCTCTGAGTAATTCCTCCTGATCTCTCAACCAAAGTGGATTAAAACACCAAAGATCAAGATCATTGCATATCCTTTGAATTCTTTCTGCCTGGTAAACCGATTCAACAGCGCCGGTAACCACACCTTCTATGTTGAATGATTTTTTCGCTTCTTCAATTGCTCGCTTCAGATCTTTAAGCTCTTCTTCTTTTACACCTTCTGTAACTTTTTGAATTAATGGTATTCCTATTGCTTCTGCCTGAAGTTTCGTGATATTTATGTTTGGAGTATGAAACATGTAACTTTCCTTGTTCTTCGAAACAATACTGATCAAACACGCAACTTCTTCTTTCTGCATAGCTTTAAACAAGGCATATGTAGAATCCTTGCCACCGGAAAACAATACAGCTAATTTCATAAATATAACTTGTTTATTGAAATTAAAGTTTGTTGAATTTTAGAGTCAAAGCAAGTTGGCAATTTTTTAATATTTTTATTCGCTACATGCGTGTATATCTGAGTGGTTCTCAAACTTTTGTGACCAAGTAATTGCTGAATATATCTTATGTCTGCTTCAGCTTCAAGTAAGTGTGCCGCAAAAGAACGCCGCGGTGTGTGAGGGGTTAGTTTCTTTTCTATTCCTGCTTTTCTAGCTGCATTCTTGATTATTTGCCGATTTGTCCTTTTGTTGTATTTTTCACTCCTTGTGATATAAAAAACTAAACCTTTATTGACACCATAAATTTCCAGCATTTCTTTTAATTTGGAATGTAGGAACAC
>CAYYWW010000036.1:0-7222 GCA_964475515.1 uncultured archaeon | reverse complement strand
GAAGCTTTCTTTAGTTTTTCGTAGTTAATGATCTTTAGCGTGAAGTTTTTCCTAATTTTTTTCAGTGGAAGTTTTCCAGTTTTATCGTAGTATTCTAACATCTGAGTGTATCTCTCGTTTTCTTTCATTATTCTCTTAATCTCCGGTGACAACATATTTATCGCTTTATGTACTTGTACATTGTAAAATTTATTCCCATAATTCACATGCTTTGCATATTTCACCTGATGTTGGTTCTCCACATTTTTTGCAGACAGATAGTCTTTCGCTGCCCTCTTCTTTCTCAACAATTTCTCTTATTGCTGGAAGCATTCTGTCAAACGTTCTCAGTATGGAAAATTTAACTCCTGGGCATCGTTCTTCTAAATCATTGAGAAAATCGCGTATGAAAAATCTCATACCTCCAACATATGGGCACTTGTCATAACATACGTTCAGTTTTTTCACATAAGCATACAGGGCTGTTTCCCTTTCTGGTATTTCCCTTAACGGTTTTATTCTGGGAACGAAAAGCTCACCTTTTTCCTTTTCAAGCGAATAGTCGGTAATGGGACCTGCCCTACTAGCACGCATTAGATCGCCTCTTATGTAATTCATCAGTATGCTCTGAACTTCATCGTCCAGATTATGACCCAAACATATTTTTGTTGCTTTCATTTCTCTTGTAACCTTGTTAATTATGTATCTTCTTGCGACACTGCAATAAGTACATGGCTCTGTTACGTATTGTCCTGTCTGTTTGCCCTTTGATTGTTTCTTCACCTCTTCCATTTTCTCCTTCATTCCCTTTCCAAAAAATTGTTTGAAAGAGAAAACATGATGTTCTACCCCCAGCTCTTTACAGGTTTTTTTGGCCATTCCTATACTTTTTTTCCTATACTCACCTGTACCTTCATCTATAGAAAAAGCAAAGTATTCTATATCACGCCTGGGCTTGAGGATTTTATTTAAGATGTACAAAACAGTTGTAGAGTCCTTGCCTCCAGAAATACCGAAAGCTATTCTGTCTCCACTTTTAAGCATTCTATATTTCGCTATTGTTTTTCTTACCTTTGATTCTATGCTCTGAACAAAATGGTTTTTGCATAAATACCTGCCTTCATATCTTCTGTAAAATATTGCCTTTTTGCCGCAATGACATTTTTGCATACCAGCCCTCATGTCTTGAGTGTCAGCCTCTCGTTGTTATAAGCATTGCTTCTATCTTATCTCCGTCTTTTAGTTTGTATGTATCGGGTATAGGTTCTTTATTTTTAAATATAAGTACGGTTTCTCTGTTTATTTTCAATTTTTTAAGTAATTCCTCGATAGTTGTTCCTTCGGATACTTTTGATTTTATCTTTTCGTTTCTGTAAAACAGCGTTACGTTAATCATGCTACATTTTTATTTTAAAATTTAAAATAACTTTATACGTGATTAGATAAACGAACAAATATAAGCCGGGATGGCGGAACGGCTAACGCGCCAGAAAGCGGTTGTCTCCATTTGAATAAAACAAATGGAGTAGCTATGGCGAACCTCGAGAGCTGGTGGGACTTTGTCCCGTGCAGGTTCGAATGCGCAAGAGGGCTTCAGGAGTTTTCACTTCCATGCCCTCTTACCGCACTATCACCCGAGAATAAGAAGCGCTGGAAATCCTGCTCCCGGCGTCATTATTTAATAATTTGTTTCGTGGGAAGTAGAGCCGTAGAAGGGCGTGCAAGTTGTTAACTGCCGAGGCCCTTCTGGGCAATCCTGCTCCCGGCGTTCTAACAATTCGATAAGTTTTTCAATTTTACTGTTAAATCAAATTATGAGGAATTACGGTATCCCTTTGGTTCCCGGGCCAACCATTGTTCCTGAAAGAGTAAGAAACGCTTATATGAGAGTTTACGGCTCTCCTGATATAGAGGAAGAATTTATCGAGGATTACCGTTCTGCTGAAGAAAAAATGCAGAAAATATTGGGAACTAAAAATTCTGTTGTTATAATGACTGGTGAAGGTATGCTTGCTTTATGGTCAGCACTGAAAAGTTGTTTTTTGAAAGATTCCAAACGTAAACAAAGGGTTTTGGCTATTACTAATGGCATTTTCGGTGAAGGGATAGGTGAAATGGCAAGATCGATTGGATATGAAGTTTTGCCCCTTGAGTTTGAATACGATGAAATACCTGATCCCGATGTTGTTGATGACTTCTTCAGGCATTACAAACCTGATATCCTCACATATGTTCATTGTGAAACTCCCTCTGGTGTTTTAAACCCTCTTGAAGAAATAGGGGAAATAGTGAAGAACAGTGACACGTTGTTTTACGTAGATGTTGTTTCCTCAGCTGGTGGGGTGGAAATAAACGCAGATAAAAATGGTATTGATTTGTGTTTGGTTGGGAGTCAGAAATGTCTTTCCATGCCTCCTGTTCTTTCTATGATTGCTGTAAGTGAAAAAGCTTGGGATAGAATAAGACACGCCGATTATAAAGGTTACGACAGCTTAAAGGATTTTGAAAAGGCTGTTGAGAACCATTACTTTCCTTACACACCAAGCTGGGAATCTGTAGCTGCTTTAAATGCAGCTTGTGATATGGTTTTAGGGATGACACCAAAAGGGCTTCGTATAACATGGGAGATGCACAAAAAAGTTGCGAAACGTTGCATAGATGGTATTAAAGGTATTGGTTTGGAAATATTTCCTAAAAAGGAGGAGTACAGTTCACCAACGGTAACAGCTGTCAAAGTTCCGGAAGGTGTTTCGTGGCAGAGATTGGATGAAGAACTCAGAAAACGTAGAGTCGTTTTTGGTGGTTCATGGGGACCGTTGAAAGATAAAGTTTTTAGAATTGGACATATGGGCTCTCAGGCAAGGATGGATTTTGTGGAAGAAGCTCTGTACGAACTCCAAAAAGCATTATATCGCGTTGGTAGATAGTTTACTTTGATTACAACATTTGTTTATCATTGACCAAAAATTTAAATTTTCTTTTCCAAACATTTTTATGCTTTACACAAGAAAGACGTTTGGTTTTGAGCACAGTGTTAAAGATGCAGACTGCGTTCTTGTGGGTATACCGTTTGATTCAACGGAGATTGGGAGGCCTGTCCGATACGGTCCTCTATTTATAAGAGAATCTATCAAAAATCTAGAAGGTCACGATCCTGAAACCGAAATCAACCCATTTGCCAAGTTGAAATTTGCAGATGTGGGTGATGTTGAAATTGTTCCAGGCAGTTGGAAACTCACAAGAGAAAGAATAGTTGACACCGTGAAAGAAATTCTTGAATCCAACAAAAATATTTTTCCTGTATTTCTTGGTGGGGAGCATCTGATCACCTATGGCATATTAGAAGCTTTCTTGAAATTTTACAAAAAACTTACTGTTGTTCATATTGATGCTCATCGTGATTTGTTTTCTGAGTGGATGGGAAACAAATACTCACATATAACATGGGCTTATCGTGCAGTTAAGGACTTTGGAATAGATTTAAGACAAATAGGATTCAGGATATGGAGACCAGAGGAAGAGGAATTCGCAAGAAAAAATAAAATAAAAGAAGATTTGACAGAAATAAAAAATCCTGTTTATCTGACTGTGGACATAGATGTTTTGGATCCGTCAGTCGCACCAGAAGTTGGAACACCGGAACCGAACGGTATGTATCTGGAGAATCTCTTAATTTTAATAAGAGATGTTTTTAAAAACAAAGTTATTGGAATGGATGTCGTTGAATGCGCGTCTGATGCTCTTCACACAAGCACAGCGCTTAGCGCTGCTTATATAATAAAGAAATCGCTTTGTTATTATATTAAAAACAAAATTTGATTATAATCTCTTTTTAATAAAATCTTAAAAAATTTAGATTTATTTTAATAGTGGTGACACTATGCCGAAACCAAAGGTTAAGGCTGTTTTGCAATTTGAATGTACAGGAGCAGATGAATGTGGAGAACAGGTTCTTGACCCTGCTTATGCTATTCCTGTAATTCTGGTGATTTATGAAGATGGAAAAAGAGAGTTGTCATGTAGATACGTGTCTTTAGTTGATGGTTCTCCTCGCTGCAATCCTTATCCTAGGGATGACCGCGAATTGGGTCCATGCCCTTATTTGACATGGATTGAAAAATAATTTCAGCATAAGTTTTTATAGAACGCGAACAAATATAAGATAAGGTGATGTTTTTTATGGTGGAAACACAAGCAATAATAAAAACCCTGAAGCCTGGTAGTTATGTGCTGATAGAGGATGAGCCTTGCAGAGTAACTAAAGTTGTGAAATCAAAGCCCGGAAAGCATGGTGCTTCAAAAGTCCGGTTGGAAGCTGTTGGTATATTCGACAATAAAAAGAGAACTCTCTTGAAGCCAGGGGATGCTAATGTTGACATCCCTATCATAGAAAAGAAAAAAGCACAGGTGATATCAGTTCTTGGTGAGACAGTTCAATTAATGGATTTGGAAGACTATTCTACATTTGAGGTTCACATGCCAGAGGAGTTTAAGAATAAACTATCTCCAGGAGCTAATGTAGTTTATTGGAAATTCAGAAACAAAACAATGATTAAGGATGTGAAGTAGATTTCCTTATTTTTTTCAATTTTTCTTTTAATTTTGTAAATTTTATTCTTATTTTTAGCATTCTTTTTTCAGCATCTCTAACTTCACCGTTTTCAATCTTTTTGATCTCCTTTTCAATCGTTATAAGATCGCTCTCTATATCTTTAGGCAGTTTCCATTTTTTCAGTACATTTATGGTTTTGTGTAGAGACAATAACACTCTTTTTCTAATATTGTAACTGCTTTTTCTTATAATTATAAATGGTGTGCTGAAGTATGAAACACCCATGTTTATTATTTCTTGAATAACATACCTTGTAGGTTTTGTTTCTCTTGGTGGAACATCTTTTAAAAATTTCAGGAAAAGCGCAAATCCTAACAATCTTATCATCCAAGATATTATGAATATGAGTTTGAGTCCACCAAAAACTGGTAATTTTGATGAATAATCTGCTATGATACCGCCTATTATCGGAGATGCTATCATAGGTACTCCTAGAATTGTCCAATAGAAAGCAGAATATAGAGATCTTCTTCCTTCTTTGCTTATATCCAAAAGATAATTCAAATTGGCAAGGTTCATCCCCGCCCATGCTGAGCCGGCAATAATAGCTACGGGTAGTAAATAATAGGGAGATGTAGCAAAAAACCAGAAAAATGGGACAAATGATGCTCCGAACGCGGAAATTACTATTACTATTCTGTGGCCGAATGTATCAGATATATTCCCCCAGAACTTGTTTATAATTATACCTGACATTGTGGATACAAAACTAAAAATTGAAACCCAAATATAACCTGCTTGAAGGTTTTTTACAAGGTGCACATTGAAGAATGGGGATGCCATAGAAACACCAAATTGCCATATAAAAAATATGATGAGAAAGCGTACAAAGAGGTTGTTTTTTATTATTTTTTTAGTCTCTTCTCCGATGTTTTGTAAAATAGCTGTTTTTGTTTCTATATCTGGGAATTTAAAAAGCATCAGGGAGGATAGTATTCCCAAAATACCTGCCAAAATGAAAAGCAAAGTAAAACCCAGATCGTTTCCTATGAAGTCTAATATAATACCCGCTGATGTTACGGTTATCATTGTTGATAAAGCGCATAATATGTTTCTCTTCGCAAAGTAACGCCCTCTCGTGCTTTCGGGCACTATGTCGCCTATCATGGATGCCCATGCAGGAGAAATAAAACCTCCTATAGCCGATGACAACGACAAAATCAATATTAACCATATTAAACTTTCTCCAAATAGAAAGGGCAGTAACGCTACTATTATCCAGAGAGACCTTGAAATAAACGCTGAAAAAGCACCTATAAGGCGTCTTTTGCTTGTCTTTTCGATTACGTATGCTGCAGGTATATATATCAATAATGTAAGTGAAGCTGGTATTGAAATAACTAAACCTATCGTTGTATTGTCGGCACCAAGATGCAATGCGAATAATGTTAGGAATGTTGAGGTTATAGCAAACATTGCAGACGCCAGAATACCTTCATAAGTTGCATACTTCATTCCCTGTTTTTGTAAATTCTCGTTCATAGCGTATATTTTTGTTTGACTCCAAATAAAAAGATTTCGATACTTCAGATATCTAATGGTGAACTTGGAATGTTTTTTAAATTGTGTTACAAATTCATATAATACTGGGTCGGTGGTCTAGTGGTTAGGACGCAACCCTCACAACATCTTTGTGGGAACGGTTGAGGTCGCCGGTTCGAATGGCACTTTCTTTAAAAAGAAAGCGCCCAAAGAAATTGGAAATCCGGCCCGACCCATTAGACAACTAACTTTAATATCTAATGTAACAAATTAAAAATGTAAACATAATATAATGTATGAAGGGCCCGTGGTCTAGTGGTTAGGACGTCGCCTTGACGTGGCGAACTTTAATCAGGATTGATTGAAGGCCAAAAGGTCGTCGGTTCAAATCCGGCCGGGCCCATTCTAATTTGAGTATATAATTATGAAGATGTCTTATTGCGCATCAAAAGGAGTCATTATTAAGGATGGAAAATTTCTAGTAATAAAACAACGTTTGAATGATAAAGAACTCTATGATCTCCCTGGTGGGAGGATTGAACGGGGAAGAACACCAGAAGAGCACCTTAAAATTGAAATAAAAGAAGAGGTTGGTCTGGACGTTGAAGTAGGTAAATTGATTGGCTATTCATACTTTATAAGAGAAGTAGATGGTGATCAGGTTATTTGTTTGCTTTTTGAATGCAAACCACTAACATATAACATAGATATAACAAAAAATCCAGCTAAAGAAGAAAACATAATTGAATTTAAATGGATGGCCCCAGAGGAATTTATGAAATTAGATGATAGATCTTCTTTATTTTTAAAAACAACAAAAAAGACATTAATGGATTTTTTTCATCGTATAAAAAAGGGAAAGATATAAATATTATTTGCCCATTATTTCATATTAATGCCCCTGTGGTGTAGTCCGGTTAAGCATCTGGGGTTTTCGAGCTATGCTTGAAAATTTTGATGCCACTATAGTGGCGCATGATAGCGAAAATACCCCATGACCCGGGGCGTGATGAGGATCTCATCGCGCGGGAATTCAAATCCCGGCGGGGGCATTAATTTTTATTTCTTTCTATGAAAAATAAAACATGTCAAGGGACATTTCCAATACTGTGAAAGACCTTGTGGATAAATTAGGAGAAGTAGAATATT
>CAYYWW010000035.1:0-9255 GCA_964475515.1 uncultured archaeon | reverse complement strand
ACTATTTTTACTCCAGAACCAGGTTTGGTTATTATAACATCTTCTATGTGTGAAAACTGTTTCACTCTCTTTACTATCTCATTAACATCTTTTTCCAAACACATGATTTTTACCTGGGGACCTGCATCTATTGTGAAATATGATTCAAGGCCTTCATCCCTCCAATCCATCACAGCATGGATTATTTCCATTGTTCCAGCATTCCAGTATATTATGGGTGGTTTTGTTGTTATCATTGTTGCATGCATTTTAAGGCAGTTCTCTTCCGCTGTTTTACCAACAGTTGTGAAATCTTTTTCAAGTATAGCTTTTCTTACAGTTTCTAAATCATTATCAACAGTCTCCAACCATGCTTTATACATGGGGGATGTTTTAACAGTTTGTGCCATACCAGCTCTTGATTTTACCTTTTTTTCCTTTTTGCTGGTTACGCAAATAATCATTCTGAACTCAGGCCAGAAATTTTCATCTACTATCTGTTCAGCATAGGAATCAGATCCGTCTTCCTTCTCGCCTCTTTTCCACTCAACAAATCCCCCGAGAACGGAACGCGTTGCTGAGCCAGAACCTCTTCTTGCAAGCATACTTAGATTTTTTGCATCCATCGGTAGATTCAATGCTTTACTAACAGCAGCTGCCAGGGCTGCAAAACCTGCAGCTGATGAAGCGAGGCCTGCTGCAGTTGGAAAATTATTGTTTGAAACAATCTTAACTTTTAAATCAGTTCCACTGATTTGTCTTACAACTGAAAGAAATTTTCCAACATAATCATCGTAATCTTCTGTTCCAGGTTTTATTTCATTTCCATTAAGAACCAATTGGTCTTGTGTGTATTTTTCATCGAATTCTACTGTTGTGTGAGCACACAAACCTTCGGTTGTCATTGATATGCTTCCGTTGTTTGGTAACATTAATTCCTTGTTTCTTTTACCCCAGTATTTAACCAACGCTATATTTGCATTTGCTATTGCAGATGCTTTCATGGATTTACACCCAACTCTCTATATAATTTATCTAACGAATCTTCTATTAAAATACCTTCAGGCTCTTCTTGTGTTTCAAATTCCTCAACAAGTTCTAACAATATCTGACAAGCAGGAGTAAAATCACTTCTTCTTTTTTTAACTTCATCTTTAGGCATCCATTTTGGTCTTCTAGCATCACTTTCACCCGATTCTCTTATGGATGATCCTACAACAGGTTCAAGTAAAAACATTCGACCAACATAACTCTTTCCACTGTCCAAATAATACAAAAATACATTTCCATTGCTATCTGTTATGGATATTATCTTTTCCCGCTCTCTTAATACAGTTGGGAATCCGTAACCAATGGGGTTAACTAATGATTTTGGTTCTAGTAAAGCAGTTCTCACATTTAGTCCTGTCTCCTCTCCAACTTCCCTTATCGCGGCATCTATATAATCTTCACCTTCTTCCAGGGTACCACCAGGAATAACAAGTTCTCCGTATCTCTCAGGATCATCTTTTTTGCAACGTTCTGCTACAAGAATATGTTTAGAACCATTTATTAATTTAGGAACGTAGCCCCATGCAACTCTTTTATATTTAACACTAAAGAGTTCCTCGTACTTTTCTTTAAGTTCATCTATAGTAATTTTTCGCATAGTATTACCGTTTTGATGGTTTCTTACCTACGATCTCCATCCACAAAGTTGTTCCGGGAACAAGCTGGTGAGGATTACTATCAATAATACCATCTGTTATAAGGTCTCTTATTTCTTCAGAATCCGTTTCAAAACCAACAAGTTTCATTTGGTCACGATATCTTTCAACGGGTCTGTGACCTTCGGATGGCTGTATCGCATTTTTTCCTTGTTCACCTTCTTCAATTAAGATTTCATGATAGCCTACCCAAAAATCTCTTATTTGCTCATTCGCTTTTCTATCTTCCTCTCTCAATGGTTCTGGAATAGGAATTGCAGCTTGTGGATAAACCTCTTGAAAATGTTTCAGACCCTCTCGTTTTTTTGGCCAATCAAACCCTTCCAAAAATTCCAGATATCTACGTGGTTCTTCCCAAACAGAATTATGCCAATCAGCTGATACCAAAATTCCACCATCTTTAAGAAGTTCATAATATAACTCAAACGGTATGTGAGCATGGTGGTGTATTGAAGCTACACCAACAAAAAAATCAACCGTTCCTGGTTCAACATATCTTAGTGAATTTAGATCTGTATCTGCGTATAAACTAAAACCACCCTCTTTTTTTCTATATTTCAGACCAAGTTTTTTTAACACTTCTTTTGCTGTTCCAAAAACTTTATCTCTAGAAGGGTCCAATAAAATGATGTGAACTCTGTCCTTTTCATTTTCTCCTAAATGTTCAAATATCACCTTAGCTGAATATCCTGGTCCGGAGCCATGGTCAAATATAACTATTCTCCCATCAATTCTTTGCGCTAGATATGCAACAACTTTGGCAGCGGCTTCTCTCAACATTTGCGGTTTATCACCAAACCCTGCTCTTTCGGACGCTTTGGAAACAAGCTTCATTTGCTCTTCTGTTCCACTATCCCATTCAGCCATATAGTCAGCTTCGCTGATATCTATAACTCTCCGAAGCTCGTAATCACTATCCCATTTTATACCATATTTTCTTAGTGCGTACTCTGGAACCCTTGTCATGGGTCCTAGTTTTATAGGCATTAAAGACTCGTCATGTTGTGGGATAATTATCATTTTTCACCTCCTCATTCACAATAGCGACCTATTTTTTTAGGATTAAGAACAATTTCAGCAAAAGCTTCTAAATTTGTTTCTTTTAAAATAGGAATGGAAGCTTTTTCAAATTTTGGTCTATGTGCATCCGTAGGATTATAACCAACTGCAATACCACCTTCTCTTTGGACAGGTAATAGAAGAGATTCTACATTACTTCCCGAGTCGTCTATAACGGCAACAGAGGAGAGGGGTATGCCTAGTTTGCTTACATGTTTGAAAAACTCTTTAGCTTTGTCCATTTTTTCTATTGATCCTGTAAGGGTGGCTTGGTCTATAGCCAGGTGCCAATCTTCATATAGAACTACTTCATTACCAGGAAGCATGATCAAAGGTGATATTCCTTTACCAGCATCCATACCAAGTTTTCTTCTCTGATATGTTATATGGGGTCCGAGCCCGTCGCTGAAAAGTGTTTGATACAATCCCTCTTTTCTAAACGTTTCAACAGCTTCTCTTAAACCTGGGTTGTATTCAATTTCTTCAGAGATTTCTCTTATATCTTTCATTGTTAATCCACGAAGTATAGCTTGCTTACCTTCTATTGTTTGTTGTTTTGAGATAATACCCATTTTATACATAAAATCTGTAAGCATTCGAGCAACATCACCAACACTTGCTATACCTTTCCCTTCATTATATTCTTCACACCATCTGTTTACATCATCTTCTGTAAACCATTTTCTAAGAATGAATTCATTAACATAAGGTTCTGGGTCTAACGTGCTTTTCTCCGCACATATACTTGTTGAAAGTCCTGGATAGATTACTCTATCAGCATCCCAACCTACACACAATATTTTACGGTATCGGTCGCTCATATTCTATTCTTAACCGTAAATTTTTTATAAGTATCTAGTGGTAATAGTACTTGACCGCTCTAAAAAAGGTAAGACTAAAAGTGGAAAGTGAAGGTTTCTTATAGTTATTGCTTTCTAGGTTCACTCTAAGAACTCTACACCCAGAATCCTCTCGACTTCCTTTTTCTTTTCTGTCGTAAATGTTTTTCCTGGCCCGTATATTTGTGTTGACTTGACACCTGTTATTATAAGCATTGATCTTATTGTATCACCGAGTTCTTTGATAACCTGAGCACCCCAGATTATTTTTGCATCCGGATTTATTTTTGAACTCACCGCCTCAACAATTTCCTGACATTCTTTAATTGTTATGTCTTCTCCACCTGAAATGTTTATCAAGGCTCCTGTTGCCCCTTCTATATCCACATCTAAAAGTGGATTATTCAATGATTTCTCTACCGACTCTATTGCTCTGTTTTCTGTATCACTCTCACCCATACCAATCATTGCCAGTCCACCGGAACCCATCACTGCTCTTATATCTGCAAAGTCAAGGTTAACCAAACCAGGCTTTGTTATAAGCTCTGCGATTCCTTTTACTGCATTCACAAGGATCTCATCTGCTACTTTGAAAGCTGTTAGTATGCTTACATCCGGTACTATCTCTAGTAATTTATCATTAGGTATAACTATGAGTGTGTCCACAACATTTTCAAGATTTTCAAGACCTTCTTGTGCATTTTTCATTCGCTGTTTACCTTCCATTGTAAATGGGAGTGTTACAATACCTACAGTTAATGATCCGTTTTTCTTTGCTATATCCGCTATTATAGGGCTTGCACCTGTTCCTGTTCCACCACCAAGACCGCACGTAATAAAAACCATGTCTGCACCTTCTATCGCTTTCTTTATGTCCTTTTTGGATTCTTTAGCAGCTTCTAAACCTATTTTTGGGTTCGCACCTGCTCCTAAACCCCCTGTAAGATCCCTTCCTATCAAAACCTTTCTATCACTGTCTGTATAGAGTAAGTCCTGAGCATCGGTATTTACAGCTATTGTTTCAGCTCCCACTATTCCCACTTGCATCAACCTAGAAAGAGTATTTCCTCCAGCACCGCCGACACCGATAACCTTTATCTCAGCTTTTCTTGATTCAAGAATTTTTCTCAACTCTTCATCAGCCTCTGTTACAGATTCTTCAAACTCCTTATCAACTACTATTTCCTGCGCCATAAGAAACTATAAGAAATAAGTTTTTTAAAATTATTGGTTTTGAAAAACATCGTTATATAAACTTTTCTATCGTAGTGAAACAATTAGTTTTTAGTAACCTTAAATTTCACGGATTTTATTTCATTCACCCACTTCTTTATGATGTCTTTTATTAGTTTCTGTACAACTTCATTTGGTTTTTGTTTTACTTTGAGAATAAGATTACCTTCTTTTATCTGTATTTCTGATGCTATACCATATTTTTCTAGAATTGCTTTAACTTTTTCTCGTGTTCCCTTTATCTCCTTTACTATTTTTACGGTGTATTGGAGTTTTTTTCCTGCCAGTGGATGGTTAAAATCAACTCTTACCCTGCCACCACTGACAGAACTTATTCTCGCTCTAATTCCGTTTATTTCCACATAGTCACCTGGTTTAGGATCTATTTTTTGCTGCAAAAATCTTGAAATATGAAAAACTTTTATCAGTTTTATATCCCTTTTACCAAATGCTTCATCGGGATCAACAATAAATGTCAACTCTTCTCCAGGTTTCATTTGTTTCAAACGCCTTTCAACACCGGGAATTACCATTCCCGCACCTACAATCACAAGAATAGGTTTGTAGTTATAATTTTCATTGAAAATTCCTTCTTTTTTAGCTACACTTTCTACTGTTAAATCAAAAACCTCGCCAGTTTCTACCACTCTTCCGATATAGTCTATTAATATAAAGTCGCCGTTTTTCATCTTTAATCGGGCAGGGAAACCCCATGCACAAGCATAGAGAGCTGCCCTTTCACCTCTTTTCCAAGCATATTAAATCTTAACTCCTAAGTATCAATCAATGCTAAGCAATTGCTGGTTTTACAGTGTTGAAATCTTATTCAACGCAGTAAGCCACTCGTATTAGCCAGTGGTAGTTAATAATACACATTATCCTATTATTTTAACTTCTTGAATGCAATTATTAAATATATGATGATAAGTGATAAAAAAATTGTAATTTTTATTTTTTTTGTAATAACTTTTATTTTTTTACCTGAAACAACTCTGGCGCCTTATAATGATTGTTCGAGTAATCAATATTGTTGTTTAGCATGCAAAGAAGATACTGGTTACGATGCAGGGACATGTGCATGGAGCCCCCCCAGTAGTGATAGTGTAAGTTACAAATCTTTAACAGGGGTCGCATGTAATGATGTTCATGATCCTGATTGTTGTGGCGCTTTTCCACCAAATTGTTATTGTTGTCACGATCATGGGTGTTCATATACTGGTCAGAAATTTTGTTACTACACAGGATATACTCCCGTGGCTTGGGGTGTTTGTGGTCAATTTGATGGTGACAGATGTTTTGATGTAGAAGCCCATCAGTGCGATACTGACACAGAATATTGTGATCCAAATAATCCCGGATGTTATCCAAAAAAGGGAAATGGTGGTTCGTGCCAATATGATTACGAATGTCTAAGTGGAAACTGTCAAAACGGGGTTTGTTGCCAAGCTGGGAAAATCTGTTGTACGGTAGATTCCCAATGTCCAGGCTCAGTGCAATGCTCATGTCAAGGATCCGTTATTTATAAAACTTATCCAGTTTGTACAAGCAGTTATACGTGCGACACCAGAACAGATCAGATAGCCACATGCTCTGGTTCTAGTTATATATGTAGTGGCTCGTGGAGAGTACGAAGAGATTATTATTGCCAAGACGGTGCATGCTCTTGTCAGTACAGAGAAACAAAGATAGAAAATTGTGATGCAAAAGATGCTTGCTCTGGAGACAATTACCTTGATTATTATTGTTCTGGTGGGAGTTGTGTTTATAACACGGAGAATCCCGATGATTCCCAGAGAGCTTGTGAAACATGTGCTGGCGGCAAATGGCTGGGCGAAAGTGCTCCACAAAAATGTTGTAATAATAACGACAACTTTTGTTATGGAAACGGTGTCTGCACCAACGGAAATTTTTATGACAACCACTGTGGCGATGGAGTGTGTAATTGTGGTGAGACAATGTCTACATGCTTTAATGATTGTTGTAAACAAGATGGTCAGACATGTGATGGGAATAATGAATGTTGCTCTGGAAACTGTGTAGCAGATTATGAGGGTAATAGATATTGTTGTCAAGTTGGCCAATGTGCCTACAATGGTACATGTTATAACAATGGACAGAGACTAGGTAACTATACATGCTACAATGGTAAATGGAAAAGACCACCAACTACAACAATTTCACCCGATGGTACAAATAATTCATGGACAAGAGATGATGTACAGTTCACACTGACATGTAATGCTGACACGGGATTATCATGTTCTTCTACTTATTATAAAATTATAAATAAAAACGAAACTTGTCCCTCTTCTGGTTTCACCAAAGCTACATCTGGAATTGTATCATGCCCTCTGAACGCAAAATGCAAAAAGGTAGTTTGTTATTTTAGTGTTGACAATCTTAACGTACCAGAGACTGTAAAGCGGAGCAAAACTTTTTTTATAGATAAAGTACCAACGAGACCGCCAATAACCCGAATCTCGTACGATACGGCAACTCCATTTTCAAATGAAGATATACACTTCAATCTTACTTGTATTCCTAACGAACTGGGCTGTAGCAAAACATATTACAAGATTATAAATTATGATGAAAGCTGTGGTGTAGACGGCTTCATTGAAGGAACGTCCGGAACAATAAGTTGTGATTCCTTTTGTAGAAAAAAAGTATGTTTTTATTCAGTAGATAATGGTGGAAACATGGAAGATATAAATGAAAGCATAGAGTTTAAAATCGATAAGGTTAAGCCCGAATGTTCAATCAACCTCCCACCTCTTTATCAAAATCTATATTCTTCACCTAATTTAAATATTTCGTGGACAACTGATGATGTCGGTTTAGGTGTTTACAGTTCAAGTTTGATATGGTCCTTCGATCCCCTCATTCCACAAGAGCAATGGAGCAATGCAAATTCCATATGTAATATTTCCGATAAGAACGCAGTTTGTTCGAATTTGATCAATGAAAAAACACATTACTTTAGATGTAAAGTAAGAGATAACGCTGGTAATATCAATGTATCTGATTACATAGCTGTAACAATAGACGCGATTCCACCTAGAACTAATTTTTACAGTTTTGAGAATTTAACCGATCAATTTATTTTAATGTGGACAGCTCAGGATAATATAGGAATAAGCTATTTTGACATTCAAGTTGAAAGAAATGGTTCTTGGGAAAACATAACTACCGTTTGTTACAATATAAATGTAAGTTGTCAGAACAAAATATGCATAGGTTATGCTAATTGTAGCGTGTCTGTTAGCTCTTACAAATGGAGAATAAAAGCTTATGATGTTGTGGGAAATTCTGGTGAATGGGTATATAGTTCAAATATAGAGTGTGAAGATAAGGATAATGATGGATTTTGTGAAGAGACAGGAGACTGTGACGATACAGATTCTAAAGTACACCCCGGCGCGATGGAAATATGCGATGGTAAAGATAATGACTGTGACGGCCAAATAGATGAGGATTTCATGACACCTGATAAAAAAATAGGTCAACCCTGCGGTATTGGAGCATGTGAAGGTATATATGTTTGTAGTGAGGATGGAAGCGATGTTGTATGTCGTATCACTAGCGGTGGTGGTAAAGAAATATGCGACAACAATATAGATGATGATTGTGACGGTGTGATAGATGAGGAGTTTGAGGAAGTAAATGGTAAACTAGTGCCAGCATGTGCATGTATAGATGGTGATAAAAGACTATGCGGTAGTGATGTTGGTGAATGTAAAAAGGGGATACAGATATGTGAAAACGGTACGTGGAGTGAGTGTAGAGGCAATGTAAAACCCACTGAAGAAATTTGTAATGATAATAAAGACAATGATTGCGATGGCAAAGTAGACGAGGATTACGAAATTGTAAACGGAGAAAAAGTCCTCGGATGCAGATGTATAGAAGGAGATGAAAGGGTATGTGGAAGTAATATTGGAATATGTACAACAGGCATACAAAAATGTATTAATGGTACATGGTCCGAGTGCAAGGGAAATGTAAAACCCACTGAAGAAATTTGTAACGATGGTCTGGATAATGACTGTGACGGTGAGACAGATGAAATTGAATGTATTAACTTAAAATGTTTCAATGGTTTAAAAGACCCTGAGGAGGAAGGGATTGATTGCGGTGAATTCTGTAATAAACCATGTATAGAAGAAGAATACACACCTAATATATTTTTTGTTGGGTTTGCCGTTGGAATAATCCTCTGTTTAGTAACTGGGATATATCTTGTCTTAAAGTGAAAATATTGGAATCAACACTAAAAAAAGTTTTCTTAAGCTCGAAATATTATTTAGAGAAAAGTTCTAATAATTAAAATGAATGTCATGAGAAAAAATATACTCTTCATAATAGTAATGCAAATAATAATTCTAAACATTTTGTGTTTAGATGCGTTTGCCTTAAATTACACAAAAAATTATATAGCA
>CAYYWW010000034.1:0-9405 GCA_964475515.1 uncultured archaeon | reverse complement strand
TAAAACATGTCAAAGCTAGAGTAAAGCATCCTCAGAGTAACGGTAAGGTTGAGAAGGTTATTCATACCTTACAGCTTTTGAGGGAACATTTTCCGGATTGGAATGAAACTATCCATTATTACAACTTCATAAGACCTCATGGTAGTCTTGAAAATGGTAAGCTCAGGACCCCATATCAGGCTTTTATGGATAAGTCAAGGAAAAGTAAGAAAAAGATGTGATTGGATTATGAACTCTAAGGTTTTTTTCCGTCTAAAACTAATGATTTTTATATGTAAAGATAAATTTTAAAAATTTATTAATATCACATAGATGAGGGATTAAAGCAGGCACATTACCTTGATATTTCTTAAAAGATTCACCGAACCTTTTTACCAATTCTTTATCCTCAACCCTAATTAAAAGAAGATATGACAAAGAATGTATCGAAGCTACGAGTAAGGCAAGAAGGTTGTTGGCTAAGACCCCCAGACCAAGTGCTATGAAGAATCTACCAAGATAACGAGGATGACGAATATATTTATACACACCGCCTTCAACCTTCCTGCTTTTTTCAGGAAACATGAGATAAACGTATGAGTCGATATCAAAATCAAACCCTCCAGATGGTCTTCTTATAAGTGCACCAACAACTATTAGAAATACGCCTATTGGGACAGCGCTAAAAAATGGAAAAAGATCCTGTGTGAGTAAACTCGATGGTAAATAGATTATTGCCGGTAGAAAATAATCTGTTTTTAATAACACAGGGAAATATAAACTCGCAGCTCCTAGTGGAAGTGTATGGACAAGATATTTATAAAACAAGTACTGATAAGCCAACTTTCCATATTTTTTTCCATATTTTTTTCTAATCTCTTCACTATTTTCTGTTATGTAAACGAATGGCAGGATAGCGCAGAAAGCTATTATGAACTGACCCATCAATGCACCTAATAGATGAGTAGAGCTTATCCACCAAAGAAAAACCATCGCTAAAATAAAAACAGTTATTTGATAAACGTATGTTAAAATAGCTTTATACCAAACCATTAAAGCAGGTACATGCTCTAGAAAAACCTCTATACCTCTTTTTTCTGTCATTTCGGACCACTCTGAACCACTACAGAGCGATTTTGTTTATAAAAACATAACTGTTTTTCTGACTGCAATACTTTAGATTGGAACAGAAAAATATAACTCATACTTTCAATTATCTATTCAACGAGATACGAAGATTGATCGAAAGAGGTTGTAATGACGAAAGTTAAGTTAGTTGTACAGAAAATACTGCAGTACATCAGAGCATCCAGGGTAGATGGTTGGTACATCACCGCAGTCTTCTTTCTCTTAGGCGAGTGGTATTCAATTCAACTCCTTCCCTTTGTTGAATCCTTCATTCCTCTCATTGGTATGATAGGAATCGTATCCACTGGTTTCTGGATAAACCACGTTTTTGATAAAGAAATCGATATTGCTGCAGGTAAAGACAGAAGGTTTTTTGATTACATTAAACCTCAGGAGATGATTCTTTCAAGTGTTATAGTTTTCCTACTCTGTTCAGCGTTGCTGTTATATGTAAACTCTCTCTCCTTTATCATAGGTGTATCCATTTTTCTCCTTGGCGTTATATACTCAGCTCCACCGTTACGAATTAAAAACAGACCGCCCTTTGATGCTATCGCAAACGGTTTAGGAATCGGCGTCTTGCCTTTCCTCCTAGGTTGGGCTGCATCAGGAAACAACTTAACAGCGTTTTCAGTTACATGCAGTATAATATGTGGTCTAGCAGTAGTGTCGCATTATTTTTTCTACACAAGTTTTGATATTGAAACAGATAAAGATTGTAACGTTAGAACATCTTGTACCATTTTAGGATTTAACAGAAGTATATCAACAGGTATCATTATATACTTTTTTTCTTTATTTTTATCAACGTTGCTACTTGGCCTATCAGTTATTACTATTGCATTTATCTGCTGCATTCCTTTTGTCTCAGCTTTAAAACTTCTGGGTGATAAAATGCATCTTAACTTTTTGGTAGGCTGTATCTTTCTTACTTGGTCAGGGGTTACAATGTTTCTTCTAACTATTTACTCCCGCTCTGTGATGACTCTTTTTTTGTTTGTTGTAACGGTTTTGTTTTTTGCTTATCTGTCTTTTAGTATCCTGAACTACCATAGAAGAGGATATCAAAGTATATAAGTCTGCATTATTTTACTCCAACTTCGAGGATGAAAAAAATTTGATGAGAATAAGGTACGTACCGATTAAGCGCAGAATTTTATATTACATAATAGCATCTAGAATAGAAGTGGTTATAGTAGCTTCGGTTTTTTTTGCTGCTGGGTATGTGGTATTCAACTCAGAGTTTTTCTATTTATGATTCTATAATAACCCTGTTTGCTACTGTAAGTATCGTAAACTCTGGTTCATTGATGAATTACGTATTTGATATAGAAAGCAGATAAAATTGCAGAAAAGAACACAAAAATTTTTTGATTATATGCCGCGAGACTGTCAACTTAACACACCTCTAAAGAGATTAGTAAACCCTGCAAAAGCTTCTAACCTCTCTCAACGTGATAAGTCGTATCTTATTTTTTTAAGATAAATTTCTTGTCCACAGAACGTCTCCATATTTTAGGTATAGGTGTATTAGCCTTAGTGGATACTACAAAGATCTATTCAGGATGTGAATATGGTATGTATTTGGTAGCAGAAGCCATGAAGTTAGGTAGAACTATACAGCCCAGACCGAGATTAGGAATGCTGATCTCTAAATGGTTAGTTTTATTTCTTTTTCATGTGGGCCACTATATACGGAAAAGGGCCAAATGGAATGACATTTCTTATGCACATATGGTATCACCAATAATATATATATTTTATATAGTATAAATATTTTGTGTTATTTTTTTGCCTCATCTTTGAACGAAAGGTCTTCAACACCATATAGCTCTTTACCTAGACAGACTTATTCAAGTTGAAGTCTAAAACATTTTTACGAGAAGATGGAAAACCACTAGTTGATCCTGAAATGCAGGATTTTCCTATGGCTCCGCTTATGAGGCACCCGACTTCAAGTGACGTATCTTTGCTCATCTCCTCACACTACTTGTGTAAGAATAAACTCTTTTGATAGTTTTTAAAGGTTACATAGACGCTACCTAATCTTACCCAAGGGGTAACCACCTATTTTAAGAGTTGGGTCACCAATGAGGATATAGCTTTCCACAGTTTCAGCGTCAATGGAAGAATCGCTCCCAGCATACTCACTCCAATTTATTGGGAAGGTATCGAGATAATTTTTAATCGCTTTACCCCACATCTCCCCTAAGATCTCCGTGTTGTTAACACCATATTCCCAGAAAAATCTTTTTTCAAGATAGCTGCCAGCTCCAATTCCAGATCTTTTATCCAGGTTTACAAACCCTATACCAGTGCTACCAATAGTTGCTATAGCTCCTCCACCAATCTTCCGGGTTATCCACCATCCCCAGCACTCTGGAGCGAACAAAGCTTCACTTGCAGCTGTTTCGTTGAAGATGTTTAATATAGATGCGCTAAAATCACAGCTGGAACAAGCTCCTATTATACATATAGGTAGTTTTCTTCCATTAAATAAAAATGGGATGGTGTAAATATCGATACACCGAACCCATTCATAAGTTCTAGGTTTAAAGGTAACGCAGCCTAGAGGGTTGCCGTGACCATTGAAGTATATGAATCCACATCCTTTATTAATAGCGTTTATAACATCTTTTCTTCCCTTTAACTTACCGTTTGACGGAAACAATTTAATATGATTGAAACCTTTCATATATTCTAAGATTTCATGGGCAGTAACCTCCCCCTCATATTTTCTCCATCTAGGTATCCACCATCTAGGGTCTGTATCACCTGCTACCACAACCACGTTTTTAAACCAAGGTTTTCCATAAGAGTTTCTTTCATAACTTATTATCTTATTCACCATTATTTTTACTTCTATTTTGTTTCTACATGGGAGTCTGCCCACGTATACATCAGGGTACAAATCAATGCCTTTGTCCTCAGCGTCATTGTCTGTCCATTCGCCGTAGACTCCATTATTGTTTGAATCCCAACTTGAGAAATTTCCACTGCTATCGTAAATATCAGCATAATATAGATCGCTAATAAACCTGGATTTTAATAGATGGTTCTTCCAACCAGGTTCATCAAGATTAAAACAATGTACGTTGGAATACCTAACCGGTATTTGTTTGACACCTCCAACTAGTAGAACATATTTTATGTTCCACTTCTCAATAGCGTTTTTGATAAAATACTTGATTTTCTCTGGTTCATCCCGGCCTTGCCAGAACATCTGCTTATATACGTCATGTAAAGTAACAAGTTTTGTTGATATCCCAACCTCTTCCTTATGTTTTATCAATGGAGTGAGTAGATGAGCGAAAGTTTTTGTGGTAATAACTAGAAGATCATATTGTTTAGTCGGAATCAAACTCTTTTGTTTTTCTTTTAATGCTGAAACTTGTGTGTTAGAAAAAGAGTTTACCAAGATTACTGCTGCTAGTATAAGAGATATTAGGAGGAAATGGTTTTCAGATACGAAACATTTTTTCCCCATAACTACACCTCGTCGTTGCCTGAAACTTCTATTTCGTATGGTTCTACTACCGGGTTTCTGTCAAAATTGTTCCACCTTACAGAGATTTTTCCGACTACTATTTCTCCTGGAATACGTTTTGGAAGTTTTCTAAACAAAAGGCTTTTGATACCAAATCTATATTTAACCCCGATCCAGTCATCCCAATAGTTCTTACTCCAAATGTTTCCGCGGGAGTGATAGAAGCATGCATGACCGTATTTGCTATGACTTTCCAAGAAATTGTTGGAGGATATCTCGTTTCTATCGGAATCATAAAGATATATACCTATGCCGTTGTTAGAAAATGTGTTGTATGAGATTGTGTTGTTATCTGAATAGTATAACCCCATACTGTTGTCGCTGCTGTTTCTTATAATATTCTCTTTTACAGTGTTTCTACTGGAAGAGACTATATCTATACCATTCCACGTGTTATCTTGTATAAGGTTACCTTGTAATAGGTTATCACGCGAATAGTATATCCATACACCATCCTCGTTGTTATACTGTATCATGTTGTGTAGTAAACTGTTGTTGTTGCATTCCCATATCATTAAACCGTTTAGCATGCTTTTTTGTACAACATTTTTACTCAGAATATTGTTGTTGGACAGAAACATGTCAACACCATAGTTTCTACTGCCTTGAATGATGTTGTTTTTGATGTTGTTGTTGTCTGAATTTGACAACACCATACCGAGCCATCTGCTGTTTGAAACAACATTGTTTTTTATTATGTTATTATCTGAAGAATCAACTTCTATACCAATCTTGCCGGTATTGTCAATGATATTGTTTTGTATAATGTTACCGCTGGATTCATAGAGGCGTACGCCGCTCTGGCTGCAATTTCGTATAATGTTTCCATCAACTATGTTTTTGTTAGATCTTAGGATAGTAATCCCACTCCATCCGTTGCTGTTTTTGATCGTGAACCCACTTATGGTTGTGAAGTTGGCACAGATGGTGATTAAATCTGTGCCGCTGCCGCCACGGATAATTGTGTTGTTTTTATCTTCTCCTTGCAAGGTAATTCGTTCTGTATCGATGATAATTGATTCTTCGTATACTCCTCGTTTCACATAGATAGAGACGCCAGGGTTAGCATGATTTATTGCATCTTGGATCGTTATATAATCATCTGGAACGGTTATAAAATCTTCTTCTCCTATAGAAGTAGATTGGTCTTCCTTCACTATTGCTGCGATAGTGTAAAATGAACCAATGACCAGTGGAATCATTAGTATTTTTAGTATGGTAGCGGTTTTATTTTTCATTTGCATTTACTCCATTCTTATTTTTTAGAGTTGATAGGGCTCTGTAGCCGGTGTTTTATCTAAATTGAAATAGGGCATTGATATCCTGAATCTTACAAGCGGGGTTTTGTTGTTGATTGGGTTTATTCCTCCCCTTATTATCTTTGGACATCTTCTGAAAATTTTGTGTTTAGCATGTTTCTCCCAATAGTTGCTACTCCAAACGTTGTCAAATGCGTTATTAAACCCAGCATCTCTTCTGTTGTTAATGAAATTATTTTTTTGTATAGTATTATTTGCGCTATACCATAAAAAAATTCCGATGTATTCGAAGTCACGTATAGTATTGCCTAGAATGATGTTGTTATTGCATGTACGTAAACCTATGCCACCGTAACCTTTTTCAATGTGATTTTCTACGATGTAATTGTTATCTGAAAGCCAGTCCATTGTAATACCTCCGAAACTGCTATTGTATATGGTGTTGCGTATGATGTGATTGTTGTTACTATAACCCATTGCAATACCTTCGTCGTTGTTCTTAATGGTGTTACCAATAACTGTGTTTCCTTCTTGCCTTGGTAGTATGTGACCTATCGCTATGCCTATGTTCATGCCTCTTATATCATTGTTTTTAACTAAGTTGCCGTTGCTTCCAAATCCAAGTACTATACCGATCTTGAAGAAGAAAATCTCGATGATGTAGTCTCTTGAATCTGCAGAGAACTCAGCGGACGATAAAAGTTTACTAATCTTTTTTGTGTAAAATTCTTTGGTTTTTCCTACAATATTGTCTGAGATAGTGTTGTTGTCACATGACTCAAATGCAAGACCAACCTCACCTATATCCAAGATGTTGTTTCCTGCAATGCTATTATTGTTGCTGTTCCAAGATATGAATATTGCTCTTTTTGAAGTGTGATAAAGTGTATTTCCACTAATGTTGTTGTTGCTAGAGTGAACCAAAGTGATACCGTCACGAACATTTTTCATGAAATTGTTAGTGATATCATTATCTTTGGAATAAGATAATGCAACACCAGCTGATAGGTTTTCGAAACTTAGATTATTTATACTACAAGATGAGCAGTTAACTAAGAACACCTGGCCTGCATCTGGGAACGATGTTAATCCTGTTTTGTTGATGTAGTAGTATATTGTTTTTCCATTGGCGGTGTTGTTTTGGTCGACGTAGTTCCACCAACATGAGAGTTGATAGCTGTCTACTACTATCCCACAATTTACCATATTATTTCCTGTTAAACTGTTGTACTTTGACATGCCGAGATAAATACCGGCTTTAGTGGAATTCAGAATATCGTTTCCGACTATGCTATTTTTGTTGGAAAAAGAGATGTCTACTCCATAGTTGTTTTCTCCACACTTATTGTATAATACTTTGCTATCATTTGAATACCATAATGAAATACTGTCAACATTGTTTCTGATTTTATTGTTATGAACTGTGATGTTGAAACAGTTGAATAGTGAGATGCCTCCTCTGAAGTTATGAGATAAGATATTGTTATACAGAATGCTATCTTTACATTTAAATGCTTGAATAGCAAATTTTTCATGGTTAAAGATGGTGTTGTTTTTAGCGTTTATATTTTGAGTAGTGAACTGAAGGAAACCGTTGAAAACATTGTTTTTGATGGTGTTGTTGATGATTTCTGCACTTGATGCAGAAAGAACGATACCGTCGTTGTTATGCTCAACAAGATTATTTGTTATCCAGTTGTTGGTGGAGAAATGTGAGAAAATACCAAAATCATTATTGTTTATTGTATTGTTGGTTATAATGTTAAAACTCGCGTTCAACAAGTAGATGCCTTCACTGCATTTTGAGATTCTGTTACCGTGTATCACATTTGAGTTGGATAGGATTTTAAATCCACCATACTTTGATGCTTTGTTTTTGATGTCGAAGCCGGATACTTGCACGCCATCTGCCGTTAACAAGAAAGTATAGTTGTTACCGTTACCGTTAACAACTGGGTTGCCAGTGTCCCTTCCTCTACCTAATTCCCTAGGTACACCTATCAACGTGACTTGTATGGGAACTATTATGTTTTCATCATAGGTGCCGCTATACACCTCGATGATGTCACCAGGGTCTGCATTATCAACTGCATACTGGATTTTGATGTAATCTCCGTCTCCATCATCGTCAACAGTAAATGTTTTTCCTTTTTCAGATAGAATAATAGGATTGAGTTCCGGTTTTGCAGGAGACGTTGGCTTTACCTCTGGTATTGGCGGAGTTACCGGCCTCATCAGGGGGTGTCTATCTTTGTTCTCACCTGATATGTAGTAAGGTATGTCTCCAACTCCATCTCCATTTCTATCCACATAGATATAGTCGCTCCAGTAGTTACCCTCGCTCTCATAGCTCCATAGGTTGATACAACCATCGTATGCATTGATGACGTTATCAACAAAGTTATTGTGATGAATTATATTTTCGCAAGAATCATCTAAACATTTTATACCAAACCTATTTTTAGATACTTCATTTCCAAAGATACTATTGATCTTGGAGGTTTGTTTAATAAGTAAACCACATCTTGTGTTATTAGATATAAGGTTGTTTTTGATTGTGTTACCTAATGAATGTTCCTCTGTGATTCCGTTTCCTCTGTTGTTGATAATGATGTTGTCAGCGATTACGTTGCCATGGGATCGATAGAGGTATATTCCATTTCCGTTGTTATTAACGATTTTGTTACCCTGGATTACAACTCCGCTAGAGGTGCTGAGAGTGATGCCTGCACCCAGGTAACCACTTTTTGTAAAAGTGAAGGCTGATACCTTTACGTAACTCGAATTAATTTTGAGGGCGCAGCCTTTGTTGTTACCGTGAACTATCGTCTTATCTATACCCTCGCCTTGCAGGATTATTCCGTCTCTGTTTATCTCAATGTTTTCGTTATAAACTCCTTCTCTTACGAGAATACGGTCACCTACATCGGCGTTCTTAACAGCCTCTTGTATGGTTGGGTAATCACATGGAACAACGATATCCCAGTCTCCGTTTACGTCAGTATCCCAATAGCCATTAATATCCCATTTCCATTCTCGGTTTTTATTTTTAGCTAGCGTGTTTAACAGACTGTTGTCAAAAAGGTGTTTGTTATCTAGATCCTTGATTTTGCACATAGGTTTTGCCAACACATTGGCTGACACTAAAGTTAATGAGAATACAAGAGCTATAGAGATTACTATTTTTGTTCTACCGTGCATTGTTAATCACCTTAGCACACTAACCTTATTATATATAAATTGTTATATATTATTTAAACTTTATTTTACAGATGAGTTCGTAACAATCCAGCTCTTTAGATAATAGTTTTGAAAATACGTGCTCCTCCCTCACATAACAGAAAAAAAACGGTATTTTATTTCTATCTGCAGATCTTACACTAGAAAGACTCATGCAGTATATTATTCGACTTTGGAAAGGATATTATTTTCCCTCGTTGCAGGGTTCGTATGGGTTGAACGCAGGGTCTCCTATTAGATTTATCTGATATA
>CAYYWW010000033.1:0-9823 GCA_964475515.1 uncultured archaeon | reverse complement strand
TGCGAAGCAGCCCTTGAAACCGCAAAATATGTTATAATGTCCTATGACACTGACGGAGACGGCAGGATAAGTAGTGAAGAGTATAAGAATGCTGTTAATGTAACAGCTCCGCCCTTGGGAGAATCAGATCCGTGTGAATGCAAATACAAAATAAAACCAATATTAACAGAAGAAGAACAAAAGGCAATAGCTGATTTCTATACGTATAATTGTACTTATTCTGTTATGGATTGTCAAGCTATAGCGTCTAATTATGGACGCTCAGTGCTTGGAAAGTTTGATACAAACAATGATAACGTTATAAGTCAAAGTGAATATGAAAATGCAAAGACCCTCTGGGAAAAGAACCGAATAAGAAAAAACCACACAGGTCCAATACCGCAACCAAGTGGAAGAACGTTTTGTTTCTTCGCAGACCCTGGCACTGAAGTTAAAGTTTACACAAAATCTGGTATGGAATCAGGAGAAGGACCTGTATCTGAAGCAACAACAAGTGAAATGAGGTGTGCCGAGATAAAGCTCGATCCAGACGATCCTTATGGAATCTATATTATAAAAGCTGGCGATAAAGAGTTCACCCACAGAGTATGTGATTATAAGAGTAGTGGTTGTGGTTTAAATCCGTGTGTATGTACCTGCGATACATTTATACTTGCACATGCTGTTACAATGGCCCACGTACCGACAGACGAGGAAATGGCAATTCTTACAGCAGCCATGTCCCAAGGGTGTAATTTAGTTACTGGAGAAAAGGGGTGCGGCGGAAATGGCGGCGGAAATGGCGGAGATAATGGAACAAAACCAAAACCACGACCAAAGCCACCTTCGTGTTCTATATCAGCAGATCCTCAGCGCTTAATTGGATACGGTGAGGTTAGTATAACAACAGAATATAAGAACTTTAACGGAAGTATTGATTTGATAATGGATTGTGGAACTGGGATATTCACGGAGAATCAGGAAAAAACTATAGTGATGGGTGATAGTGAATACAAAGTTATGGTTTTGGCCGTCAATTCTCCCACAACAGCCACAATAAGTATTGATGGCAATTCTTATGAAGTTGAAGAAAAAAACCTTTATGATTTTTCGGGTCTTAAAGTCCATGTAGATGATATAAATGAAGAAAGCGGTGCCAGAAAAGCTTATGTAAAGATGTTTTTCGGCTCTCAAAAGAACACGAAGGAGAAAATAGAATGTTCTGGTGAATCATGTGAAACGGTTTGTTACTTTGCGTATGGAGGAAATTACACAATTACAGGTTCTATTGACAACATCCACTGTTCAAGTGCTGAGGTTTACGTCGAACCTTTGGGAGACCCACCAGTAGCAGATTTCACTTATTATCCCCCAAATCCAAAGCCAGAAGAGATTATAACGTTTGATGCGAACTCAAGTTATGACCCGGATGGAGATCGATTGCAAAGATATCTTTGGGACTTCGATGGTGACGGATTTTTTGAGGAAAATACAACATCAGCTGTTATAACACATTCATTTTCAACACCGGGTTATAAGAATGTAAGCTTGAAAGTTGTGGATGTGGAAAATCAAGAAAGCTCCATCGTGACAAAAAGCCTGTATGCATCAATTCCTGTTACACTTAGAATAGTTTCTGTTCATGATGAAGGCAACGGTCAACGAGTAACATTTTCTGTTGACATTCCTTACGATATTGTTGAAGTAGATGGTGTTACATTCGATTTTGGTGACGGTTCAGATACTATGTTTTTTGACCACAAACCAGATGAGGTTTATCATCTATATGAAGCAGAAGGAAATTATACCGCCTCTGTCATAGTATGGTTTGCAGATGGTGGGGAATCCTCAGATAACCAAACAGTAATAATATTCCCAGGGTTAAGGCCCCCAGAGGTTTCATTCACATACTCACCTGAATTACCCATAGCAGGTCAATATATATACTTCACAGTAACAGCTCATGACCCTGATGGTGGAGACATAGTCTCATATAAATGGGACTATGGTGAAAACAATATTTTCACAACAACAAGTGCAGATTTAACTTCATATTCATACTCAATACCAGGAAACTATGTTGTTACATTAACTGTTACGGATGATGATGGACAGACGAATTCATTTTCGAGAGTTATAAATGTTATGCCACCGTCAGTAAGCTTCGAAGTAAGTAACATAGTATCGAAAGAGGGGGAAACCGATGTTACATTTTCAATAAACATACCTTCTGGCTCAGAAGTAAATTTCATGGAAATGAGTTTTGGAGATGAAACAGAACCGTTCTACGCTGACGGATACGTGGATACAATAGAGCATACTTATAGAAATTCAGGGGTTTACGATGTATCACTTACAGTTCAATTTACCACCGGGGCAGTGTCCACTTATGTAGAAAATATAACAGTAGAAATATTTTCTGAGGGTGTTTCTGTATTAATAAAAGACAAAGGGGCGTACAAACCAGGAGAAGAAATAACAGGCGATATTGAGATAAGCTATTATAGAATTATACCCCGAAACTCTACTCTTGTTGGATATATAGACGGTGAAAAAAAGAGCGAAGTTAGTATGTATAATTACCTTTTCGATGAGAACTATTATGAATATACCGAGCCAGAGTTTAAGTATAGAATAACAGCGTATGGAGAAAACAGATGGATAAAACATACAGAGCAGACATTTAGTTACACTGTTAAAGCAAGTGGAACTAAAACTGAAGAAAAAATACCATGGAGTGCTGAGTATTCTTCTGAAGGTGTTGTAAATTCAGCAGATGGTTTAAAATTTATATACGATGTGTCAGAATCTATTACACTGCCAAATGATGCTAATGATGATACTGTGTGGGAAGTTATAGAAAATAACAACTCTAATGTAGCTTTGACGATGAGAGAGGCGTGCGGTAATGATGTTTATAATGCGTATGTGACTAACAAAAATGGTTGGGTTGAAAGAATAATAGATCAATCAGAATTTATAGGGATTCCAGGCACATCTAATAAAGAGGCATATATAGAAAAATTCGATGGAGACAGTCTTTTATCATCATATTTTGGTGAGAGAGGCGGAATATACAAAAACGATGTTTATCAAAAATACGGCTCACAAGTCTTGTGGGAAGGAAATAGAAACGGGCAGGGATATGTAAAAATAATAAACTATGACAATAATGCTATTTATAAAATAAGGTACCTTCCACCGATGGGCTCAAAACTATGTGCATATACAAGTGCAGTTATACAAAATTCAACCCCGTGGGAAAGGAGTGCGGTAATTTCAGGAACAGTTTCTCATGAATTGGGATATGAAAAAACATACACTGAAGCGCAACTCACATCTCTACTGACTCTTCCGTCATGTCCATCTGGTTCATCTGACTGTGAGCAGAAAATAAATAGATATGAAGTTGTTGAAGTATACGATCCGCTTAACTCTGTTGTTATAGGAAGTAACTACGATTCTAATAAAAAAGAATTATACGTACACGCGAGTTCTATAAATCCAAGACTTAGTAAAACCTATACAGCTTCTGTATCTCTAAGTGAATTTGGATTAAGTGCTCCAGAAACATTAGGCGAGCACAAAATATCATTCAAAATACTCAGTAAAGGAAATGTTATAGCAAGTGGGGAGAAAAAAATTACAGTATGCAATGATAATGATGGTGACGGTTTCTGTGCAGAACAAGGAGACTTAGACGACAATGATGTTACTGTGTATCCGGGAGCACCAGAGATTTGCGACGGTAAAGATAACGACTGTGATGGTCAAATAGACGAAGATTTCATAGGGACAATGAAAAACTTAGGTGAGCCATGTGGTGTAGGTGCATGCTCAGGTGTTTATGTGTGCAATGAAAACGGAACAGATGTTGTCTGTTCCAACACACTTCAACCAGGAGAACAACCTGAAATATGTGACAATAACATAGATGATGACTGTGACGGCATCATAGACGAAGAGTACGAAGTAAGAAATGGCAAGCAGGTTGAAGCATGTGTGTGTAAAGAAGGAGACAAAAAACCATGCGGAAAAGATATAGGAGAGTGTAGAAGAGGATATCAGGAATGCAAAAACGGAAAGTGGGGACCGTGTGTTGGCGGAAAAGGTCCCAGCACAGAAATATGCAACGGCCTGGATGATGATTGCAACGGAATTGTTGACGATATTTTCAATAGTGTTGACCTGTCTATAACACATTGTGCGTGCTCTGGAAAAACAGAAGATGAAGCTTCAAACATTAAATTAACATCTACAGAAATATGTAACGACATAGACGATGACTGCGATGGAAAGATAGATGAAGGTTTGAGTTGTTGCACAACCGGTGATACAAGACCTTGTGTAAATATGAAAGGGATTTGTGCTAAAGGGATTCAAAGATGCGAAGCAGGTTCTTGGGGACAGTGTAGTATACAGCCTCAAACAGAAATATGTGGAAACAAACTGGATGATGACTGCGATGGAAAAGTGGATGAAAAAGAATGCGTTGCTCGTGAAGGTGGTGATGAATCACTTTGGATAATTGTGGCGGGTGTTGGGGCAGCGATAATAATAGCAACAACAGCAGGAGTCATGATGGGTAAGATATAAAATTTATTTGTTGATTCTTTTCCATCTTGGTCCATGTTCTGTATCTTCAACAACTATTCCCAGTTTCTTTAATTTATCTCTTATTTCATCTGCTTTGCTCCATTCCTTTTTCTTTCTAAATTCTTCTCTCTGAATAAGCATTTCTTTTATCTCAGGTTCTGCATCATCCATATCGTGCCAAACTTCTCTATACTGGTCTAGTCTCAAACCAAGAACAGAATCTATTCTTAAAATTGCGCTTTCCACTTTTTTCGCGCCGTTGAAGTCCAATTTATTTTCGGAGATTAGAGAATTGATTTTACTCATAAAATCAAATATGTGCTTAAGTGCAAGGGAGATGTTCAAATCATTATCCATGGCCTCTTCAAAACTTTTAAGCAAATTTTGTATCAACTGTTCAACATTCTCACCCTTGCCTACATCTGAAGATGCAATTGTAACAACATTGCTTATAAAATCCCTGAATTTTTTCAATATATTTTCCGCCTCTTTTAGTTTTTTCATTGAAAAATCCAGTTGCTGTCTATAATGTGTGGAAAGGAGAACATATCTTATAGCTATGGGATCATAATTACTCAAATCTCGCAGAGTGTAGAAATTACCTAAACTTTTGCTCATTTTTCTACCTTCTACTATCAGGTGTTCGTTATGAACCCAGTAATTGACAAATTTTTGTCCAGTTGCAGCTTCGCTCTGGGCTATTTCATTTTCATGGTGAGGGAAGATAAGATCAACACCGCCCATATGAACATCAAAGGTTTTTCCTAGATATTTCATACTCATGGCAGAACATTCTATATGCCATCCAGGCCTTCCTTTACCAATTTCTGTTTCCCAAAAAACATTACCATCTTCCGGATTCCATGCCTTCCACAAAGCAAAATCAGCAATCTCTTCTTTTTCATATTCATCATGACTAACTCTTGCCCCCGGTTTTAATTTTTTCAATTTAATGTGAGATAATTTACCGTATTCCTTAAATTTGGAAATATCGTAGTAAACAGAACCATCTTTGCCCTTATATGCGTATCCTTTCTCAATAAGCACTTTAACAAGCTCAACCATTTCCTTTATATGTTTTGTGGCTTCTGGATAGACATCAGCTTTTTCAATATTTAGTTTTTCCAAATCCTCAAAAAACGCTTTTTTATACCGTTCTGTATATTCTTTTAAAGAAATACCTTCCTTTCTACTATTCCTTATTGTTTTATCATCAACATCCGTGATGTTCATTACATGTTTTACTCTGTAGCCTTTGTACCTGAGGTATCGTTTGAAAAGATCTTGAAACACGTAAGCCCTGAAGTTTCCTATATGTGCGAAATCATAAACAGTAGGTCCACATGTGTAAATTCCAACAAAACCAGGTTTTATGGGTTTAAATATTTCTTTTTTTCGCGTCAGTGTGTTGTATATTCTAAGCACCATAATTTCTTTTCAATACTATAGATTTATATTTCTTAAATTACATTTGTCCCACATCTGTATATCAATTCAACATGCTATGGGCTTAAATATATATTTTTTTCTCATTAAACCTTTAAAATGGGTAAAACACTTGCCATTTTGACAAATGGTGGAGACTGTCCGAGCTTAAACGCTATTATTTATTATTTAAGAGAAATTGCTGCAGAAGAAAATTTTGATACTGTGTTTGGATTTCAGGGTGGATATATAGGTTTAATAACAGATGATATCATTGATTTGAGAAAGGGCAGATGTCACATAGACCCTCATACCGGAGGTTCTTTTCTGAGAGCGTTGAGAGGAAGCCCTGTTCCGAACCCAGAAGAAAGACAGAAACTTAATGAAGAGAAAAGAAAGGAATACGATAAAAAATACAGAGTTTGGACCCAAGCTGCTTTAAACACACTAAAACGTAGAAAAATAGATGTTCTTATAGTCATAGGCGGAGATGGAACAGCGGCAGCCACAAGAGGTTTTATTCCATACATTGAGGCAGAAGAAGGATGCAATACTAAGATAATATTTTTTCCAAGAACTATAGACGGTGATTTGTGGACAGACACTGATGGTTACACTGGAAATGGAAGGATAAAGGTCTCTGCAGATCCCGGATTTTTTTCCGCATTACATAAAATAAAAGAGGCTACAGAATCTTTACAATCAGTTGCTTATTCCACCAGAAGAGCATTTACAATAGAAACAATGGGAAGAAATGCTGGCTGGCTTGCTTGTGGTACAGTGCTTGGGGGAGCAGACGCTGTGATAATACCAGAAGTAGATTTTTTGGACGATATGATAGATGGTGAATCCATTGAAAATAGATTGTATAGAAAATCTGCTGAATTGTATAACGTATCTAATTGTTTGGTCGTTGGTGTATCTGAAGGTACTAGATTTAATGGTAAACAAGCTATGCAACTTCGTTATGGAAAGAGAAAACTTGGAGGCGCCGGAGATCTAATAGCGAGAGGGGGAAGGGTAGATGAAAGTGATCCTGAAAGTCCTGTGATAGTAGGTCTCGAAGCAGCTTTAAAGGAAAAAGGTGTTGTGACCAAGTTTTATCCAAAGGGGTTTGAAGGTAAAAATGGATATGCTATAGAACTGAATCCTGAAGTGAGATGTCAGCACACTGACTATGAGCCAAGAATGGGAAGTCCAATTCCTTATGATGTAGAACTAGCTAAAGTATTAGCGTGTCGTGTCAGAAAAATGCTAAGGGATGGAGAATTCAATCGATACCCCATATTACGTGAGCTTGTTCCACTGGAGGAGTTATCGGTTGAACTTACAGAGTCAAGGCCTATAGAGGATGCTCTTTTCTTCCCACTTCCTGAAGAATTGTATGACAAAAGAGAATTAACAACAACAGATGCATTTAATAATATTTACCGTGATATTGTATAGATTTCTTATTTTCAAGTTTTTGCTGATCCAATAAAAATAAACAAATATAAATAAATTCTGTAAAAGAGTATAGTATAAAAATGGAAACAGGTGTGATATGGAGGCAACAATACTGAGCTTCAGGAGAGGAAGGCACACACAGAGAACAAACCAGTTTTTACTAGAAATAGAAGGCGTCGATAGTAAATCAAAAGCCGCTCAATATATAGGAAAGAAAGTGGTGTGGACATCTCCCGGAAAAAAGAAAATATATGGAAAAATCGTTGACACGCATGGCAACAAGGGCGTCTTAAGAGCAAGATTTTCAAAAGGTCTTCCAGGAACAGCAATTACAACAAAGGTTGAAATTCTGGAGTAACCCTTCACTTACTGATTCTGCCACAATCCAGACGTCGAGTACATAATTTTATAAAATTTTCTTTCAACACTTAATTGGTGATTTTATGGGAGCATGTGATATCGATGAACCCATCACAGCAGAAGAATTAAGAATGCGGATGGGTGAAGAAGAGATAGGACTCTATGATCCCAATAAAACAGTTATAGGAAGATATACAAGAAGGGAGCTTGACAGATATCTTAAGTTAGTGAAATCAGGAGACGAAATACCTGAAGAGTATAAACCATTGGATGATATTTTCAGTGGTGTTGATCCTGACGTGATAGGTGACATTATACTCCTTGCTAAACTTGAAGGTTATGTAAAAATTGATATACCAGTTGAGCAACGAGTTAAAGAGGGATAAGCTATTTCAAGTGAATTTCAACGATGTCTTCGTCGTTTAGTTTATGTTCAAGACCAACGTTTTGTCCGGGAAATTTTGCTGATTTTCCCCAGATTCGAGCATAATCAAAGTTTTCAAGAAATTCTTTATGCAATCTGATACAAACATCTTTTACTGTTGAACCTTTTTTTATAATCAACGGTTCGTTCATATCGGGCTCTTTACCTATTTTTTTCATGTACAATCTCATTAAATTAAGTTTTTTCCATATTGTTTCTTTCAATTTTTCGATGTTTTTTCCGTCTTTTGCAGAAATGAATATCATATCCTCTGCATCTTTAAGATTCGAAGAATTTTCGAGAAGGTCTATTTTGTTTACAATCACAAGGAAAGGGACATAAACCCTGTTCCCAACTAATACATCTATTAGTTGATCGGGCGTTATATCCTCTCTTATTATTATTTCACCATTTAATATGCGGAATTCCTTTAAAATCTCTCTGATGGTTTCTTCATTTATTTTTTTCAGTTTAACCGTAGAACTTACTTTCAATCCTCCGCGCATTTCTTTGTATATTTTTACATCAGGTGGTTTTTCACCCAAACGAAATCCTGCATCATATAACTCTTGTTTTATTATCTTGAGTTGTGTGTTATAATTCTTTGTTACGTCCAGCATAAGACATATTAAATCGGCCGCCCTCGCTATTGACAATATTTCTTTACCTCTACCCCTACCTTTGCTTGCACCTGTTATTATTCCAGGAACATCGAATATTTGGATTTTAGCTCCTTTGTATTCCATTATACCAGGCACAACTGTTAATGTCGTGAATTCATAGTCAGCTACTTTAGACTCTGCGTTTGTTATTCTGTTTAACAATGTTGATTTCCCAACAGATGGAAGTCCAATTAGAAGAACAGTGGCATCCCCGGATTTTTTTAGACCAAAACCTTTTCCGCCTTTACTTGATTTTGTCTTCTCTCTTTCTGCAGCTTCTTTTAATCTGGCAAGTTTTGCCTTAAGCATGCCTATATGTTTCTGAGTGGCTTTGTTGTATGGAGTATTTCTTATTTCCTCTTCGATTGCCTTTATTTCCTTTTCGAACATTGTTCATCACTTCTAAATTTGATTTTAATTAAAATTTATTAGTTCTTAAGTTAAAATTATTAATTCAAAATCGATATAATAAGAAATTATATAAAACCTTAAAAGGCACCTTGCGAAAATATTTATATATAAAAAACAATAATAATAAATAGGAAGAGAATATATTTCTCTTTCTAACCGATGCGCTGAGACCTTAAAATTCTTCCTAAAAATGTGCTTGAAATATGTCCGATGTACACGTACCCAAAAAGGCAGAAGTGATGGCCAAGCAACACAAAGCCGTATCTATATCAGAATTTTTTGAAAAAAACAGACACTTGCTTGGTTACGATAATAAAACCAAAGCCTTGCTTATGATAGTTAAGGAGGCAGTTGACAACTCTTTGGATGCTTGTGAAGAAGCGAGAATTTTACCTGATATTTATGTTAAGATTGAGGAGCTTGAGAAAGAGAAGTATAAAATTGTAGTTAGAGATAATGGCCCGGGAATTGTAAGAAAACAAATACCAAAAATATTTGGTACACTTCTGTACGGAAGCAA
>CAYYWW010000032.1:0-10058 GCA_964475515.1 uncultured archaeon | reverse complement strand
ACTTACTGCTAAATGATAAACTGTTAAACGATGAAATATTTTTTTCGATACGCCCGTATAGAAAAAATTAGAGTAATCAGACGACTTCATAACCTTCTTAAACTCTTCCATTTTTTATATTTTTGAGTTTTCTCAACATTTTCTCATACTCCTTTATAGATTCTATGTTGTCCGATGTCATTGGTTTTTTCTTTAATTTTTTCACCGTTTCTTCCACATCCTTTATCTTTCTTTCAAGAAGTAGTGTTTTAAGCTCTCTCAGCTCATTTGCGGCTTCGCTTTCTTTTTTTGTTTTTATCTGTAGAAGTATATCAAAAAAATCTTTGTCTTCCTCGTATCTTAAAGATTTTATCATTTCTATAATTACAGCATTGAAACCCATTCTTTTTGCTAACCTTACAACAGACTTTTTCGCTAAATTAAATTGGATCTTTTTGTAATAGTAACTTATTTTTTTTGAGTACTCTGTTTTATGTAATATAGGAAAGGTGAAACCAATGGCAAATATTATTAAGTTTATCACAAGGACCCAACTAAACAATGAGATCTCCTCTTCTGAAAGAAAGATCCATAAAAACAGGACACATAGAGATGTTAGTACAACTATTAAGAAATGATAAGAGATGTACTTCAAGTACTGTATTATAAGAAATTTTCTCATTTCTTTTAGGCTGATCCATGTTACGTACATACTCACACAGAAATTTACTAAAGAAAGTGTAATGAAAAATATATTATCCCACAGTGATATTATTCCCAAGATAAATGCATTGAAGAGGCTGAAAACTGATATGAAAAAATAGTAATAATGAATGGTTTTTAAATATTCCGGTTTCAGAATTCCCATATTTAAATTTTATAATTTTTGCTAATATCTGCGATTCCAATCATGTTCTTACATTGATTTCCTCAAAATAATGCTTAAGTGCGTTTGCAAAGCTATTAAGCTCTTGCTCTGTGTATGTTGGTTCTTTTTCGAAAGATTTGTCAAGTGTTATCAAAGGCCTAAACTGTTGCAAATAATACCTTTTGGCGCCCTTTATCGTTTCTGCTATTTTTAACAAATCCTCTTTTTTGTGAAATTTTGGTATAACGGTTGTTCTGAACTCATATTCTATACCGGAATTCATTAAAAGCGAAATACTTCTTTTTATTTTTTCTATATCAACATTGACTTTAACCACTTCACTATATTTCTCTAACGGTGCTTTAATATCCATTGCAACATAATCCAATAACTTATTTTCTATTAAATGTTCTACCATTTCAGGGTTGCTGCCATTTGTGTCGAGTTTTACAAGAAAACCTAAATCTTTTATTTTTTTTATAAAAGAGGGGAGTTCTTTATGTATCGTTGGCTCACCACCTGTTATACAAACACCATCTACAAGACCTTTCCTTTTTTTAAGAAAAGATAAGATATAACCTTCTTCTATATCAGGAAGTTTATCTGGATTCTCTATCAAATCTGGATTTTGACAAAAGGGGCACCTATAATTACATCCCGGTAAAAATAGAACAGAGCATATCTTTCCAGGATAGTCTATCAATGATGTCTTTTGAAATCCCTTTATTTTTAACATATTAGGTCTTATTTGGGCATGGGATGGGCAAGGCTTATTTTCTCGTTATACGTTTTTCTTTCTTTAAATTCCTCCTGTTTTCCTAAATTCCAGTTTTTCACTGGTCTGAAATAACCAACCACCCTACTAAATACTTCACATGTTTTTCCACATTGAGGGCATGTCCAGTTTTCACCTGCTATATAACCATGATTAGGACATACGCTAAATGTGGGTGTAATTGTGTAATAGGGTAACCTGAAATTATATGCTATTTTTTTCACAAGCTTTTTACATGCTTCTATAGAACTTATTCTTTCTCCAACAAATCCGTGAAAAACTGTACCGCCCGTGTATTTAGTCTGGAGTTCATCCTGATGCAACAACGCCTCAAATATATCATCTGTGTAATTAACTGGAAGGTGGGTAGAGTTTGTATAATAAGGTCTTTCCTTTGTTCCTGATGTTATTATATTTGGATGTTTTTTCTTGTCTATTTTTGCTAAACGATAGCTTGTACCCTCTCCTGGCGTGGCCTCGAGATTATAAATGTGTCCAGTCTCTTCCTGAAATTCCACGAGCTTTTTTCTCATAAATTCCAAAACCTGCAATGCGAATTTTTTACCTTCCTTTGTTTCTATCCCCACATTCAGGAAATTTAAACAAGATTCGTGCATTCCAATTAAACCTATGGTTGAAAAGTGGTGGTCTAAGTTCTCTAAGTAAACACTAGTCCATGGTAATAAGCCTCTTTTCATGTTCTTCTCAACCTCTTTTCTCTTTATTTCTAAACTTTCCTTTGCTATTATCATGAGCCTTTCCAGTCTTTCAAAGTATTCTTCCTCGTTTTTGGACAAAAATCCAATTTTAGGCATATTTATTGTAACGACACCCACACTACCTGTTTTTTCTCCTGAACCAAAGAGCCCGCCTGTTTTCATTCTGAGTTCTTTGAGATTTAGCTGTAATCTACAGCACATGCTTCTTACATCGCCTGGTTTCAATGAAGAATTTATAAAATTCTGGAAATAAGGTGAACCATACTTTGCAGTCATCTCAAAAAGTAAATCAACATTTTCGCCGTCGTTCCATTTAAAATCCTTTGTTATGTTGTAAGTAGGTATCGGGAATGTAAATATCCTTCCATTTCTGTCCCCTTCTATCATTACTTCACAGAACGCCTTGTTTATCATATCCATTTCATCTTGGAAGTCCGAATATGTATCTTTTAAGCGCTTACCACCGATAACAACAGTCATATCTCTCAGATCTTCTGGAACAGTCCAATCAAGTGTTAAATTTGTAAATGGTACTTGGGCTCCCCATCTACTTGTTTGATTTATACCGTATATGAGCTCCTGGATTCCCTGTTTAACCTCTTTGTATCCAAGTTTGTCATATCTAACAAACGGTGCTAAGTACGTATCAAAACTTGAAAAAGCCTGTGCACCGGCCCATTCATTTTGAAGCGTACCAAAGAAACTTACTATTTGTGCAAGCGCGGCATCAAAATGTTTTGCTGGTTTAGCATGTACTTTTCCCGGAACACCACCAAATCCCATTTCTAGTAATTGTCTTAAACTCCAACCAGCACAATACGCAGCAAAAACACCCAAACCTAAATCATGTATATGAAAATCCGCATTTTTATGCGCCTCGCTGACTTCTTTGGGGTAAATATTATTTAAAGTGTATTCTGCAATTATTCTTCCACTTATATGCGATTGAAGTCCTGCAATAGAAAAGTCAACATTTGCATTCTCTTTTACTCTCCAGTCACTTTGTCCTATGTAATCATCTATAACATTTTGTGCTCTCTCTAAAAACGCCTTTGTGTTTCTTATATCATCTCTTTGTTTTCTATAAAGTATGTATGCTTTCGCAGTCCTATAATAACCGTTTTCAACAAGAACCTTTTCAACAGCATCTTGTATATCGTCTACGTGTGGTATTTTACCTGCAAATCTTTTTTCTAAGAGTTCCACAACTTCATCGCTAAGCCTTTCAGCTATTGTTCTATCCTTTCCTCCAACAGCCTGTGCTGCCTTAAATATACAATCAGTTATTTTTTCTTTTTGAAAAGGGACTATTCGTCCGTCTCTCTTCCTTATTTTTTTTATAAGGCTTTCAGCTTCAACTTTTTCATAGGTAGTGAATCTTTTTCCACATCTTAGACACTCCCTTCTTCTTCTATTTACACTCAAATCAGAAGTTTCTCTTTTATCAACAACTCTTGTTTTATCATAAGAGCAATACGGACATTTCATTCTCTCACCTCACAATTAATATTTTTTAATTTTTTCACTCCAAAGTGACATACTTAGTACTATATATTGTGTATTCTTCGAATATAATACAAAATGTAGTATATAATTAGTCAAAACTTCTTTATTAATATTTCTATTCTTCATTAACTTCATCGAATTATATCTTTCGAAAAACTTATTTTAAACTACTTCGATAATTGTTAAAAAATAGTCTATGGCGTATGAAAATTATTTTATCACTCGGATTCTCAGTTGAGTTTTTGTCATACTCATAAAAATAACAAAAACATAAAACGAAAGAATCGAGTACTAAGCTCTTATTCGCCTATCTAATATCTTCTCTTCTTCATGAAACATTCCTTGCAATATACTGGCCTATCGCCAGATGGTTTAAAAGGGACTTCACATTCTTTACCGCACTCAGAACAAGTTGCCTTGTGCATTTCTCTTTGTCCCCCAAAACCTCTATTGCCGAAATGCTTTTTTTGAAATGCCATATTTTTTAACTCCTTACTGCTGATAATTGAATCCTGTATTTAAATACTTGAGGTGTTATAATCATCAATCTGTTCTTAACAAGTAATGGTACATATGCACTTTATTAGTCAACAATCACATAAATACTACTATAATACTTCGATTCCTATGATTGAGATTTGGATTTTAACACTGGGAAGTGTTTTTGTGGTTAGTCTTATATCTTTCATAGGTGTTTTAACACTTTCTGTTAGTTTGGATGTGCTTAAAAAAATGCTTTTATGCATGGTTTCTTTCTCAGCTGGTGGTCTATTGGGTGGAGCGTTCATCCATTTACTACCTGAAACTGTGGAGGAGATGGGATTCGGCATAGATGTTTCACTTTATGTTCTTTTGGGGATTTTCACGTCATTCGTAGTTGAAAAATTCATATGTTGGCGTCATTGTCACATCCCCACTTCTGATGAGCATCCGCACAGCCTTGGTTATATGAATCTTTTCGGTGATGCTGTTCACAATTTTATAGATGGTTTAATAGTGGCAGCTTCATATTTGACGAGTGTACCGTTGGGCATAGCTACAACGATAGCGGTAATTATGCACGAAATACCACAAGAGATAGGCGATTTCGGAGTTTTGATATATAGTAAATTTACCGTGAGAAAAGCGTTATTAATGAATTTCTTGACGGCGCTAACGGCTGTTGTTGGAGCATTGACAGTGCTTGTGTTTGGTACTTACATGCACGAAACTGTAAAATTCTTGGTTCCTTTTGCAGCAGGGGGATTCATATATATAGCTTCAACCGATCTTATACCAGAGCTTAAAAAAGAAGTATCTATGAAAAAATCCGCACTTCAACTTGTTTTTCTGTTGTTAGGTGTAGCTATAATGGCTGCGCTTATTTTTATAGAATAAACTACCTTTGTGTTGCGAAATAGAAAATGTTTTTAAAACTTAGTTGTTATAATTTCATTGAGAGTATGGACAGACCATTAAGAGTTGCTATAAATGGTTTTGGAAGAATAGGAAGAGTTTTGACGAGAGTTGCGAAAGAAAATTATGATGGTGCTTATGAGATAGTTCTTATAAATGATCCTGGAATTTCACTTGAAAATGCTGCATATCTTCTAAAGTATGATACAACGTATGGAAGATACGATGGTGATGTATCATATAAGTCCAGTAAAGAGAGGGTGGGGGATTTTTTAAGTGAAGGTAAACTTGTGGTGGATAACGAAGAAATTTTCTATTTTGCTTTGAGTGAGGGGAAAGAACGTCCAGCAAGACTTCCATATAAAGCTCTTGGGGTTGATGTTGTAGTTGAAAGCTCTGGTTTATTCAGAGATCCCGAACAGGCAATGAGTCATATAGAATCCGGTGCAGATTATGTAATAGTGACTGCTCCATTTAAAGGTAAAGCGGATCCATCCAAAACATTTACTATCATAATGAGAATAAATGAAGAAAAGCTTGATTTGGGAAGGCATAAAATAATATCTCCTGGTTCCTGTACAACGAACGCACTTATTCCTATGATATACGTTTTGGAAAACGAATTTGGAATAAAAAGGGGATTTATGACTACTGTTCATGCTTACACTAGAGATCAACAGCTTGTTGATGGCCCTCATAAAGATATGGCAAGAGGTAGAGCAGCAGCACAGAATATAGTAATAACAAAAACAGGAGCTGCTGGTCTCATAGGAAGAATCTTTCCTCACTTAGAAGGTAGATTGGATGGCTATGCAGTTCGTGTTCCAACTATAACAGGCTCTCTTGTGGATCTCACAGTTGAATTGGGAACCCCAGACTTGGAACCAGAAAATTTGATAGATGCATTTGAAGAATATTCAGAAGGTGAATTAAACGGCATCTTGGATGTGAGTAGATATCCTATAGTGTCAGGTGATGTTATTGGTGATGAGCACTCATGTATTATCCCGTCTAGATATATTAAAACAAAGCCTGTAGCGAAGATTTTTGGATTTTACGACAATGAGTGGGGATACGTTTGTAGGTTAAATGATCTGCTTAAGAAACTTGCCGAGGAGCTATAGATTTTTCAAATTCTACCCAAGAAACTTTAAATGAATCATAAATTAAGAGAGTTGAAATGCGACCGCCGGGATTTTCGTTTTCTTTATAAATTTTTTAAGCACTTTCTCCAAGGAAAGTGCCATTCGAACCCGGATCACGAGCTTGGAAGGCTTACCCCAAATTGTTCGGGTCCTACCATTAGACTACGGTCGCATTTATGATATGATAAATTATGTGAAACTTGAATTTATATAAAATTAACTTTATCCTCATTGAATAGTACAACTTAAAACTCAAAGTTTATCTCTTCTTCCTCTTCTTTTGATGTTTCTTTCTTTTTTTCGGTTTCTTCTTTTTCAATTGAAAACTCCTCTGGTATTTCGACATCCCCACCCATGTTTTCCTTTATTTTTTCCGCTATAGCTTCCATAGCTGTTTGATCCATTCTTTTTACTGGAATAATCTCTTCTAATCCTGGTGGTGTTTCAGTTAAAAATCTTGGTATGATAAAAAAGTGCACATGAGGTACTCTCTGCCCAGCTGACCTTCCATTACTTTGTGCTATTGAAATACCCTCTGCATTAGTTGCGTATTTAACTCCCTTTACAACCTTTCGTAAAACTCTTGCCAAATCTGCCAATTCATCCTCTGTCATTTCCAGTATGGTTTCATAATGTTTTTTCGGTATGAGTAGTGTATGTCCAGGATTTCTGGGATTTATATCTAAAAAAGCCATATGCTTTTCATCTTCATATACCTTTATCGTCGGTACTTGCCCCTCTACTATCTTGCAAAATATACATTCTTCAGCCATATTCGCCTCCAGTTGATTTTTATGGGCCCGCTGAGATTTGAACTCAGGTCTGAGGCTCCCAAAGCCCCGATGCTAGACCATTTTAGGAAGTAAAGCTTCCCAAAACATGTAAGACGGAAGCTTTACTTCGAGCTACACCACGGGCCCATAAATTTTGTTAAACTTTATTCTTTATATATCGGCATTTTTAAAAATATAATATTTATTTATGAGGTGGACAAATGAAATTTGATCTACATGGAACTACAATGCAGCTCCTTAACATAGAATTAAATGAAGGTGAATCTATTGTTTCTGAGTCAGGAAGACTAGTCTATATGAGTGATAACATAAACATGAGAACTGAGGCAAAGGGTGGTTTATGGAATGCAATAAAAAGAAAGTTTGCTGGAGAATCATTTTTCCTTGTAAATTTTACATGTGAATCAGGGAAAGGTATTGTTGGTTTTGGTTCTGAGTTTCCAGGAAAGATAATACCGCTCGAATTAAAAGAAGGGGAAGAAATAATAGCACAAAAGGACGCTTTTCTATGCGCAGAGCCCTCCATTACATTTGATGCAACATTCACAAAAAGAATAGGAGCTGGTTTGCTAGGTGGCGAAGGTTTGATACTTATAAAACTCAAAGGGCCTGGCAAAGCATTCTTTAATGTCGGTGGTGAGATCACGGAGATTAAGCTCAAGGTTGGGGAAAAAATACGCGTAGACACAGGAAATCTTGCAATGTTTGATTCAAGTGTTGATTATACTGTTGAGAGAGTGAAGGGGATAAAAAATATCATATGGGGTGGTGAAGGTCTTTTCCTTGCAACATGCATTGGTCCTGGAAGGGTTTGGGTTCAGAGCATGCCTGTTAATGAACTAGCAGGAAAAATTGCTGAATATCTTCCTGGTAACAGAGCAGGAACAAGTATGGCAGCTGGAATTTTACTAGGATCCATGATGAGAAGGAGATAGCATGCCACTTACTCCATTTCATTTAGGACCCGCAATGCTTTTTGGTCTCCTCCTTTTCTCCTATATCGACTTCCCCACATTTATAATTGCGAATGTTATACTCGATATTGAACCTCTTTTGAATCTCTATTTCAACATTGGTAACAACATGCATGGTTTTTTCCATTCTTTTATAGGAGCGAGTATAATAGCGCTTATCATTTCACCAATTATGTTTTATTTGAGAAAACCGATGAAAAAATTATTAGAATCGTTTGGGTTGAAACAAAAGACATCTTTTAAAAAGATTTTGTTAGCATCACTTTTTGGTGTATATCTTCATGTGTTTCTTGATTCGTTTCTTTATAGCGACATAAAACCGTTTTTTCCCTCAGCATATAATCCTATTTACGATATGCTACCTTATAATGAGATAATAAATTTTTGTATTTTCTCGCTCTTTGCAAGCATTTTCCTTTATATATACAAATTAATTAACAAAAGGTAATATTTTATATGCCTCGAAAGGATTATTTTTTCAGGATGAGTGGAGCTTTTATATTGGGTATAATAGCTTTAATAATATCAGGCATTCTGTTTTTCATATTTCTTCCTTACATACTTACCGTTTTTATAGGAGCTGTTGCTGTTGTTTTTATTTTTGTATTTTTATGGCTTTTAGTTTATATCGCATTGTATATAGGAGTGGCGGCATATTATTTGTTTAAACCAATGGAAATCAATAAAAATAAGGTTAAATATACTCTAAAAAGAGCTAAAGAATCTGGTAGAAGACAAAAAAGAAAAAAATAAGGATTTATTTTTAAAAATAAATTCAATATCATACTATGTGGGTTTCAGAGTCATTTATAAAAAGATATGTAGTTATAGTTGCTATCTTATCCAGCTTGATTACTAGTCTCTTATTTTTTACTTTCCAAGTAGTTTATATTAATAATGTTATACCAGAAGAAACTCAACAATATCAGCAGCAACTATTCCTTAATACAAGTGTGCTGGAGGAACAAATCATATCATCTATAATAGAGAATGTTAAAGATTCTGTTGTACACGTGACTACCACTACGATGACAAGAGATTTTTTCTTTAGGCCAGTACCCGTTGAAGGAACAGGTACAGGATTTATTGTAAGAAGTGATGGATATATAGTAACAAACAATCATGTTGTTTCTGGAGCAAATAGTGTTAAGGTTATTCTTTCTAATGGTAAAGAATACGAAGCAAAGATTGTTGGAACAGATCCTATGACAGACACTGCAGTAATAAAAATAAATGCAAGAGGATTAAAACCTGTTATCATGGGCAATTCAGATAAAGTAAAACCAGGACAGATTGTGATAGCTATAGGAAATCCCTACAGACTCGATAACACAGTAACTCTTGGTGTAGTTAGTGCTCTCAACAGGACCATAGAAACAGAAGAGGGCTATAAAATAAACGGTGTCATACAAACAGATGCCGCAATTAATCCTGGTAACAGCGGTGGACCTCTTATAAACATGAATGGTGAAGTCATAGGCATAAACACTGCTATTTACACAACAACAGGAGCTTATCAGGGAATTGGATTCGCAATACCTATAAATACTGTTAAAAAAGTGGTAAGTGAAATTATAGAAAAAGGGAAAGTTACAAGACCATGGCTGGGTATAACCGGAAGGGATGTAGATCCTGAACTCGCAGAAGCATTTGGAATTCCTATAGATTATGGCGCATTGATAATAGATATAGTTAAAGATGGCCCTGCATATAAGGCGGGATTAAGAGGTACAATAGTAAAAAACGGCCTGATATACTCACTCGGAGATATAATAGTGAAATTTGACGGTAAAAAAATAGACTCTATGGACACGCTTATAGAAGCCATTCAAGCACATGATGTAGGTGATGAGGTGGAAATCGAATACCTCAGAAATGGTATTTATAACAAGGTAACACTTAG
>CAYYWW010000031.1:0-10263 GCA_964475515.1 uncultured archaeon | reverse complement strand
GGTTTTACGTTTCTTGATCTTGCTTTTATCCCTGTTCTTGGTATTTTTAGGCCGTGCCCTGTTATCACGCAAACAACCTTGGATCCTTCCTTTATTTTATCCTTTAACTTTAGTATTCCTGCTAGGCCTACAACTCCAGAAGGTTCAGCGAATATGCCTTCTTCCCTCGCGAGTAACTCTCTTGTCTCAAGGATTTCATCGTCATTAACCGTCTCAGCAAAACCCCTTGATTCTTTTATAGCTTTTACTGCGTTTTCACCGTCTATAGGATCGTTGCATTCTATAGCCCCTGCAACTGTTTTCGCATTTCTAAGTGGTTTGACTGTTTCTTTCTTTTTGAAAGCCCTTATCACAGGAGAGCAACCCTCTGCCTGTATACCTGATACCCTTGGTTTTTGTTTTTTGAATCCCATTATGTTGAATTCTTTGACAGCTTTCCACAAGGACGTTATTAATGTTCCATTTCCAACCGGAACAAAAATATAATCAGGGTCTGTTTGTTCCATGATTTCAAAACCAACAGATTTTGTTCCTTCTCTCCTATATAGGTAATCTCCAAGAAGGAAAAATCCCTTTTTAGAAAGCTTCTCAACGATGTCCATAACTGTTGCGTAATCAGCATCTACGTGGAATACCTTTGCCCCATAAGCCAATATCTGTTCAAGCTTTATCTTTGGTGCATCCTTAGGTGTGAATATATAGCAATTAAGATTGGATATTGCTGAATATGCTGCAACGCTCGCCCCCATATTACCTGTAGACGCACATATAACATTCTTTGCCCCGAATTCTATTGCTTTGGCCACTTCAACTGAAGATCCTCTGTCTTTAAAAGAACCTGTTGGGTTTAACAACTCCAGTTTGAAATACAACTCAAAGCCAAGCTTATACTTCTTCTCGATATTTTTAGATCTCAAAAGAGGGGTTCCACCTTCTTGTAAAGAGGCAAGTCCTGTTTTGGGGTTTACAGGATAGAATTCTATATACCTTGCGTGATTGAATGGCCTTCTCTTGATATTATTGTAGCTCAGTTTTTCCTTGAGTTTTTTGTAATCAAAAACAATTTCCAGTGTTCCTTTGCATTTATCACAAAGAAACAAGGGTTTTCCCGTTGGAATATCATACTTCTTTCCGCATTTCACGCAAACTAAATTTTTTTCGAGCATTATAATTAATATTCTTGTTCAACAAAATAATAAATTGGAGAATTGCGAATAATTCACGGTGCTCAAATGGCAGTTGAAAACCTTGTTGCCTTCGTTCAGAACTTTTTTAGCATGCTTCCTGTTATATTACAGACTATGGAAATTATCGTTTATGTTGTTCTGATACTTTTCTTTGGTAAAATTGCTGTCAGGGGATTTAGAGCCAAAACAAACCCTGCAGTGAAATACCTCATAATAATATTTACAGGGGTACTGTGTCTTATTGCCAGCACAGGGCTTTCATGGATTTTTTCATTTGCCAACATAGACGCGCTTCAATTTTTTCAAATAGACACGTTGCTCGCAGGCTTTGTTTCTTCGTTTATATTTGCATTGAGTTTCTATTTTTTGACTCATGGTCTTGAGAGAAGGGAAGGAATTCAGGAGATATGGCAGGAAATTGAGAAGATAAAAACAGCGCTCGTCAAGAAAAAAATAATCGAAACTCTTTCGGAAAAAGATGCGAAAAAGAAGGCAGAAGAAGCAACAAAGGGGAAAGCGAAAAAGGCGGAATTATCTGACTATATTTGGAAGGTAACCATTGAAAAGGGCAAAAAGAATATCACAGCATTCATAGATGCCTTTACTGGGGATGTTAAAGAGGTTTTATATCACAAATCTCGGTTGCTTAACTTTTTTTCTGATAAGTTCAAATTAATTGGGGTCGTTCTTTTGGTATTTTTTACTGTTTTTATCATGGTGAATTATAAGGGATTGCCAAGTATGACAGACACGCTCAATGAAATGGGTCTTTCAAAAGATGTACTTAGTGATTTGTCTGCTTATAATCAAAAAAATACTCTGGATTGCGTGGATTTATACACATTAACAAAAGAAATGTCAAAAAGAAAACCTGAAGTTTACACGGGAAGTGATATAAAAGATTTGATAGAAGCAGAATCCGGTTCCAATGTTATAAGTATGAGTAAAATGGAATATGAAAACAAAATCTTTATTTTTGCCATAACTGAGAATGATAAAATGTGCTACACTCAGAATGGAAAATTCTGCGGTTGTTTTGATTTCTAAAAGAACTATATCATCTCTTCTGGTTCTTCTTCTTTTGCTTTCTCTTCTACTTCTTCTTTTATGCCAAGAGACTCCACTATCTCTTTGTATCTGTTTCTTATAGTGACCTCTGTTACTCCTATTATATCCGCAACCTCTCTTTGTGTTTTTCTCTCTCCTTCTAACACAGCTGCTATGTATAAAGCTGCTGCAGCAACGCCTATGGGTCCCTTACCGCTTGTTACATCATGTCTTGTCGCTTTATCTAAGATTTCTACAGCTCTCACCTGAACCTTTTCAGAAACGCCAAGTAACGAACCAAACCTTGGAACATAATCCTGAGCCTTTGCAGGTAGTATTCTCAGATTCATCTTTCTTGCTATGTATCTGTATGTTTTACCTATCTCTTTTTTATCAACACCGCTTGCTTTTGCTATTTCATCCAGTGTTCTTGGAGCTCCTTCTTCTTTACAGGTTATGTAAAGCAGAGCAGATATTATTGCTTCGGTTGATCTTCCGCGTACAAGACCTTTATCCACTGCTTCTTGATACATCCTTGCAACTTTTTCGTGGATGGCTCTAGAGAGATGCAAGTATGAAATAAGTCTTTGAAGTTCAGAAAATGCAAAACTTATATTTCTATCCTTGGATTTCATTAATCTTTTGTGCCATTTGGTTAGTCTATAATATTGTGCTCTTTTCCTTGAAGCAACCTTGAAAAGTTCTCCTTTACCTTTTCCTATTTCAGTTGTAATTCCCATATCGTGTTTTGTTGGTGTAAGGACAGCGCCTGTTCTTACCCTCTTAGACCTCTGATCCTCATCAAAAGCACGCCATTCCTGACTAAAATCAATCATGGACTCTTTTATAACAGCGCCACATTTCTCACAAACAGACTCGCCTCTCACATAGTCATAACGTATATTGGTTGATCCACATTCTGGGCATTTACTTTCATGTTGTGGTTTTTTATTTTTTTCCATAATTTCACCATTTTTTAGTAATTATAATTATTCAATATTTATTTATAAAGATTTCTATACTGGAGTATAGTAATTTAATCGCAAAGGTTTATAAATGTTTTTGAAAAGATTTCTATTATTTGATGAAAACAAATATTTGACAATATATAGTTGTGAGTGAAATGACCAACGGAAATTTGGCTGTAAAAATACTGCCTTATAACAACAGAGCTCCGAAGATTTTTGAAGATATAAGACGGTTTCTTTGTGAAACAATTCCGTATGAGATTAATGTTGAGCACATTGGAAGTACAGCAGTTCCAGGGTTGGGTGGAAAGGGAATAATTGATATTCTGATAATAACGAAACGAAAATATATGTGGAAGATATTCGAATTACTGAAATCAAAAGGGTATAAATCTAATCCTAATACCGGCAATCCTCCGGAAAGGCTCTTTGTTTCTGGTCCATATAAATATGGTTCCAAAGAATTGCATATACACATTCACATAACGTTTTATGGAAGCCAGGAACATAAAGACAAGTTACTTTTCCGAGATTATCTGAGCCAACACCCAGAAGAGACCAAAAAGTATTATGAGCTTAAAAAGCAATGGAGCTTAGATGCTGGTTCAGATGCATCTAAATACACAAAACTTAAAACATCATACATCACTCGAATATTAGAAAAGGCGAGAAGAGAAACGAAAAACTAAATGCAGTGACGGATTATCCTGCGACATCGCAGAGTTAAAAAATCTTTATATTAAATACTTATTATGACGAAAAAAAATGAGATTAAAGAAGGAGATTCTGTGCTTCTTTTGAGCAAGGAAAGAAATTATTTGCTTAAGGTTGAAGAGAGAGAGTTCAACACTGATTATGGTGTGGTTGATCTTAAAAACATAATAGGTAAAAAGTATGGTTGCATAATAAAAACCCACAAGAACTATGAATTTATCGTTGTGGAACCTAATATAACAGACTTCATAAATAAAAAAATAAAAAAAATGCCACAGGCCATAAGACCAAAGGATTTTGCATTAATAATAGCACTAACTGGATTAAAAACCAATGCCATTGTTGTCGAAGCAGGAACTGGCAGTGCTTGGCTGACATTAATGCTTGCCAATTATTGTACTCAGGGAAAAGTATACAGCTACGAGATAAGAAAGGATTTTTTTGAGAATGCAAAGAAAAACATAGAAACAGTTGGTGTAAAAAATGTTGTACTTAAACACAAAGATATTCTGAAGGGCATAGAGGAAAAGGATGTGGATCTTGTTGTTCTCGATATGATAAAAGCTGAGAAAGCCGTATTGGATGCGTATCAGTCACTTAAACCTGGTGGTTGGTTAGTTGTTTTTAGCCCATACATAGAACAGGTAAAAGACGTTGTTAAAGAAATGGAACAATTGGATTTCACCAAACCATTTACGTTAGAAAACATAATTAGGTATTGGGATGTTAGAAAACACACCCTGCCAAAACGTTACGGTATCGTCCACACAGGTTGGCTAACATTCGCAAGAAAAATTTTTTGATTCTGTTGATTAGTAACTTATGGTATTATTTCACAGCCGTTGTATTTAAGATACTCAAAATCTTTCATTCCTATTGTTTCATTTTCTATTAACCTTTTAACATCGGGAAGTATGTTTTTCATCGCTTCTATAAGGTTTCTAATGGTGAGACATACTTCATTATGTCCCTTTTCACCCCATGGCATTACTGCATTACCATACATACACCTTCCACCACATAACCTGTATATATTACATTGAGGGCATATCTTGAAAACGTAGTTGCTTCTAAGTTCTAAAGGATGTGAGTTCCATATGTCACCAAGATAAAACTCTTTTAATCCTGCCATAACAGGACATGGAACTATATTTCCATCTGTTAAAATAGCAAAATTAGAGTGCCCTGCACCGCATCTAAGCATTGTTTTTTCATTTTTCAAAAGCGATTCCATTATTCCCATAAAAGGATATATCCTAGGAACCTTCCCTTCCTTCATTTTTTCCAGCCACCATTCTGCTAATTTCCTGATTCCTGGGTTATAATTTTTCTTTGCCCACTCCAGGAAATTTCTTTTTTTGTAATCACTAAACCAGAAATTAGCATCCAACTGCCAGTGAACAGAATCGAAAAGTCCGTGATTCAACAAATACTTAACTTGTTCATAAATATCTGTTTGCTCCATAACTGTCATCCTTGCTATAATCTCCCCTTTAAAGCCCTGTTTTCTAATAAACTCTATGTTTTTCGTTACTGCCTTAAATGTGTTTTTACCGCGATAAAAATCTGTTAATTTTTCGTCTCCATCGACAGAAACAAGGATTGTGTGCATCTTGTTTATATATTCCTTGCCTACTATGTGAAGAAGAAGTCCGTTTGTTTGCATCATGAAACGTTTTACGGGAAGTTCGTCCATCATCCTTCTCATAAGAGGAACCCTTAATGTGGGCTCGCCGCCATAAAACGTAACTGTGCAATCAGGATCTTTTGAAAGAAATTTTTTCAAATCTGATACAGTATAACTAACTTCTGAAGGAACTGAAACAGTTTCCAATGTATTTGCAGCAATTTCAGCATCCTCTAGACATTTCCAATAACAGTATCTGCACTTCATGTTGCACTCATCAGTCAATACAACGTGAAAAAACATTCGATCACATAGAGGTTCATTAAATTTTATTTTCTCTCATGTTTTGGGTGCTCATGACCTAATTTTTTTCTTATTTCCAAGTCTTTCAGGTGTTTTATTTTCTCTTCAATAAATTTATCTGTGTTTATTCCATAACTTTCGATCAGTGTCGATGCATATTTGCCTCCAAGGAAATGTGGCATTAAAACATAAGTAGCACCTTCTCTGTAAAGTTCGATGGCCTCATCGATTCTATGCGAAACTACAATTATTATAGCTTTTTTGTTTACATCCCTGATTTTTCTTATAAGCAATAGATTCGTTTCGAGTTCCGGTATCGTTGAGATCACCATTCTTACTTTAGAGAACCTTAACTCGTTGAGTAATTCTATGTCATTTGCATCTCCATAAATACAGTTTATACCTCTCTTTGCAAGATTCAGAACTATTTCTGGATTATATTCAATAACTAGAAACTTCTTGTTGATTTTTTCAAAGGATTTTATTAAGTCAAACCCTATTCTATCGCAGCCAAACAATATAACTTCATAGTCTTTCTTCCCATCTCCGTATCTGTGTTCTACTTTCTTTCCCCTTCTCTCAAAAATTCTGAGATATTTTGAAACGTGTGGATAAATCCTTTCAGAATAAAGAATCATATAGCTTGAAATACCCATTGTGATTATACCGACCAATGTTATTAATGGCAACATATTTTGACTTAAATGGCCAACGCTGACACCTAAAATTACAAGTATTAGTGAAAACTCGCTTATCTGAGCCAAGCTTATGCCAGACATGAAACTGTTTCTTTTAGTGTATCCAAAAGCACCCATTATAATCATGATTATCAAGGGTTTTCCTACTAGAACAAAGAATGAGAGGATCAACGCTGGCATAATTATTTCACTTATGTTTCCTAGGTACATTTGAGAACCAAGGAAAATAAAGAATAGTATGAGGAAAAAATCACGAAGAGGTTTTACTTTAGATGCGATTTCGTAATGATATGGCGAAAGAGACAAACTTATACCTGCAACAAGAGCTCCTATTTCTATGGAAAAATTAAACATCTGGAACAATGCAGCAAGAGCAAAACACCATCCTATGGAAAATAAGAAAAGAAATTCCTGGGATTTTGCAATGTAGTTGGTTATTCTCGGTAGGATAAATATACTCGCCAAAGATATTAGGAACAGAAGTCCTATTCCCTTCAGAATTGTGGAAAAAATTAATTCTGTTAGAGCGACGTGATTGCTCATAGAGGATATTATCATCAACATGAATATTACAATCAAGTCTTGAACAAGAAGCACACCTATGGATATTCTCCCGTATAAAGTTTCAAGATCACCTTTATCAGATATAAGCTTCATTACTATTATGGTGCTGCTGAACGCTATTGCTACAGCTATATACAAGGATTCCACTAAGGAGAAATTGAAGAAAGCAGCTATGAAAAATCCTATAATTGAGGTGAATATAACTTGTATCAAACCTGTAAGCAGAGATGTTTTTCCGAATTTCATTATTACTTTTGGATTTAGATGAAGACCCACCATGAAAAGAAGAAAAGCTATTCCTATCTGCGAGAACATAGCTATGGTGTCTGTAGACCGGACTAATTCAAAAAAATAAGGGCTTGCCAGTATCCCTGTTATAATGTACCCAATGATGAGTGGTTGTTTCAATAAACGCATTATTCCTGAAACAATCATTGCAAGGATTATTATCAAACTCAATTCTAAAAATATGCCTCCAATCATTTTAACCAACCATGTTAATTATTATTGGCCAACCAGAATAAATAAATCACTGATACGAACAATAGATTCATTGGGTTTATTTTTTCTCTATTACGTACAACTTGGGATATATATTTCCATGCCCAACAATTCTTTCATGAACAATCCGAAATTTTCCGTGTTTCTTTAAAGCATATTTAAACAGGTTTGACTTCAGACTAAGTAAACATATTTTATCTTTTACAACCTCGTTACACGCTTTTAGAAAGTCAGAGTAAAGTTTTTTTAAGAACTTCCTATTTCTTCCTATTCTCACACCGAATGGCGGATTAGTAACTACTTTATCCACTTCTCCAACCCATGACATATCTTTACAATCTTTTGTTTCAAAACCGATCTTATCGAGAACTCCTGCATTCTTAGCATTAAGTTTTGCACCTTGCACATACTTTTCGTTCTTGTCGGAAGCAAAAATTTTTTTGGGTTTTATTGTTAGCGCTGCTTCTATTGGTATTGTACCGCCACCACACATAGGATCCAACAAGCTTTCGTTTTTGCGTAAATCAATTATGCGAAGCATCGCGTATGCCAATGTTGGCTTTAATGCTGCAGGATGCTCAAAAACCCTGTACCCGCGTTTATGGAGTGAATTTTTTGTTAGCTGAATTCCTACGAAACAAACGTTGTCTATCACATCAACTCTTATTTCTTTATCAAAATTTTCAAGGTCTACTTTTTTCTTGTATTTTTTCAAGATGATATCCCCTGCTATTTTTTGGATATCAATGGAAGTGAAACTGTGAGAATATTTTGTTTTTGTGCATGCCCTTTCGGACGTTACTCTAAACGTATCTGCATCAAGTAAATCATCAAGGTTTGTCTCTTTTAATTTTTGTGAAATGTCTTGGATGGTCTTGAATCTAAAAATTGAAACCATTTTTATAACATGATGAATAGAATGCATGGTAAACACTGGTTCCAATTTTTTTACGTCAACTATGACTCTACCTTTTCTTAATTCGAGAATTTTGGCTTCTCTGTCCTTTTCTTTCAGCTCCTTAGCAACAACATCTTCTATTCCGAAGCAGGTTGTCAGAATCAATTTCATTGTATTTTATTTTTCTTCATTCTTTATTAAGAATTCTGTTGCTATTCTTTTCTAGTATGTGTTGTTTCTAATTTCGAGGAAATTAGAAATTATGAAAATAAAAAAGTGTTACTCTTTGAGATTTGAAACAAAAAAGAGAAGGGGCTGCTGGCCGCCTACTAGCTGATCTGGTGGGTGGGGCGGTTGATCTTCTTCACAAAGAGGGTCATCGATCAGCGTTCAACAGCCAGCAACCCCATTTCAAACCCGGGCGTCCTATTAAATCAGCAGCGTTGCGCTCCTCACCTGCCTACTGACGGTGGTGAATCCACAAAGGAGGGAGAGTGTGGGGCAGTGAACAGGACGCCCGGGAACTCTATGGTTTAACGCCACCTACATCTTATTCCGTTGAAAAACAGTTTTCCTTCTCTTTCGACGATTTCAGCGAAAATGAGAGGTCCACCGTTTCGAGAATGTGTACAGAATGTTCTGCCGTTTACAGAAATGGGATATAACCCACCATTTTCAATGGGCCTCCCATCCAGAGCGATAACATTGGGAATTTCAGATCCCTGTGGAATTATTATGTGATTTGGTGAATTTGGTGATAGTGTATATCCCAGCTCTCCGGTGAGAGATTGGCAACTTGTGCAGCATTCACCTCTGCATACTCCACTAACGATGACTTTTGCCTTTTTCATCTTTGTTTTCCCCCTTTCTTTTTTAAGGATGTATTCAAAAAACCACCTTGTCATTTCATAAGGTATCACCCCTTTCTGATGTCTTCATGTTTTTATTCTTCTCTCAAAGCAGGAATGAATGGTAAAGAAAGCAAGTTAGATGAAGATACCCTTATATTTTCCTTCTCTCACTACTTTGGTGTGGAGTGTCTTTTTTCTTAGGTTTGGATGCTCTCTCAATACGTTAGCCACCTGCCGGGCGACTTCAAGTCTCGAACCATATCCCAGAACAATGATTTTATTCTCTTCCTCTGAATCAGTATATACAATCAATAGTTCTGGGTACAAATTTGAATCTGAGTATTCTTTTTTCAATTTTTCAGCTAAACCTTCGAGCTCATTGCGGCTTACCAGAAGAGGGAGCTTAATATTCATATATACACACCTCCTTTTCTTAATGATTCCCTATCATTTATACTCTCAGGGGCGGCGGGGCCGCCAGCCTTGCAAGAGACCACTTGGACTAGGTGAGGGGGGGGTATTTTCCGAGCCCAGTAGCCACCTGACACAGACTGGCGACCCCATACCCACAAGAAAGGGGGAGTTGACACAAGTTATTGAGCCTCAACAACCAGTGTCCATTGGAGGAGGTTGTTGCATCTTCCCGAAGTTTTCATAGGTCTCCTTGGCTTTGAGAAGGGCCTCGTAGATCCTTCTCCCCTCGTTGGTGACGACGACACTGGTTCCATTCGACGTCATTGTTAGTTCCACAAGGCCCATCGAAAGCAGAGTGTAGATAACGTTTTCGTCGATAAGTGCGCATTGCTCTATCACATCCTCGATGGACTTTATCCCCTCCTCTACAAGGAGAGAGAGGACATCAATTAGCGACCAGGAAGCGAGCACAGAAGCCAATTTCCGCAGAA
>CAYYWW010000030.1:0-10349 GCA_964475515.1 uncultured archaeon | reverse complement strand
GCATATATTTTGACCACAATTCTGATATTTTTTTATACTTTATTTCCTGTCTTTCCCTTAATTCTTTTTTATAAAATTTATAGAAATATGTCATCGGTATTTCTTTTCCTCCCCAACCCCTTTTGTAAAAATAAACACCTGAATTTTTTCTTGTTCTTCCAAAGTCAAAAAATTTATAGTTATCCTTTTTAGCATTTTTTATGGTGTCCCACAATAGAAAATCATTTGCTCTCAGTTTTGAAAATTTTCTGTTATGACAACTGTAAGAAAAATGGACTTTATTATTGTGATAGAAAAAAATCATCCCAGAGATTTTGTTTTTTTCATACTCCACAAGGCGTATTTTTATTTTATTTGGGTGGAATTTTTCCCACATGTATTTAAAGAATTCGAACGGCTGTGGTGGGCTGCCTAAATTTTTCATAGTTGATAAATACAGTTCATAAAATTCTCTTAGCTCTTCTAAATTTTGCACGTCAATTATCCTGAATTTTGTTTTTTGTGACTTTGTTACATCGTTGCGCGTTCTTTTCTCCATGCCCTTCCATAATTCATCAAGGTTTTGCCTTAAGTCTAAAATAAATGTACAGTAGTCATCTCTCGCAACAAAACCAAATTGCTCAAATTCTTTGAAATATTTCTCATTAGGAGATCTTATCTCTATAAAATCCAGATCCATTCTCTCTGATAATGAGACCACACTATTTATAAGCTCTCTTGTTGTCTCTTTGTTTATCGCACATGGACCTCCATAATCTGCAAAGGGCATAGAAATTAACCTATTTCCGAATATAATGCTTTTTACAAACGCAACCGGGAATACACCGTTCTTTTCTGATATATAAAAAACATTGTGCCCATGCACTTTTTTAAGTATTTCTCCCCATTCGTATGTGTGGTAAATTGTGGTTTCATGGCTATTTACAAAGTTATTCCATTCTCTTGAATTCATGGATTACCTCCACCACTTTTTTCAATTCTTCTTTTTTTAATTTGTGATGAACAGGTATATTCAGTATTTGTCTACTCACTCTTTCACTATTTTCACATTTTTCTGGACACAGCGAATAATCGTACATTTTATCAACCTGTATGCCTTTCGAGAGCATGTAATTATAGAGTTTATCTCTGTTTTCAACGCGTATAGAGTATCTGAAATATGTATGAAAACAATATTTACATTCTTTGGGTGTTATAACAACGTCTTTAAGTTTTTTATTATAAAAACTTGCATTTTCTCTCCTCCTTTCTATAGCCCTTTTAATTTCTTTCATTTGCTTATTCAATAATGAACATTGATATTCTGAAAGTGTTTTTTTCTTCAACAAAAAAACACTGTTGCTCTTGACCGCCCACTGGACTAAGTCACGAATTGCTGGATGAAATTTTAAAAATGAAAATCCCAACAAAACGGAAAATATTTTCATTTTTGTTAAAAGGTTGCTTTCTTTATCACTATATTCTTCTATATTTTTATTAGTAAGAAGGGCGCCACCCTTGAAAGAGGTTATATCTTTTGAGAATCTGAAGCTGAATATTGAATAGTCTCCGAAGGATCCAAGAAGTCGTTCTCTATAACGTCCAAAAAGCGCTTGGGCCACGTCCTCTATTAAAACCAAATTATTCTCTCTGACTATATCCATTATCTCTTTCATTTTACAGGGATTGCCGTAAGCATGAACTATTAGAACAGCCCTTGTTTTGTTTGTTATTTTTTCTTCTATTTTCTCAGGGTCTATGTTGTAGGTGTCTGCATCTATATCTGCATAAACTGGTTTGCAAACTTTCTTTATGGTATTCGGAACTATTTTACAAGTGTAGGCGGGTATTATTATTTCATCGTCTTTTTTAAGCCCCATTGAAGTTAAGGCCAGATAGATTGCATTTCTTCCATCTGTTGTTAAAACAGTATTTCTTTTATTAAATAAAAGAGAAAAAGTTGATTTTAGTTTCCCCCTGGCGTTTTTTTCGTGTAAAAAGATATCTCTGAAATCTAAAAGATTGGCATACAGCGGAATCATAATTTACTTTTAACAAATAAACTATTAAATCATTAAAACAGGTCTCTTATAATGTTTTTTATTCTTTTCTCTTCTTCTCTTTTAGATTCTTCTCGACTCTTATTTTTGTTAACTTTGACTAATGACTTACCATCCATGTCTTTAGGTATATGTATACCAAGAATACTCAGAACAGTTGGTGCTATGTCATAAATAATGGCATTTTTTTCTCCACACTCAGTGCATAAATTTGATTTTATTATGTACATGCCATCTAATCTGTGATCGCCTTGGAATCCACTATCTGGTCTTGAAAACAACTTGTTTGATGCGAATTCAGAATACGTTTTTGTGCTATATTCAAAATTTTTGGTGTAAAATATTATGTCTGGCGCATCCTTTGTGTGTTTACCCTTGTAAACATCTTTTTTCTCAAAAACACAATCTACGATTTTTTCATTTCCGTCTTTTAATTTTTTCAACTCTCTTATGATTTTTTCTTTTACATCCTGTTTAGTCACAAATATTGGGCTGTAGTTTGTATTCGAATATGCCGATGTTTTTTTCCAATCAATATCGGAAAACGACAATAAAAATTTATCCAGTATTTTTGTTATGAATTTGTTTTCTATAGCTGTTGATTCTTTGAATATACCCAGTTTCGAGTTTATCCTCTTTAGATTCTCCATAGTAAATCCTAACTTGTGTAAAAGCAGTTTTATCTGTGTTGTCATGTTTTTTTTGAATTTAAGATATCCCATCTCAGCTAACCAGTTGTTGATGTATACATACTTCTTTAAACTTCCCATTCCATGATCAGACGCTATTATCACACTTGTTTCTTTCCCCGCCTCTTTGATTAACTCTCCTATCATGCGGTCAACATCTTTATAGATGGCCTTGACCTTTTCCTTTTCATTCCAAAACCAATGACAAACAAAATCTGTACTGGAAAACACAACCATGAAAAAATCCCAATCCTTCTTTATCAAGTTCTTAGCAACGAGAAAGACATTCTTCCCCATGTTTTGTATCTCAGAAAAATTTCTCTTTTCCGGAAGTGTTTTGTAGTCTTTTGGAAGTATGTTCTTTATACTCTTCGGATAAGTATCAACAGGGTATGGCATTCCTGTAATCATATACCCGTTAATTTTTTTCGCAGGAAAGGTCATGGGCACATTTATCAAAACGGATTTTTTATCATATTTATTTAGGATGTCCCAAATCGTCTCCGAATCTATGTCCAAAGATGTTACCAACTTTCTTTCTGTCCCCTGGATGAAATCGAAAACACCATGTTTGCCTGGGTTTTTACCTGTGAACATGGAAACCCAAGCACATGCCGTGAGTGGGAGTGGAGTTGATCTTAATTTACCATAGAGTCCGCTTTTCATTAGCTTTTTAATGTTTGGTAATTCATCTATCATTGGTCTAATAACGTCAAAAGTTGCACCGTCAAGCCCTATTAATAATACTTTGCCCATAATCCACTTAATTAATAGAATTAAATAAATATACATATATGAAGCGTGGAGTGTATCTTGCTTTGGGTATAGCATTTTTTCTTGCATTCATCCTAATTCTGAATCCACAAAAAATCTTTGAAACGATAATGCTCACTAATTTGAAAATCTTTGCACTGGCATTGGTTTTGGATTTTATTGTTTTGCTTGTTCTTACTATTAAGTTTAAGGCCGTGCTTTCACGTGTTTATGGGAAAGAGCTTTCGTTTTCAAATGCATTCAGATCGCATATGGTGTCTAACATGTTTGGCCTTGTAAGTCCAGCAAAAAGTGGTGAGGTTGTCAAAGCGTATATACTTAAAAAACGGTTTGAGATTGATTATTCCAAGGGCCTTGTAACAGTAATAATAGAAAGGGTTTCAGACCTTATTGGAATCTGTTTTTTGATAATTCTTATCGGATCTCTTATAATATCAGAAAGTGTTGTTGGTGGTTTCATATTTTCAACCATAATTCTTCTTTTAGTAATTGTTTTCATGGTCTTATCACTAACATCCAATAAACTGATTCACATTCTCCTTAGATTTCCATTTTTATCAAATAAACTGGAAAGAGGAAAAATAGAAGATTTCCAAAAAGATTTGAAAGAAAACTTGAAGCCAACAAAATTCGCATCCCCACTGTTGATAGGGATCCTTGCTCAGTTATTCTCAGCCTTACGTATATACATCATATTTATTTCTTTGGGTAAAAACGTGGCATTCTTTGAGTCATTGCTTATATTTTTTGTTACACTTGTTATAGGTATATTAACATTGATACCCGGGGGTTTAGGATCAATGGAAATAAGCGGTTCCATTTTGTATTCGAAGTTTTTGGGTTTGGATTTAACAACATCTGTTGTGGCCATATTTCTTTTAAGGCTCTCAACATACATCGTAGACCTACCGCTAGGTTTGATTTCTGGTTATAGTTTGAATTTCTGGAAAAAAAAGCTTAAATATTAATTAATTATTATTAACTATTATTATGGGGGATAAATATACAACCGTTTCAATACCTAAGCCACTCTATGAAAAAATGAAAAAAAGAATAGAAAAAACAGGATTCACATCAGTATCTGACTATGTAACCTATATATTAAGAGAAGTTATGGCAAGTATAGACGAGGAAGAAAGAAAGGGTAAAACTTCTGCGGGATTTAATAAAAAAGATGAAGAGAGGGTTAAGGAGAGGTTAAAGGCTTTGGGGTATTTAAGTTAATGTGGTGGTTTGCAGCAGAATATGGTGAGTTTGTCATGAACGAATATTTAGACGACTTGGAAAGCAGAAGTATTTACATAATAAGAGAAGCATACAGAGAATATAGAGACAAACTTGCTGTTTTATGGAGCATAGGTAAAGATTCAACAACACTTTTACATCTTGTTAGAAAGGCTTTTTTTGGGAAAGTGCCAATACCTGTAATTCATATAGACACGAGCTTTAAATTTCCAGAAATATACGAGTTTAGAGACAAATATGCAAAAGAGTGGAATCTTAAATTAATTGTTGCTAGGAATGAAAAAGCCTTGTCAGAAGGTGTATCACCTGAAAAGGGAAAGCTCGAGTGTTGCACAAAATTAAAAACAGAGGCATTAAAACAAGCAATCACGAAATATGGTATAAAGGCCTTGTTGTTGGGTATAAGGCGGGATGAGCACGGTATTAGAGCGAAGGAGAGATATTTTTGTTTTCCAAGGGGCACTCTTGTTTATGGTAAAGAAATAAAACCAATAGAAAAAATACAAGCAGGCGACCTTGTATTTACACATCTTGGATCTCTGAGAAAGGTTGTAAGAGTTTTCTCAAGACATTATAGAGGGCAACTTTTGGCCATTAATTCAGAATACAATATGCCAATCTTCATGACACCGAATCATGTTGTATTTGCAAAAGTGCCTGGAAAGGGAGAAAAAAGAATTAATATAAAATCTACAGGATTTGATGGAATAACACGTGATATTGAGATGAGGTTACGAGGTCGTCGAAGAATTGTATGGATACGCGCATCTAAATTAAAAATTAATGATTTATTATATATCCCAAAATTACCCAAAAAACCACAAGATGGCATTAGAACTATATACTATATTCCCATAAAAATGATTATTGGTGATAGTAGTGGCTTGATAAAAATAAAAAGACAGTTGACATGGAAATCCGCTCACAAATCTGCAAAGAAAATTAGAGAATCCCTTCCATTATCTCCTGAAATGCTACGGGTTCTTGGTTACTATATAGCAGAAGGTAGTGCCAATTTTTCCAGCAACCAAATTTCATTTGCATTCAATGCATCGGAAAATCATCTTGTTGATGATCTGTTAGAGGCAATGAAAGAAATATTTGGTATAGAGGGTTCTGTAAAGGAAAATGAAAATTTCTTCAAAATAACATTTTCTTCTAAAACACTTATGCTTCTTTTTTCCAAGATGTGTGGGGTAGGGGCAAGAAACAAGAAACTTCCATACTTTTTCACACTACTAAGTAAGATGCAACTTCGTGAATTGGTTAAAGGCTGTTGGTTAGGAGATGGCTCAAATGAGCGTTATTCCACAATGTCAAAATATTTGGCGCATCAATTAAGGTTGGCATTGCTGAGGTTAGGAATATTAACTTCTATTAGAAAAGATAAGACCTCTCGTTATCACCTTACTGTAGCCGGCGTTAGCAAAGATAAATTTACCGAAACGTTTGGAATCAAATGTAAAATACCTTACGTTAAAAAATGCGTTCATGCGAGAGAAATAAGTGAACTTAGTTCGAATGAGTTGTCTGATAGTCAATATGGACATTCCCGTGCTGGTGGTTTTTGGATACCTATAAAGAGTATTAAAACAATTCCATACAATGGACTTGTTTATGATTTACAAGTCGAAGGTGACAGTTCCTATGTTGTATGTGGCGTGGCTGTTCACAACTCACCTAGGGATTCTTCTTTCAGATGGAATTACCAAAACCAACCGCCTGAGCTATGGGAACAATATAACAAAATCAAAGAAAGCGGTGAGATGCACTTTAGAATTCATCCTCTACTTCATTGGAAAGAAATAGATATTTGGAGATACATAAAGAGAGAAAACCTTCCTATAGTTGGTCTATACTTTTCGAAAAACGGTTTTAGATATCGCAGTATTGGTTGTAAACCATGCTGCAGTCCCATACCATCAAACGCAAGCAATGTTGATGAAATAATCGCCGAACTTGAAACCACAAAAACAGCAGAGCGTGCAGGACGTGCACAGGACAAGGAGCAGGCCTATATGATGCAAAAATTAAGAGCATTGGGATATATGTGATGGAAATGAAGATAAACTTTTACGAAACAAACAAAAGATCATTGGCTAAAACAATTACCTATAGACTATACCAGTCATTCTTAATTACACCTTTATTGGTATATACTCTCACAGGGAATCTGATATTGTCTTTTAAGTTTAGCATACTTGAAATTGTTGTGAAAATCCCCGCATATTATCTATTTGAAAGAATCTGGTCTCTAACAAAACATGGATACAAATCAAGGTGATGCTATGAAACCGTTAGATATTGTTATTGTTGGGCACGTAGATCACGGAAAATCCACATTGATAGGCAGACTGCTTTACGAAACCGGTTCTTTGCCAAAAGAAAAAATAGAAGAACTGAAAAAAACGTGTGAAATGTTAGGAAGGGATTTCGAATATGCTTATATAATGGACAGTCTTGAAGAAGAAAGGAAGGAACAAAAAACCATAGACACAGCCGAAATATATTTTAAGGTGAATGGGAGAGACTATACTATAATTGATGCCCCTGGCCACAAAGAATTTCTCAAAAATATGATAACAGGTGCTTCTCGGGCAGATGCAGCTATTTTAATAACAGACGTTAAAGAAGGTGTAAGAGAGCAAACAAGAAGGCATGCATACATTCTAAGTCTTATAGGTATTGATCAGATAATTTTGCTCGTAAACAAAATGGATCTTGTTGATTACGATAAAATTGCATTTAAATCGGTAAAGGAGAAGTTATTATCATTCATGAGCAAGTTGGGGATAGAACCTCGGCATATCATTCCCATATCTGCAAAAATGGGTGATAATATAGTAAAAAAATCTGAAAACATGCCCTGGTATGATGGAGAACCATTGGTAAATGCTTTGAGTAGTTTTCATAAAAAATCAAAGGGGTTTGATCTCAGACTACCAATTCAGGATATCTATGAAATAAACAATGAAAAAGTTGTCGTGGGTAGGGTAATTTCCGGTGAGATAAACAAAAACGATGACGTTGATATCTATCCATCGAAAGAAAAAACAAAAGTTAAAGAAATTAAGATTTTTGAGGGCAACAAAACTTCAGCTAAAGCCGGTGAAAGTATAGGTATAGTTTTTGAGGGGAATGTCCATGCGGACAGGGGACAAATAATATGCAAAGGTAAACCACCTATTGTAACAAATGAAATAAACGCTGTCATATTCTCCATGCTTCCTGATGGCGTGAAAAAAGAAGGATTTATTTTGAGATGTACAACACAGGAAATACCATGTATAATAGAAGAGATATACGAGAGAATAGACTCATCAACTCTTGAAATTTTAGAGAGAAATGCGAACAGCTTGAAAGAGTCAGAAGTCGGAAAGGTTAAAATAACTACAAAAGATCTTATAGTCATAGAAAAGTTCAAAGAACTTCAAGAGTTAGGCAGATTTGTTCTTGAAAAAAATGGGAACATTTATGCAGGTGGTGTTATAATATGATAGTTATATTGGGTTTTGATGGACTTGAATACAACTATGTAAAAGAGTTTAATTGCAAAAACATTATGCAGGAGACTTTTGGAAAGACGGATATTTCGGAATTCAAAGAACCAAGAACGATTGTTTTATGGTCTTCTTTTCTAGCGGGAAAGAACCTTGAAGATGAAATACTGGGCGGATCTAATCTATGGGACTTTAGACTTGATACGAACAGAACATTTTTTTCTAAGTTCAAAAAATACGTAGCGATTGACGTTCCGGGCTTTTCGTTTATTAAAGAAAGGCACGAAGCTGAAAGAAAGGCCCTGAAAGATTTTTTTAACCAAAAATGCACTGTGGAAGAATACGATAAGATCGCATTTGAAAATCACCGAAAGGTAAAACAAGAATTTTTTGAAGCATTGAAGGGTGATTATGATATTGTAATGGGATACTTTGGACTTGCGGATGTTATTGGACATCTGAGTTTTGGCATTAAACCAAAAATGAAACTAGTTTATGAAGAACTTGACAGAATAGCAGCGAAAGTGAGAGAAAATATTAAAGATAAAATACTTATCTTATCTGATCATGGGATGAAACCTATAGGAAGATTTGGAGATCATAGCAATTATGGGTTCTGGTCGTTCAATTCTAACGTGAATTTAAATCATCCCAAATTAACAGAGCTATCTAAACTGATTTTGTAAACAATTCAACTAGCTGGAAATCAGTGCTGATTTGTACTCCTTTAGAAAGGACTTTATTATTTTTTTCCAATCAAGCTCCCTTGCAATTATTCTTGCATTTTCACCGTATTTTGTACACTTTTCGAAGTTCTTGCACACATAAAGCATTTTTTTATAAATGTCTTCGGTGTCTCTTGCTTTTACCTTAACCCCAGTTCTGCCATCTTCTATGTAATCTAGCGACGTTATTATAATTTTTCCAGAAGCCATGGCTTCAAGTAACGCTACTGGTTGGCCTTTTTCTTCTGAAGGCAAAACAAAAACGTCTGTTTTCGAAAGTATGTTAGATGAATTTTTTATCCAACCTAAAAATTTTATATTTTTGATTTTGTTTTTTTCTATGAAATTCAGTATATAGTTTTTCATTGTGCCTTCACCAGCTATATAGAGCTGTGTGTTAGAAAAATTTCTTTGGAGCTTTTTGAAAGCATCTAAAAGTTCTTTTATTCCTTTGACCTCTTCGAGCCTACCCAAGAACAAAAATCTTACACTCCTCCATGTTCTTTTGCTATGTTTATAATCTTCGAAGTCTATAGCATTTGTTAAAAGTTTGTATTTAGGATCACGATTCATTTTTTTGTATGCCAATTCGCTTATGAAAAGAACCTTTCTCGATCCTTTTATAGCAATTTTATTAAATGCGCCAAGAATTTCTCTTATTGGAAACGGCCAAAAGTCAGACAAACCATGTGGTGTGTATATATAAGGCACTTTCGTTATTTTACTTAAAAAGAACGAAAAAAACCCTGCTATTGGACCATGCGCATGAACTATGTCTATTTTATTTGTTTTTATGACTTTAAGCGCTGTTATAAAAGAGATAAAGTTGAAACTCAATGCCCTTAAAAAAATGTTTTTTATGAAAGGGACCCTGTATATTTTAACACTTCCTAAGATTTCGAATTTTTTCTGTTTTGGGAATTTCCTCGTGATTAAAAATACATTTTGTCTTTCCAGAGACAGATACTTCGCTAATTTTTCTACATGAAACTCTATGCCACCACTCGGTTTGAGTTCGTATCCAGCTCCTGAATGAAACGGATACTATTTAGATCCTAATATGAGTATTTTCACTTTTATCACAATTTAATTAGTAAAAGAAAAAGTAAAAACCTTATTCATACTTAACTCTGTATATTTTTATCAACACGTTATCAAACACTTTTTCTACTGGAAGCCCATAACCGTCCATAAACATTAGGGAGGTAAATATCGTATGCTCTGCTTCTGGTGGAACGTAATATACACCTAAATTAGATAGAGCAATGCATCCTTTTATACTCGGTGTTTCGTTCCCAACTGTTATTATACCATTTGTTGTGCATATATCATTTATGTATGATTTCTGAACATATTGACCATTTTGTGTTATTAAAA
>CAYYWW010000029.1:0-11386 GCA_964475515.1 uncultured archaeon | reverse complement strand
GGAAATAAAATGGCAAACTTTCAAGCTAAGATGTTCAATAAAAAAGCTTCTGACCACCCAAAAATTTCTGCGGGATTGGCTGTTGTTTTCCTTGTCGTATTGGTTGCATACAAATATATCAAAGTAAATCAAAAAGAGGTAGCAAAATGGAGAAAGACAAACTGCGAAAAATTATTATTTGTGCAATTTCGACAATAGTATCAATTGGCTTGCTTTACATTATCACACTGTGCAAACCAGAAAAACCTTATTGGTATTACTTTGTTCCACTACTGTTTTTGTATTGGATAATTTTCATCAACTGGTCCAAAAGTAAAAGAAAATGAGCAGAGTGCTCTTCACCAACTCTTCGAATTGCTTTGCAATCCCCGTTCCTGCCGGGAGCGTACAATCACAGAACGTTTCACGAATATCTAAAAATTTATGAAACTGTTTCAAATTGTTTCAGAAGAACGTTAAGTTTATAAATAGGTTAAATAAATAATTTAAATTAATGAATAAAACTTTAATGCCATTATTCGTAATTATAATTTGTTTCCTCTTACAGTCAACTACAGTTTTTGCTGCGGGACTTGACATAACTGTTGGAACGGATTCTTTAACATATAAGCTCGGTGAAAATATAACAATTTCAGGATATGTTAAATACTCGGCAAATTCTCAACCGGCTGTCGGTGCTGTTGTTTCACTTTACATAGATGGGACGTATGTTGGCCAAACAACAGCCAACGCTGAAGGTAAGTATAAATCATCACCAATTTCTGCTGGATCTACCGGCGTACACACAATACTGGCAACAGCACAGAAATCTTCAAATACCGGTAGTGTACAGGCCTATTATACAGTTGAAGAACAGGAAAAAAACTTTCTTGTGACAACTGATAAGTTTATTTATTCCCCAGGTGAAACAGTTTCAATAAATGTTTCAGTAAATTATGTGACATCGGGTGGCTCATCAAATCCAGCATCAAACGTTGTTTTTTCCTTAAAAATAAAAACTAAAAACGGTACTGTAGTTAAGGGGCCAATCTCTCTTACAACAAATTCTCAAGGAATGGCGTTTAGTAATTACACCATACCTTCTGATGGTTATGGGGATTATGTCATAATTGCAGGCGAAGGAAAAGCATTTACAATTTTCAAAGTACCTTCTTTTAACGTAGAAACAAATACGATAGATAGCAACGGTAAGGAAAGATTTATATATGGAACATCGGATTCTCTTGCAGTGAGAGTTGTTGTTACGTTTCAACGAGGCAACACCACCCAAAAATTGCCAGTGACAAATGCTGATATTACGGCATATTTAAAAGATTCCGAAGGAAACACAAAAGCCGTTTTTTCTAATTTTACTGAATCTTCCTCAGGAGGAATTTATACTTCTACCACATACTCACTTTCAAATCTTACTAACGGTGATTATTACATTGAAACTGAAGTTAGCAAGGGAAGCAGGACACAATCAGATAAAGTATGGTTTAAGATAAAAAGTTTAAAAATAGATCTCAAACCAGTCACAGAAAAAGAGCATGTCACAAGCTTCTTGAAAAACCAAAACATAACCTTGGGTATAATAGCTATAAACATGAAAACAGGGGAGGAATTATCCGGAGAACAAATAACAGGAGCATCTATAATAGATTGTAAAGACTCAGAACTTAAAGACTGTCTTTCAGAACTTCCAAACAGAGGAACACTTGGAGAAGGATTTTTCGAATTTGCAAGAACAATAACATTTCAAGCACCAAATAGAACAGGAGAATTTTTAATAAAAATACAAGTGAATACAAGCACATCGGGCTCGGGTATAGGAGAAGTTTATGTACCTGTGCAAAATATAATAACCTACGCAGAAACCAAGGATGAGTTTAATGCTTGGAGATGGGATTTCAGACCAGGTGAAAAAGTTAAAATAGTATCATATGCATATGGTGAAAATTGGGAAGAAAAAAATATATCATCTATCCAAGTACTAGAAATAAGGAATAAGAGTTGGTCAAATATAATATCAGAAATAAATTATACGATAAACAACAGTGAAGTTGAGCTCACTGCGCCAAACTCACCAGGTTTCTATATCGTTAAAATAAAGATAACAACATCTGACGGTGATGTTGGTTATGCTGATTCTGGCTTTGCTGTAAGGCTTTATAAAATATGGATAGACACAGTTGATGGTGCTGGGAATGGTGCAAACTGGAAATGGAGATTTGGCTCGAATGATAATGTTTATCTCCGTCTAAATGTTTTTGATTTAAATAACAACAGAGTTTCATCCTCTAACTTAAAGGTTTCATTGGAATCACTTAGAAATGAAATGACAGGGAAAATATACAACGGATTGAGAACAACAGAACTACCGGCAGATGATATGGATAGATTGGGATTGCAGATTTCCTTAAATGGTTCGGGCGCAACTTCTGGATTTTACAACGCAGAAATAAAGGTTGTGGATACAGATGGAAATACAGATTACGGATATGCTTGGTTTAAAGTAAGTGATTTGGATATTAGAGTTGAAACAAAAGACGAGAATGGTATGTGGAAATGGTCATATTCACCTGCAGATAACATAACATTCTCTATAAATGCAACGTATTTTAATCAAACACCAGTCCCTCCAAACTCGAATGCATCAATAGAGGCATTACTTTTAATGAAAGAAGGCCCTCCCATAAGCATATCCTCTGATATTTATGCTACTTCCCCTCCAGTTACATTAAACCAGGGGGCAGGATCCTTGTGGCTAAAACCGTCCAATGGAAAAACTCTTCCCCAGGGATTTTATCAGGCATTGATAAAGGTGGTTACACCCGACGGATTAAGAGAGATACAAGAAGCATGGTTTGAGGTCAGAGTTATTAATGCATGGTCATATGCCGATCCATCTTCTGTTTCACCCAACGATAATGTTACAATAAGAATCTCAGTAACAAGAGTAGATGGAACACCGGTGGAAAACGCAACATGTCAACTTTACAAAGTTAGAAATGCAATGACATGGACAGAAGTTAATTTCCCTCAAGTCCCGTCAGTCACAACAGGAACGGACGGCGTTGCAACACTTGAATTTCCTGCTTCTCAATTTAATGATGGTGATTATGAAGCTGTAATAAGGGTTACAAGCGATGAACTGGGTGCAACAACAGAATCATACGCGTGGTTTTCTGTAAAAAAGTATAAAATATCAGCATGGCTTGTTGATGGTTCAAAGTATATATATTCTCCAGGTGACACCGTTCAGATGTGGGTTAGGGTTGAATATCCAAATAGCACATGGCAAAATCCGCAGTATATACCCAATGTCAATGTTACTGTCTACAAATTTGCAAATACTGAGAATTGGCCATGGTCTTATGTATCATCGGTTGATATGGTACAAACAGAAGCAACGGACCCCACAGGAATGGCTCTTATTAAATTTAAAGCACCCAATGATATGGGAACATACAACCCCATGATCAGAATAAATGTTTCAGGTGATGTGTACAGTTCAACAAACCCGTGGGATTCAAGTTCATTCCAAGTGAGAAGCGCGTCGGTAAATGTTAGATTAATTGACAATAGCACAGGGCTTATGACAGAAACAGATAAATTTTCTGTGAATTCAACGATTACTGTTGAGATCAATGTATCCAACCCAAGTGGTGGTGAAGTCAATGTATCGAGTATAGCACTCAAGTATAAGAACATCGATTCAGGAGAAGAAACAAGCTTACAGACATTATCCTCAAATCTTGATGAAAATAACTATGCCCACTTTGTAGCACCTGAGAAGGAGGGCGACTACGTACTTTTCGTAACAGTTACTGATGGCTCCACAGGACGACCACTTACACCAGTTAAAAGATGGTTCAAAGTAAAATTATTTGACCCGAGATTTTGGACAGATAAGTGGTCTTATTCTCAGGGAGAAAACATAACAGTTCATCTTGATGTGGTTGATGTTAATGACAATCCAGTTAACATAACAGTAAATTTAACGGGAGTTAGGGACGCATGGTCGCAAACACCAGTAGCCGTGATTTCGGAGGGCGAGAAAAATATAACAGGTCAAGGAGAGTACACATTTTCATCTCCTCAAGAAAATGGTGAGTTTGAAGCTATATTATGTCTTTATTCACAGGGAAGTTCTTGTACAGAAAACTCACAGAGAATATACATACATTTCGCTGTTGAATCATTCAGAATTGATATGTGGCCAAACAGCCCATCTTTCATGCCAACAGAAAATGTTATGATCAATATTGAACTAAAGTCAGGAAACAGTTTTATAGATCCAGATAATTACACTGTTAACTGGGTTGATTTGAGAGATACAAGCACATGGTCGAACCAGGATGCATATATAACAGAGCCAACAGAGTCTAATGGGGGGATTTATAAATCAGGAGTGAGAAAGATTGTTTCATTTTCAGCCGAAAATTTAACCACTGGAGAGTATAAAGCAACTTTGAATGTTACATACGGAAGTGAGAGCAGACTTAGAGATGTCTGGTTCAAAATAAGTGATGCACAAATCACCATAAAAACGATCCCACAGGTAAATGGACATAATAGAGACAGGTGGTTTGCAGGCGAAACAATAATGCTCAATATATCCATAAATCCTGCAGAGAATACCACAGGAACATTAAGATTAATGGATGACTACAGTTGGACAGAAGTAGCGGTGTACAATTTTGATGTAGTGAACGGAAATGCAATTGTTAATTTAACAATCAACAGAACAAGCAGATACGTTGCCATTGTAAAAATTGGAAATGCGGAAGAGGCTTATTGCTTTGAAGTCGGTGCATATAGAATTGATATGAAGGAATGGCTAACTGAGCATGAACTCAAACCAGAAGACAATGTCACAGTTATATTTAACATCCTAAATCCAGATGGTACTGAATATCAGGGTTATTTCAACGTTACTGTGAACATAAGAAACAGTTGGGATTGGGGTCTCGTTGCTTCTAATGTGTATAATTCTACCATGATGGCAACTAACACATCTGATGAGCAAATAACATTTCCTCACGGAATGCAATCTGGAGAATATGATGCTGAAATAATATTTAACATTGGAGACAAAACACAAACAGAGAATTTCTGGTTTATGGTTAAAACGAATATTTTTGAAGGAAGATCGGATAAAAATAGTTACATGCCAGGTGAAACCGTTAACATAGATGTATTCTTTGCACTTCCGAACAAAACAGGACTAAGTAACGTGAATGTTAGTATAGATTCTATTAGGAAAAAATCAGACTGGTCAGAAGCAGTAGTAAATTATATAACAAGATCAACACTAACGGACTCTAATGGTCATGCAACTTTAAACTTCACATTAACAAATACAACGGGCGAATTGTCTGTTAAATTAATAGGAAATGGAACGCAAATAGCATTTCTTGATATAACAGTTAGCGGGTATGATGCATGGGTAGAGAGAGAGGCAAATAAATGGTCTTACAGACCTGGTGAAAACTTCACAGCCACATTGTATGTTTTTGACAATAATAAAAATCCGGTTTCGAACAGAAGCGTTAATGTAAAAGTAAGGAGGGAGGATTGGAGCTTTGTTGAAAGTGTGGATATAAATGGACAAACAGGTGTGAATGGTAATTTCTCAATAAAGTTCTCATTAGATCCTGGAAATTTCACACCAGGCCACTATATGCTCGAGGCAAATATAGATAACGGTGCTGCAATTGTTAAAGACGTGTGGTTTAAGGTTGAAACATTTAATACAAAAATAGAAACTCTCAAAGAAGATCAGAGCACAGGCACTTTTAGCCATGAAGACCAATTCACCCAAAATGATACAATTGTAATTAGGATAGAGGTAGTTGATTCAAACTGGAATATAATACCGACAAATGTAAACGCAACACTTATTGAAGTTAGAGATAACATGTACTGGATCGATGAAACATCGAAAGTTGTGCTCACAAATATAGTTTCATCTTCACCAGGTGTAGTAGATGTTAAGTTTATGCCAATAAATTTAACAACAGGAGAATATATAGCCAGAATTAATGTAACTGCGAATGTAAGTGGTGTGGTAAGTTCAAATATAGCTGATGCGTGGTTTAAGATTTCACCATTCAAAGTGAGGATTATGTTTGAATGTCCGCAAGGCGCCGCTGATAATTGCAATCCAAGAATAACAACATCAGGCGGTGAATTAACAGCAAGAGTAAATATTTCAGGTTTATACTCAAACTTTACTGTTTGCTTAGAAAGAATAAGAAATCTTTACACTGGAATAGAGACAGCATATTCCGGTATATGCACAAACAACATATCCATACCTATAACTTTCACTGCACCTTCAGATGAAGCTGATTATGATGCAATCTTTAGTGTAAATGTAGACGGTCAACCTTACGGAGATATTGTTGAATGGTTCAAAGTTGGCGGAAATTACTATATGAATGCTTGGACAGAACCATGGAATGTATGGGCAGGAAGCAATGTAACGGTTTGGGTTGAATTGTGGGGGCAGAATTGGGAGGATATTAATGAGTCACAGTGCAGTTTTGATTTAACAGAATTAAGAAATACAATTAACTGGAATGTTCTGTATTCGAATATTACAGAATGGATACTCGGACCGCCAACTGATCCATTTGGACCTCGTGGTTATAGAATAAAATTCACTGTTCCCCCGGAACTGGGAGCAGGAGAATATTCAGTGCATATAAATGCTGTATGCAATGGAACATCAATATCAAATGATGCATGGTTTAGAGTGGTTGCATTCCAAGTAGCCATGTTGATGGATAACACGCTCAGTCCAAATCAACAAGCTAGAATGTGGACAAAAGTTATGAGCAAAGAAGGAGGCCCGATAGAGAATGCAACTATAATACTCGAGAAATTAGTAGACGATTGGACATGGACAACAGTTCAAACATATAATCAGATTTTCACAACCGATGACAATGGAGAAGTTATAATAAACTTTACCGCACCACCACAAAGTGGGCGATATATGCTGATTTCCACCATAGACTACAATAATACCCGACAAGAGATAGCGCGATGGTTTGAAATAAAATCACTTAATGTTAAAATAATCCCCCAGAAAGAAAAATTCTACGAAGGCGAGAACATTGTAATTTACGTGAATGTAACAGATCCCACAAATAACTCCGCACCGGTTTTCAATGCAACAGTTAATTTGGACATACATACTTTCTGCAAAAATCCGGAAGAATGTGCTGCATCGTTCAATCAAGGGGCGAACTTAGTAGGATCCACAAATGAAAGTGGAATAGCAACATTTTCCATAAATACAACCGAGAATAATCTCACAAGCAGCGATCTTCAAGTATGGGCATTTGTGAACGATCCAAACAAGGGATGGGCTGAGGGAATGAAAACTATTATTCTCAGAAGATACAACATATCTGTTACAGGGACATCTATGGAATATAGTGTTAATGATAACGTCACATTTGAGGTGACTGTATTAAATCCCGATGGATCTAACCCACAACCCCAACTTTACGTTAGAGCAGGTCTAGAAAGCATGAAAATGACAGGAGGCAATTCGACAGAACTTATAAACGTAATTCACCAGCTTGATATAAATTACACCAACTTCACGATTCCAATACCATCTAATACGTCATCAGGTCCTACAATGCTATCTGTTGTCATCCTTAATGATACAGGACCAGATGCAAAAATATTAGATGAAGAAACATTCATGTTTATAGTTCGAGGAACAACATCTTCGCTTAACTTCACAATAAATGAGAGTAATGTTATCCATGGCGGAGATTTCGTGGATGTTAACATAACAACTGATAATCCTAATATGGCGATGGCACCGTTTATGATGCACCTTGAGAAAACAGGAGAGGCTATACCAGAATCTCAATTGATGGGCGGTGGCCCCGGAAGCGACAAGGAAAGTTGGTATGAAAACAGTATATATTTTGATAACAGCGGATTTACTCATATAAAGATCTTAGCCAGAAAACAACCAGGAAACTACATAATACTTGTTCCATTCCTTGATAAAAATGTAGGTTTCATGAGCAAAGATGCATTCCTTGATATGGGGGTAATGGAGTATACGGTAAGTTGAGGTGAAGTATGAAAAAATCAAATATAATAATAACAGCAATTCTTTTTGCACTGGTCATAAATATAGGTTTCGTTAGCGCGTTAACATGCACCGCAGATTCCTCAAAAACAATAGAGCTGGATGGAACTGCACAAATAACCGTAAGTTGTTCTGGATTTTCAGGTGAGACAGTTGAAGTTTCTGGAACTTACACTCAAACATGCATTGAGGACACGAGTGGTAATTACCCCTCTACAACTACATTAAACAGTCAAACAACAAGTGCTGTTTTCACTTTCAGAGCTAAAAGTATGGCATGCCAAAATAATGTAAATGATAGAAAAATAACGTGGAGGTTTACACCATCTACAGGATCATTGCCAGATAAGTATACCACTATAACAATCACTTCCCCACTTTCCATATCAGCAACATTTGTCGGTAGCCCTTATTCATCCCAACCAGGATCTAGTAAAACTATAACTCTTATGGTATCAACAACAGCAAGTACTGATATAAATAACATATATGTTGATGTTTCTGGTTCAGACTCCTCACTTGGTTTGACGGATAAAACCATAAGTAAGATTGCAGCATCTGAAGGTGAAAAAACACAATACGTAAGCTGGACGATAACAGCACCATCTACTGAGGGAACATATAATCTTCATGCTGTAGTTACATCACAAAACGCAGATTCTGACACTGCAACGGGAAGTTTGGTTGTTTCCAGCGAAGATGGTGGGGGAAGCAGCGAAGACGGTGGAGCAGGTGGCGGTGGAGGCGCTGGTGGCGCAGCTGCTGTAGAAATCTCCGAAACCCAAAGTCTTGCTTCAATACTTGCGGGCGCCACGGGTGTGTTGACATATCTTCAAGAAGACAAGCTTGGAATACAAAAAATCTCTATAACAGCAAAAGATGAGTTAAAAAGTGTTGTAATAACAGTGAAAGTACATACAGACAAACCAGCCGAAGTAACAACACCAGCAGGGGTTGTTTATAATTATTTGACAATAACAGCATTAAACGTCAACGAAACAAGTTTGGCAAAAGCAGAAATAAACTTCAAGGTAAATAAAACATGGATCATAGAAAATAATGTGGATAAGACAACAGTGGCACTTAACAGATTCAAGGATAATGCATGGGAGAAACTACCTACACAACTTCTTAATGAAGACAATCAATATGTGTATTACAGCGCAGAAACACCAGGCTTTTCTGTGTTTGCCATAACAGCAGAAAAAATAAAAAAAGAAACTACGGTTGTATGTAATAATAATGGAATTTGTGAGCAAGGAGAAACAGCAGAAAATTGCCCGAATGATTGCAAAACTGAAATTGAAAAGGAAAAGCCGAAACCAGAACTTCCTACTAAGGAGGAAGTGACACCTGAGCAGAATCAAATTTTAATATTATTTTTGGTCTTAATTGCGCTTGTGATAGCGGTTGTTTACGGAGTGTACCGCGTAAGAAAAAGAAGAGTTGTGTTGTAATTTACTTATAAAACACAAAAGATCCGTCAGTTTCTACGTTACCTGAGATTATATTTATATCAAGAACAAGCGCAGTTTTATTTCCAGTTGAATTTATGAACGTGTTACAGAAAAGATGCGGATAGCTTCTTTTATTATATTTTAATCCTATGACATACATGCCTTTTATTTTTTTTATATTTCTATCTAATTCACGAATTTTTGCTAATGCATCGTCACAAGTGCTTGAATATAATATACTCTCATTCACTATGTCAACTATGTTTTTCATCATAAAATAATCATCGTTCTGTGGAATATTGGAAAGATCTGTTGCTGAATATTGCAGAAGTAACTGGTGAACAAAGAAAACAAGACCTGCCAAGAAAACCATGGTCATGACAAACATTTGTGCCTTTCTTTTTCTCATGATATAGAATTAGTTTTTTCGTTAATTAAATTTCTGATGTAACATATATTCACGGCACAAGCCTTTCGGGAGTTCTTGGAAATAATATAGCCTCTTTTATATTTTCAAGTTTTAACATCTGTTGTACCATCCTTTCAACTCCAAAGCCCATTCCACCATGAGGAGGCATTCCCCACCGGAACGCATCCAAATAAAACTTAAAGTTTTTGGGGTTCAACCCCTTTTCTTTCATCACTTTGACCAAAACATCATATCTATGTTCTCTCTGCCCACCTGAGGCCATTTCCATCCCCCTATAAATACAGTCATAGCTATGACTTTCCTTCCCATCCATCATTATATAAAAAGGTTTTAGTTTTGATGGGAACCTTGTCACAAAATACCATTCATGACCTTTCTTCATCATATAATCTCCTATTATTCTTTCTTCAACATCTGTCATGTCCTCTCCCCATTCAAAACTCTTTCCCATTTTGTTCAAGATATCAACACCGTCAGAATAGGTTATTCTTTTAAACGGAAGCTCAGGAACTTTTACATCCTTAACACCAAGAATCTCCAACTCCCTCTTACATTCCTTTAACGTTTTTTTCACCGCATATGCAGCCATTCTTTCAACAACTTTCATCACATCTTCTACTGAATCTATCCATGCCATTTCAAAGTCAACAGAAATAAATTCAGAAACATGCCGTCTTGTGTGGAATTTTTCAGCTCTGAACGCAGGACCTATTTCATATACCTTGTCTAGACCTGAGGCCATTAACATCTGCTTGTAAAGCTGCGGGGATTGCCGTAAAAACGCATTCTCTTTGTAGTATTTCACAGGAAACAACGTAGCTCCTCCCTCCGCGCCAGCTGCCTGAATAACAGGCGTTTGAACTTCTATAAACCCCCCTTCCTTTTCAAAGAATTCACGCATAGAAGAAAGTACTTTATCCTTCACCCTGAAAACAGCCTGTATATTCCTGTCTCTTATATCAATAAATCTATAATCAAACCTCTTGTCAACACTTGTGTTTATCATTTTTTTTGTTTCAATGGGTAATGGAGTTTCAGCTCTATTAACAACCTCTATTTTATCTGGAAAAATTTCTTTCCCTCCTATAGCTATCTTAGAGCTTTTAACAACACCTTCAACAATAACACAATCCTCTCTATGAAAATCTTCAACAAGTTTAAGAAGTTCATCTGGTGTCTCGCCTTTTTTAAGTGTAACTTGAATCAAACCTTCTCTATCCCTTAGTTTGAAGAATTTCAAATTGCCTATATCCCTTATCTGATCAATCCAGCCTCTCAGCTTTACTTTTTTCCCAACTTTAACATCAGTGGAATATGTAAACTCCATTTTAATGATTTTGGAACGTCAGATTTAAAAAATAATTGAGATTTTAATTCTATTTTTGAGAGCAT
>CAYYWW010000028.1:2029-11579 GCA_964475515.1 uncultured archaeon | reverse complement strand
TTTCTTCGAAACTGACATAATAATATTATAGAACCCGGAGTTTAAGTTTATTCAACATCTCGGTGAAAGATTTATATATTTGCTCTGATAAATAGTAGAAATTAAAATAACATTTACAAATATCAATTGGTGTAAGGAATGGCCGAAAAAGACAAAACGCAATTAATTAAGGAGCTAATGACGAAGTTAGCTCAGATTAGAAACATAGGTATAGTTGCTCATATTGACCATGGAAAATGTGTTTCTTCTGATGCAAAAATTTCTCTTACTAATGGTGAAAACGTTCCAGCCGAAGAGTTATTTAACCGCCTAAATAAGGCAGGTACTATCGTAAAAAATGGAAAAGAGGGGGTTGTCATTAAATTAAAAAAGCCTGCCTTTGTGAATTCATTCGATGTGTCTAAGTGTAAGGTACAAAGTGGTAGAATAACTCATATATGGAAATTGAAAAAAACAGAACCGTTAATAGAGGTTACGGTAGAAACTGGTAGAAAAATAAAAACAACCCCTGAACATAAATTCCTCATTTTGAAAAAAACAGGTATTATTGTAGAAAAGAAGGCATCGGATTTAAAAGAGCAGGATGTTCTGGTTACAGCAAGAAAATTGATACACAAAGGCATGAAAGAAGACGAAACCAAGCAAATGTTCTTAATGGAATTGTCAAAAGATGTGTGTTTTTATGTGAAATTAAAGAGAGGCCTAAAAAGAAAGCTTCATGAGAGCATTTTAAATGCAGGAGTAAAAAATGTACATAAAAAGATAAATTCTGTTTTAAAGTCCAAATCATTTTATCACGGAGTGTGGAGGGGAGAATACAGACTATGTGATTTGGTAAGAATATGCAAAATTTTCAAAGTAAAGTTAAGTGATGTGTGGAATCAGATAGAGTACATTAATTACAGAAAGGTAGAAAGAAGAGGTGCACATTCTTCTATACCAATCAAACTTGACAGATTAGAGGATATATATTATTTAGCTGGGTTGTTTTTCGGAGACGGTGATCTAAATGGAAATATAACAAATAATAGCCTGGAGATACAGAAAAAACTCAAAAAAATAGCAGCGAGGATGGGTATGAATTGTATTATCAGAAAATGGAAAAACAGAGCAACGAGAATAGAGATAGGAGGCATTACTTTTAGAAAGATTTTAGAAATAATTTTTAATTATCCTCTATCAAAAAAATCATCATCGCTTAGAATTTCTCATTTCTTAGAAAAATCTAAGAAAAAATATATATCCGCATTTCTCAGGGGTTATTTTGATGCGGATGGGTGTGTAGAGAAAGGGAGATCTGCAGTTTCCATATCAAGTAAAAGTGAGAAATTGCTTTTAGACCTGCAGCTCTTATTGTATAAATTTGACATAAGTAGCAAGCTCAACTATAAAAAGTTAACACTTTACATTTCTGGAAAGAAATCATTACTTAATTTTAGAAAAATAGGTTTTACAGTGCAACATAAACAGCGTTCCTTTGAGATGCTTTTAAAAAATTCAACAGTCTCCAAATGGGATTATGTATATATTTCAGGCAATGTGCTTAAAACTTTAAGAGAAAAGCATGGTTTATCTCAACTATCATTTTTTAATGGTTATTGTAATTATGAAAATAATAGAGTGGGCTTATCAAAAGAATCGTTAAGAAGGATTTTATCACATTATCCTGAGCACGAGGTGGGAGATCTCTTAAAATTAACAAATTACGATGTGTCCTTTGTTAGGATAAAAAATCTTAAGAAAATTAGAAGGGAAAGATGGGTTTACGATTTTACAGTTGAAAAACAACATAATTTTATAGCTGATGGTTTTATAATCCACAACACCACACTCACAGACAATCTTTTGGCAGGCGCTGGTATGATTTCCGAAGAACTTGCCGGAAAACAATTAGCCATGGATTTTGATGCTCAAGAGCAAGAAAGAGGTATAACAATTTACGCTGCAAACGTTAGCATGACTCACACCTACGAGGGTCAGAATTATCTAATCAACCTTATAGACACACCAGGCCACGTTGATTTCGGTGGTGACGTGACCAGGGCTATGCGTGCAGTAGACGGCGCTGTTGTTGTTATTGATGCTGTAGAGGGTGTAATGCCCCAAACAGAAACGGTTTTAAGGCAGGCCTTAAAAGAAAGAGTAAAACCTGTTCTGTTTGTCAATAAAACCGACAGATTAATAAAAGAGCTTAAACTAACACCAGAACAGATGTTGGAGAGATTCAAAAATATTATAAAAGAGGTCAATCTTCTTATAAAAAAGTACGTGGAACCTGAATACAAGGATAAATGGTATGTTAGCGTTGATGAAGGAACGGTTGCCTTTGGTTCTGCACTTAAGAATTGGGCAGTTTCTGTGCCATTCATGAGGAAGACAGGTGTTACGTTCAAAGATGTTATAGAGTTAACAGAGAGGGGTGAAGAAAAGGAGTTGGCAAAAAAAGCTCCATTGCACGAAGTGCTTTTAGACATGGTAGTAAAACATTTACCAAATCCACTCGAAGCACAGAAGTATAGAATAAGTAAGATATGGCCAGGTGAAATAGACTCGGAGATTGGAAAAAGTATGGTTAACTGTGATAAAGATGGGCCACTCGCTGCAATAGTGACAAAGATATATCCTGATCCGCATGCAGGTTTCGTTGCTACTGTGAGAATATTTTCTGGTTCAATTAAAAAAGGTCAAGATGTTTATTTATCTGGTGTTGAAAAAACAGAAAAGGTTCAACAGGTCTCCCTTTACAAAGGGCAGAAGAGAATTAACATGGAAGTTGTATCAGCAGGTAACATCGTAGGTGTAGTTGGTTTAAAGGAAGCATTTTCCGGTTGCACACTAAGTAATCCTGATTACAAAATTCCGCCATTCGAAGAAATAAAACACATCTTTGAGCCTGTTGTAACAAAAGCTATTGAGCCAAAAAATCCAAAAGATTTGGCGAAGTTAATAGAATTTCTGAAAAAAATAGGAAGAGAAGACCCCACCCTCAGAGTTACCATAAACGAGGATACTGGTGAATATCTTGTTTCAGGGCTTGGTGAATTACATATAGAAGCAAAGGTTGAAAGAAAACTCAAAGACGAGGGTATAGATGTTTCCGTGTCTCCACCTATAGTTATATATCACGAAAGCGTAAAATCTACAACACCAGAAGCTATAGAAGGTAAATCTCCCAATAAACACAACAGATTTTACATAGTTGTTGAGCCTGTTGACCAACCTGTTTACGAAGCGATGGTAAAGGGAGAAATAACGGATCAAGAACTCAAAAGAAAGAATATAGAGCTGCAAAATAAACTCATAGAATTAGGCTTTGATAGAGAGGAAGCCAAGCGGGTAAAACTAATATATAACAAGTGTATGCTTCTTGACATGACACATGGTGTTCATGCCATACTTGAAGTAATTGAAATGATAAAACAGGCGTTTATCGAAGCGATGGATAACGGTCCTCTTGCAAGGGAACCTTGCTCAGCAGTTAAAGTAAAGCTCGTTGACGCGAAACTTCACGAAGATGCCATCCACAGAGGTCCTGCGCAAGTAATACCAGCAGTTAGAGGAGCGATAAGAGAGGCCATGTTAAAATCAGGCGCATACATCAAAGAGCCCAAGCAAATAATCAGAATAGATGTCCCAACAGAACAGTTGGGAGGAGCGACAAAAGAAATTAACAACAGAAGGGGGCAAATAATTGATATGAAAGAGGAGAGAGGCATGACCATAATAACAGCAAAAATCCCAGTTGCAGAGATGTTTGGCTTTAATTCTGCGTTAAAATCCGCAACAGGCGGTCTTGGATTCTATTCATTAATAGATATAGTGTACGAACCGCTACCAAAAGAGCTTGAGCAGAAAGTAATTTCGCAGATAAAAGAAAGAAAAGGTATAAAAGACGTTGAATAAATTACATCCGTCTTCTCAAATTTATAAATAATTCAATCAATTAAAATTATATGCATATGAAAAATTTCTTTGTAATGGTAACGTTGTTCGTTGTTATAGGTTTGGCTTCACCTCTCGTTTTTGCTGTACACGTGCCGGAAATACAAGAAGATATAAGAATAACAATGGAAAGAGGAAGAGAATATTCTTTTAGTCTTTTGCTCAGAAATTTCACAACCACAACAACAATATCTTCTGATGGAAATGCAAGTGCTTGGGTTACATTCGGAGAAAATAATGAGGAGAGCTATGTTATAACAAATCTTGTTGACCAAAGCTTAAAGGTAACAATTTTTGTGCCTAGCAATACTAATCCAGGATATTACACAGCATTTATAAAAGCCAATAATGAGACAATTTCAGAAATTGGTATAGAGGTTGTAACTGAACTCTCTGATGCTGTGAAGGATCTCGAGCAAGAAATCGAAAATCTTAAAAGTGAAGTAAGCGACCTTGAAGAGGAACAGAACACACTAAAAAGTAAAACGGATGTTGTTGTGGAAACACAAGATAGAATAAGAAAAGTACAGGATACCATCGAAGAGCTTGTTAAAACGTTAAGCAGGAAAATAGACGAAATGGAAAAATATCAAAAGGACCTGCATGAACTTGAAACTAAATTCAATGAAGAAAAGGCCGCGCTTGAAACTAGAATAAAAGAGCTCGAATCCCAAGCAAAACAACTTGAGGAACAGAACAAACAGTTAAATGAGCTTACTGGTAACCTTACTGTAAGAGAAACTTCGTTTAAAATACTTCTCATAATAATAATAGTTGGCATAGCGTTGTCTGTGCTACTACCTGAACAGAAAAAGGCAAAAATCAAGAGTAAATTTAAATTTAATTCACCGCTGAAAAGAGCTTCTTTGAAAACACCCGCAATTAGGATTCCTTTTCTCCTCAAGAAGAAAAAAGAAGCGAAACAATACAGGTTCACAGTGAGGGAATAATCTATTAAAGCCTTATTTTTGTTTTAATGTTTTCCAATTTTACTCTTTCTTCCCTTCCTGTCTTCATATTCCTTAGGGTGTATGTTCTTTCTTTTATCTCTTTGGGGCCAACGATCAATGCATAAGGTATTTTTTTAGAATTTACATACGCTAACTGTTTCTTTATATCTCTGCCCATGAGGTCTATTTGTGTATTTATGCCAAATTCCCTTAGTTTCTGAGCAACCTCTACGCAATTCTTTCTCACACTCTCATTCACGCAAACTACGAAAATCTGCGTTTTTGTTAGAGGTGTGTCAAACATATTTTCGGAAAGCATAATCTCATATATCCTATCAACACCCAAAGATATCCCCACAGCAGGCAATGGTTGCCCGCCATAAAGTCCTATTAGCTTATCGTACCTACCACCACCTGAAATAGAGCCAACACTTTTTTTGGTTTTAACGCTGATTTCGAAAATAGAACCTGTGTAGTAATCGAGACCCCTTACAAGGCTTAGATCAATCTTTATTTTATTATTTATACCGTACATCTTGCTTTTTTCAACTATCTCTTTCAATTCCAATAGTCCTTGTTTTAGTTCTTTGGATGTGTTTGCAAAGCGTTTTAATTTGGATTCGATACTCTCTATTTTACCTGAAGTTTCTATAATATTCATCAGCTCGGCTGCCTTATTTTGAGGTATTATTTTTCCTAGTTCTTTCTTAACCTTTTCTTTGCCGACTTTCTCTATTTTGTCCAGTGCCCTGAAAATTTCTGCTGTCCTTTCTTCTTTAATTTTCATGTATTTTACCAAGCCATTCAGTATCTTCCTATTATTAACCCGTATGAAAAAGTTTTTAAAGCCTAGTTTTTCCAGTATTTCACACACCGCTGCTAAACATTCAACTTCGCAATCCATCTTGGAAGAACCTACTATGTCTATATCTGCCTGCCAGAATTCTCTGAAACGCCCTGCTTGCGGCCTATCATACCTCCAAACACGACCTATTTGGTACCTTTTAAACGGCTTGGGTAGCTGAGGATTATTTGCAACAAAACGGGCCAAAGGAACGGTTAGATCAAATCTAAGACCAAGCTCCCTCTCTGATTTGTCCTTAAAGTAGTAGATTTCATCTTTTATGGCATCCCCCCCACCACCTTTTCTTGAGAGCAATTCCCAACTTTCAAAGGCAGGTGTTTCCAAAGGGTCAAATCCGTATCTTTCGAAAACATCTTTTATAACATTAAAAATATACTCTCGTCTGATCATCTCCTCAGGTGCAAGGTCTCTTGTCCCACGCGGTGGTTGGAATTTCATAATTATCTATTGTTTCCTTCAGATATTAAGCTTTTGGTGAAACATGAATATGCTATTAAACGATAAAATATTTTTCCTCATGTTCAGTAGAATATACGTTACATATCTGTTTCAAAAAGTTTGTATATTCTGGACTTCACCGCATCAAAGACCTCTTGGATAGTTAGATTAGAAGTATCCAAACGCAATATTCTTTCTCCATCGAATTGAGTATCAATCACATCAAAATATCCGCGTCTTATCCTTTCTAACTGAGTTATGTTTTCGTATAAATGTGGTTTTTGTTTATCTGTCGATGTTGGAGCTTCCTCTATTCTCTGCAGAATTCTCTCGTAAAGAACTTCTGGTTCTGCGTCAAGATGTATCAGTAGATCAGGAGATTCGTAGGTTAACATTTTTGAAAAGAAGCGGGTTAATCTTTTGGGGAAAGTCCTTCTGAGAACAGCTTCGCCCATTGCATATGTGTCTAGATAGGGGTTTCTTTGGATGAGAACGAGATCGGGATCTTTTGTTATTGCAAAGTATTTTGCTATATTATAGAGAAGGGTGGAATTGAGTCCTGCTATGGCCAAAAATGGAAATACCCTACCCGTTCTGTCCATGGCCATTATAGCATAATCTGTGATTCTTCCCAATTGACGTAAAGGAGTTGGAGACGTGCCGTATCCTGTACAATTTATAGTAACACAATTGATTCCATGCTCAATAAGATCCTTTTCCACCAAATTCCAAATTGTAGTTTTGCCAACCCCTTGCGGACCTACTATGTTGACTATTTTAGTCTTATATTTTCCTACCATAAAATGGTAATAATTTATAAAAATATAAATTTTACTTCAGAAAATAACAGAAAATCCTCGCGGCAGAAAGTTTATTTATCATGGAATCTATATAAAATATGGATATTATTGGAATTTTCTTCGGTGTTGCCGGTGGTCTTGCTCTATTTCTCTTCGGTTTAAAAATTCTTAGTGATGGGCTAAAAAAAGCTGCAGGAGAGCGCCTTAAAATCATGCTTGAAAAGTTAACGAACAGGGCATCCAAAGGTGTCCTTGTTGGAGCATTTACCACTGCGCTAATACAGAGCAGCAGCATAACGATGGTAACCTTAATAGGATTAATCAATGCGGGCCTACTGACATTTAAACAAGCAATTGGTGTGATGTTAGGAGCAGAAATCGGCACAACTATAACAGCGCAGATAATTGCTTTCAGAATAGGCATTTATTATTTACCTATAATTGCCGTTGGATTTTTCCTGTACTTTTTTACGAAAGATAAGAAATATCATTACATTGGACAGACAATATTGGGCTTTGGTATTTTGTTTCTGGGAATGAGTATAATGTCAGGTAGTGTAAAAACACTGCGTACAGACCCGTTCTTTATAGAATTCTTAAAAAGCTTTGGTCAGATGCCTATTCTAGGTGTGATTGCTGGAGCTATTTTTACCGGTATAATACAAAGTTCTTCAGCGACAACAGGTCTTGTTATAGCCATGGGAATGGAAAATGTAATAACATTGGAGTCTGCTATTGCTCTTATTTTTGGTGCGAACATAGGGACATGTGTAACAGGGCTTATAGCATCCATAGGCTCTTCTTTACAAGCGAGAAGAGTAGCTGTGGCTCAGGTAATGGTAAATGTGCTCGGAGTGGCTTTGTTCTTGCCTCTCATATTTAATTTTGCTAATATAGTAGCTATGACATCCAACGATCTCCCAAGACAAATAGCAAATGCCCATACAATTTTTAATGTAATAGTTACAATTATGATGCTTCCTCTGGTCGGTATACTGGCAAAAATTGTAGAAAGAGTTGTTCCCGGAGAAGAGATAAAAATAGAAAGAGGAACGAAGTATATTGATAAAAGGATTCTTAACACGCCGATTATAGCTATTTCACAAGCACACAAAGAAGTTAACAGAATGGCGTCTATAGCCGCAAATATGCTTGAAATGGTAAGAAGTGCTATCCTAAATAAAGACAAGAGCATTATAAAGAAGGTCTATGAGCAAGAGGATGTGGTCGATGAACTACGAGACAAGATAGAAGATTATTTAAACGAAATATCAAAGAAAAGTCTTAGTATTGAAAATGCAAACATGCTTGCATGTCTCAATCATGTTGTAACCGATATTGAGAGGGTAGCTGATCATGCAGAGAACATGGCCGAGTTCGCTGAAGAAATGATAAAAAACAAGCTACATTTCTCTAAATTGGCTATCAAAGAATTTGAAAATATTCATGGAAAAACGTTAAAAGTTTACAAAAAATCTATCAAGGCGCTTGAAAACAGAAACAAAAGAATTGCCAAAGAGGTTATAAAATTGGAAGATGAAATCGACAGATTGGAGAAAAAATACAGAAACAACCACATAAAAAGACTTGAAAAGGGAATATGTGACCCAAGAGCTGGTATAATATTCGTAGAAATCCTAACAAACTTGGAAAGAGTAAGTGATCATGCCTGCAACATAGCTGGAGACGTTCTGATGAAAATGTAATTTATTCACTCTGTTGCATCAGAAGTTTCAAAACATCTTGCTGGTTTATTGCATTTATACCTGCATCGAAATTGTCTGCAAAATGAAGAATCACTGCTTCTATTGTCTGTGGTGGTGTTGGGCCATTGGGACCGAAATGAGCTGCAACAGCATGTATAACCTTTTCTGGAAAGTTCCTTGCGTAAAGTTCTGCTACACCAAGCATGGTGTGATCTATGGTTAAACCCGTTGACTGCCAACCTTTATCTTTGATCATAGTCCACGCTTTCCCAAAATCATGTACCAACGCTGCCGCTATTAATGTGTCCATATCAATTTCTGTTGAATACACTTCTTTTAATGTCTCTGCTATTCTTATACAAAGTAACGTAACTGCATAGGTGTGGTCAATATGACCGCCCTCGTAAACATGATGAAAATTAAGACTTGCAGGCATTTTTTCCACATCAGCCCTAGGATACTCGTCAAGTTTTTTGTTCGTTAAATACGGATTCTTCAAAACATCTATAACCTTTTCTCTAAGTTCTTTGTTTTTTATCTTCTCCGCGAGCTTCAGAAGTCTTTTCATAGGATTTTAGTTGAATTTAGGGTTTATATATTTTATCACTACAGGATTCTGTTAACTTATTGCTGGTGAAATGAAAAAATTAAAATTATCGAGCTTACGTCTCCGCTTCGTTAGAAATAAATTCTGTCAACTTAGTTTGATGAGGAGTAGCTTCTCCTATCAAATCTTCCTAACCATTTTCTATATTCAGATCAATTTCGCAAGCTTCGGCAGGCGTTTTACTTTTCAAACTCAAATGAGGTCTCAAGAAGTTATAGCAACAAAGCAAAGCATCTACACAC
>CAYYWW010000028.1:0-1929 GCA_964475515.1 uncultured archaeon | reverse complement strand
GCGTTGCTGTAAATCATATATTATTCAATTTGCTCTTGTCCTCGCTAAATTTGAAGTAGCCACTTCCACAAAGGAATGAACTTTATTTTTTTACTATCAATTTTTTCCTCGCTTTCGTAGTCCCATGTAATAACCAACAGATTCTTGCATCTTACTTTTTCCGAGGTTTTTAACAAACTCTTAATCTCTCTTTTCTCTATTTCGTCTCTTTCCGAAGCATAAGTTACTTGTATAAGTTGCCTTATTCTCAACCCTTCTTTTAAAACAAAATCAACCTCGCTTTCATGATTTTTGAAATAGAAAATTTCTGTAAGCGGCTTCTCGTTCGTTTTTCTGAGCAACTCAATGAAAACTATATTTTCCATTAATTTGCCCCAATCCGGAGTAAATCTTATTACTTTTGCTAATCCCGTATCGCATAGATAAACTTTTTTCGGCCATGTCTCTCTCAAATGAACTTTTTTCGAAAATTTTTTGAGGAAAAAGAAAAACATAGTATCTTGAAGATTTGCAATATATTCATAAACAGTATCTTTCGATACAGGAAGTTTTATTTTCAGTTTATTGAACAAAGCTCTAACAGAAATCTCCTTGGAATAGTTTTGAATTATGAATACATGCAAAGCTCTTGCAAGATCCAAATTTTTTATTTTATGTCTTTCAACAAAATCCCTGAAAAGAATCAGATCAGAATATTCCTTCAGAATTTTTATCTTTTCCTGACTTTTAATAACATCAGGAAATCCGCCAAATTCCATGTACTTTCTTAATAGATTTTTTATTTTAGCTTCCTCATCCTTGCTTAGTAGTTTTTCAGTTTTTACTCCTTTAAATTTAAGAAATTCCCTGAAACTGAAAGGCAGAAGAATAAAAGAAAGTGCCCTTCCTCTAAGCTGTGTAGCAATTTCTTTACTTAACAATCTTGAAGAAGAACCGGTAACAAAAATTCTGTATTTCTTTAACTCATGTAATTCTCTGACAATCCTTTCCCAGCCTTCAATGTTTTGGATTTCATCGAGAAGTAAGTATTTAGGATTTTTACCATAAATTTCTATAAATATCCTTATTACTTCTCTCAATTCTTTTGCCTTAATATCTGCAATCCTGGAATCCTCAAAATTGAAGTAGAGGGCATCTTTAATTTTTTCACAAAGCGAAAAAAGGAAATAGGTTTTTCCAGCTCTTCTCGGACCAATTATTGAAATTATAAAATTTGAGCTGAGCGGCACTTTCAGTTCTCTTGGCATCGCTTTTGGCAATCTTTCGTATTCCTTGTAGTAATCTATAATCTCATCCCTTTTAAGCATAATTATTAATAGGGACAATTATTTATAAATTTTTCCTTTTTAGAAGGACAATTAATTAGTTGAACAAACTTCTTTTTATCCAATCTATTGCCTTTTTAACATAATATTCTTTATCATCTTCCACTTGCCCGAGAATTGCTTCAATCTCCTTTCTCAAAGCCCTATCTTTTTTGAAGTTAATTAGCAGAACTATTCCGAACCTCCTCTTCCATGGATTTTTTGATTTTATCAATTTTCTCGAAAGTTCTAAAATCTCCTTCTGCTTTATTTTTGCTATCGCTTTTATTCCCTGAGTTGCTAAGGTATCGCATACGGCCCAGTTTGAAATATCGTTAAGAAAGCTCTCTACCAACTTCAGAGTTTTCTCCGGGTCCTTTTTGCAAATCCTTCCCAATATCTTTGCCGCCAAAATTTTCTCTTCCAAATAGCTGCTTCTCCATAATTCTTCAACAAGTTTAAAATCGCAAGAAGCATATTTCGGGACAATTTTATTTATTTCGGCGAGATAAACGCCATAACATTCTTCCGACTCTGAAACAAATCTTCTCCAGCTTTCCTTTGCTTTGCTATTCGATTTTTCTTTCAGGAATTTTCTGATCTCAGCTAAATGTTCCATAAGTTT
>CAYYWW010000027.1:0-11825 GCA_964475515.1 uncultured archaeon | reverse complement strand
TTGCCGTTAGGAATTTTGGACAGAACGAACTACTTAATGGCTGGTTCAGTTCCTGTCCAATAAAGGATTGGTAAGAATTTTATAAATTTGAAGTGATAAAGAAGATTAAGGTAATGAAAGAGTAAGTTCTAAGAGATGTTAAGCCTTTTTTTGAAAGAAAAAGTCGGGAATTGCGAAGCAATTCGAGAAGTTGGCGTCGGCGAAGCTTAAGCATTTCTTAAGCTTTTGAAATAATTTTTAACAATTTCTAAAAATTCTTTAGCATCTTTGATTGCTTCCTTTGCGTCTAACTCTGAGCAAAATTCTCCTCTGTACTGAATAGCATGCCTCGACATTCTATAAGAATCTAAGATTGTTAAAAACCGAGAAATTCTCCCCTCATCTTTAAATTTTTCTTTTAAAAATTCTATCATTGCAAAATGACTTCTTTCTTTTACACCAAAGGAAAACAATAAAGCTCTGGCAGAATGGAACATGCTGTTATAAGCCAGGGTAAAAGCAACATCAAAATATCTTATTTTTATATTTCCATTTGCTCTTTCTAAAAACCTTTCTGCAAGTTCTAAAGACCCCTTTATTTCATTTTTATCTATTCTCCCCCTTCTTAATAACCCTTCTTTAAAATACCTTTCGATTTTCATATTTCCGCGCCATAAAGCAGGATATGTTTTGATAGAACTGAACGAACAAAAGCATTAGGTTTCCTTTTCAGGTTTATCCACTCACCTAAGCTAAAAATCTGTATCTTCACTTCCTTTCCTATTTTTCTTTCCAGTTTTTTCAATTCATCTAGATTAAGTGCTTTTTTCTGAGAAATTATTAGTAAATCTATATCAGAGTTTTCATCAAAAGTTCCTGAAACATGGCTACCGTAAAGCACAGTACTTGTTAACTTGTTTTTGCTTGCAAATCTTAGAATAAAGGGATAAATTTGATCCAATGCATAGAAAATTTTTAAGTGCCTTGTTAGTGCATTATCCTCCAATGAATAAAGCAACAAATTAGCTTCCTTCCTCCCCCTCAGAACACCGGCTCTTTTGTAAAATTTTAAGTAATAAGATGCTGTCTGTGGACTTATATTTAACTCTCTCGCTAATTTTTTCACATGAATTTCCTTTCCTGTCTTAAGAAAAAACTCCAAAACTTTCCACCCTCGAAACTTCCTCCACTCTTCAATTATCATAATATATCATACGATAGTTTGATATATAAAACTTTCGTGATTGAATAAGCCGAGGAATTATGCGTATGTGAGTTATACCCCCTTTTAATTCCTCGCTCAATTTCTAGAGTTAATAGCTAAAATGCACCCTTCAGGATCATAGCCTAAATCATCACACCACATAATAACTAGAAAAATGATATCTATCTGGTTCTTTCTTCAATCTCCATCGGTACGCTCAGCCTTCATAGTTTCTTTCCCATCGACAAATATCACGAAAACTTTATCCACCTTACTATAATTTGAGAAAAAGTCAATTGATTGTCCCAAGTTTCTCTGGCTGTTTTTATGATTATTTTAAATAAACTTTTTCTTTCCGAGTTAATGCCGAATGAATATAACAGGTATTGTACGCAAATCGCTCAGTATAATCGTATAAAATACGTGATAAAAGCGAAATTCTAAAAATCAAGTGTTCGAATAAACTGCATAATAACTATCTGATGAAAATTAAATTTCCCATAATGCTAACAATTTAATTCTACATTTCAATTAAATCTTATGAGGTTTTCTGAAATTTACAACTATTACAAAAGAGAAGATGTAGCAGAAGAATTGTTGAGAGTTGGAAAGGATAGAGAAGTTGTTGGTGTTTTTAAAAATGGTTCGTACGATACCCGACCTAATACTATAATGAACCGCAAAGATATAGAAGCCATGATCAAATCTGGTGTTATAGAGTTTCACTGCTCACTTGAAAGATGGTCTAATGTAATGGCACTGAAATCCGATAACTACGAAAAACTAAGAATAGGATGGGACATTGTTTTTGATATAGATTGCGAGCAATTTGAACACGCGAAAATAACAGCAATAGTTATCGCTTCTGCGCTTAAGAAACACGAGATAAGAAATTTTTATATAAAATTTTCAGGTGGAACAGGATTTCATATAGCTATACCATGGGAATCGCTACCGAAAAACGTAGATTATAAACCAACTGTTAAAATGTTTCCTGATCTTGCGAGAAAAATATGCATATATCTCAAAGAATATATCAGAGAAGACCTGGAAAGAGCGTTCTTAAGAAGATGGTCTCCTGAAGAATTGGCCGAACAAACAGGAAAAAAACTTGGTGATATAATTCCTGATTATGATCTAGACCCATTTCAAATAGTGGATGTGAGCCCCATAGACCCATTTAAAATAATAGAAATAGACCCTGTTTTGATATCACAAAGGCATCTTTTCAGAATGCCATATTCTTTGAATTCCAAAACATTTTTAGTATCTCTTCCAGTAAATTCCTCCAAGCTGGAAGAATTCAAAAGAGAGGATGCATCTCCAGAAAAAGTGAGAGTTAAAGAAAAATTTCTTAGCGGTGGTGAAGAAAACGAAGCAGAATATCTTGTAATAAATGCTCTTGATTGGTACAATAGAAGAGAAAAAGAAGAGAAAAAAAAGGTTGTTAAAAGAGAACTGTTACTTAAACGCGCTATCAGAGAAGATATGTTCCCACCATGCATAAAAAACATCCTAAAGGGACTGTCTGACGGCAGAAAAAGATCAGTTTTCATTCTCACAAATTTTTTATCCAATGTCGGATGGAAAAAAGATGATATAGAAGCATTTATATGGGAGTGGAACAAGAAAAACAACCCACCGTTACCAGATAGTTACATAAGGGGACAGTTACGATACTTTAAGAAAACAGGGAGTGTTCCCCTACCACCGAACTGTGCAAACGAAGCATATATGTTAAATTTTGGTGTATGTAAACCCGATGATATATGCAGAGGTGGTACAGCAAACATAACAATTAAAAACCCTGTTAGCTACCCGTTTAGGTTAATGAGAAAGTATAGGAAGTCTTAAAAATATAAAATCTAAGAAGATTTTATGCTGACTTATGAAACACTTAGAAAAATCTTTACTGAAGAAAGATCAACGAACAAACTCGTAAAATTACCAGAAAATTTTTTCAAGGATGTTAAAGATTATTTGGATAAAAAATCTAAGTTACAATCCAAAGAGGATAAGTGGGAGCTCGACTCCGCAAAAGGAACATTAGAGGATCTTTTAGAGATAAGAGAAAGGAAGATACTTACACTTGCGATGTACTCAGCACGGTCAGGTATAGTACCAGAGAATTTAACACCAGAAGAAAAGAATTTTTTCGATAACATCATTAAAATCATTAAAGATTTTCAAAAGCAAAGAAAAAAAGCACTTGAAGAAAAACCTGAAAAAATGGTAGCAATTGCAGTATTAGAGGATATACCGGAATTTGTTGGAACAGACCTCAAAAGCTATGGTCCATTCAAAAAAGGTGATATAGCGACAATACCAGAGGATAGCGCTAAGCTTTTCGTTCAAAAAGGTATGGCAAAAGAAATAAATATAAAAGAATAGTAAAGATGTATATGAAATTCCCAAAAACTATCAATACTCTGTGCCCGTACTGCAGAAAGCACACAGAACATTCAGTAGTAGTAATTAAGAAAAAACCTAGAGGTAAGGCTCATCCTGATTCACAAAGCCAAAGAAGATACGAAAGAAAACTTAAAGGGTATGGCTCTTTCCCAAGACCAAAGGCAAAGGGTGAGGGAAAACCAACAAAAAAACTGGACTTACGATTGAAATGCAAGGAATGCAACAAAATGCATACAAAAAAAGGATTCAGAGCTAAAAAATTTGAGCTGGTGTAGGGGTATGGCCTCAAAGTTTCTGAAAATAAAATGCAAGAAGTGTAAAAATGAGCAGGTGGTATTTGAAAAACCAGCAACTGAGGTTAAATGTTTAGTGTGCGGACTCACATTAGTTAAGCCGACAGGCGGAAAGGGAATAATAAAAACAAAGGTTATCGGAGTAATGCGTTGAAATTACTTTTGGTGTTAATTAACATAATAAAAATCTAAAAAAGTACAGAATCAATACTTATAAATTCAATATCTATTTATTCATATACAGGTTGCCTATGAGAAAGAGGGGTTTACCAGAAAGAGGAGAATTGGTGGTCTGCCAGATAAAAAAGATATATCCGAACTCTGTTTTAGCAGAACTTATAGAATATAGAAAGACGGGAATGATACATGTTTCTGAAGTTGCAAGAAGATGGGTCAAGGATATAAGAGAGTTTCTAAGAGAAAAACAATATGTTGTATGCAAAGTTATGAGTGTCGATAGTGAGAACATATCCCTTTCAGTAAAAAGAGTGCACCGAATGGAAGCCAATAGAAAATTAAATAAATTCAAGATAGAGAGAAAGGCAGAGAAGATGTTAGAAATAGCGGCCAAAAAGTTAAATAAAACCTTAGAGGAAGCGTACGAAGAAGTTGGCTACGAACTACAGGACATGTTTGGTAGCTTGTCCAAAGCGTTTGAAACAGCGATAAAAAACCCAGATGTTTTTAAGGAAAAAAATGTACCAAAAAGGTGGGCCGACGCCATTATAGAAATAGCAAAGAAAAGCTATACAGAGAAGACATATGAAGTAAAGGTGAAAATAAAAGCAATGTGTTTTAAGGAAAACGGTATAGATGTGATAAAAAAAGCGATGTCACTTGATAACAAAGATATAGAAATAAAATACATATCAGCTCCTGTTTACATGATGAAGGGGACTGGAAAAAACTTCAAGCAACTCCAACAGAAAATGATAGAAGTAGCAGAAAAAATAGTAAAAGAAATAAAAAAGAATGGTGGGGAAGCGAGTTTTGAAATAGTCAAATAATATGGTATTGAAAAGTCTTGGATCTAATCTGAAGGAAACATTCAAAAAAATAGCTAGAATAGGCTCTGTTGATAAAGCGGCTGTAGAAGAAATAATAAGAGACATCCAAAGAACGCTCATTGAAGCTGATGTTAGCGTGGAAATGGTAGCAGAGCTATCAGAAAGAATAAAAAAGAAGGTTCTAGAGAAAAAACCACCAGCTGGTTTAACCTTGAGAGAATACTTCATAAAAACACTTTATGATGAAATTGTTAATTTTGTTGGTAGAGAAAAAGGAAAAATCGAGTTGAAAAAACAAAAAATACTCATAATAGGTCTATTTGGATCCGGAAAAACAACTACATGCGCAAAACTTGCAAAGTGGTTCAAGACGCGTGGCTTAAGCACCGCTCTAGTAGCATGTGATACACACAGACCAGCGGCACAACAACAGTTGAAACAATTGGGAAAGCAAATAGGCGTCAAAGTATATTACGAAGGAAAAAAACCAGAGGATATAGCAGCGAATGCGCTCAAATCAGCGAAAGAAGATGTTTTGATATTTGATTCTGCAGGAAGAGATGCAATGGACAAGGAACTTGCCAGAGAATTGAAGAAACTAAGCAAAATTATAAGACCAGATGAAGTGTTATTGGTTATACCGGCGGATATAGGACAAGACGCAAAAAAACAGTCAGAAGAGTTTCAGAAACTAGTTGGAATAACAGGTATAATAATTACAAAAATGGATGGAACAGCAAAGGGTGGGGCCGCTTTAGCATCAACTGCTGTGACAGGATCCAAAGTGAAATTCATAGGGGTCGGTGAGAAAATAACAGATCTCGAGGCCTATGACCCACAAAGATTCGTCTCGAGGCTTGTTGGTTATGGTGATATTCAAGGACTTCTTGAAAAAGCAAAAGAAGTGGGAATAGACGAAAATATTGCAAAAAGAATGTTAGAGGGTGATTTCACACTGAATGATTTTTGCGAACAGATAAATTCAATGCAGAAAATGGGATCTCTCTCAAAGATTATAGAAATGATACCAGGAATCGGATCGATAAAAATACCACTTGATAAACTTGATGTTCAGGAAGAAAAAATGAAAAAATGGAGATATATAGTAGACAGTATGACGAAAGAAGAAAAGGAAAACCCTTCAATAATAAACCAGTCAAGAATCAAAAGGATTGCAAGAGGGTCCGGAACTAAGCCAGAGGATGTGAGAGAGCTCCTGTCTCATTATAAAAAAGTGAAAAAAATAGTAAAAATGACTAAGGGTGGGAAAGCTCTGAAAAGAGGACCACTTGCAAGATTAGTAAAACAAATGGGTCTTGGGTGATGACATGGCTCGATATAAATGTGAGAATTGCGGATACATAGGGAAGCCAATTTTTATGGAACCTGCAACACGTATGTGTCCTAAATGCAAGAGCATAAAAATGAAAAAATTGAAAAATAAATAAAATATTGTATAAATAAAAAGTTATAAAAACTAATGCGCTAGTCGTCTAATGGTAGGACGTCAGGCCTTTTGGCGCGTGACCCTGCCACGGTGGCAATCCGGGACATCTCATGCCGTATCGGTCTGAGATGCGGAAATTCGAATCCCGGCTAGCGCACTATTGTTTTCAATACATGTGTAATTTATTTATAATACAAAACAAAATAATTACATATGTTGAACAAGATAGTAAAACCACCCCAACCACCAAAAAAAGAAACTTCTAAAGAATCGCCAGTGATTAGAAATGATCCATTGCCACCTCTTTTTGTCAAAGTTGAAAAATACAACGAAATATTAAAACATTTAGAGGAGTTGGATTCTCATATTAATAATTTCAGAGAAGTCTTGAACGAGTTAAATAAAAGCGAAGAAGAACTTAAAAAAAGGTTAAACTTAACAGAGCAAACGCTTGAAAAAATAGCAGAGACTCTTTTTATACTGAACACAAAGATAAGACCTGGTGGCAAGGTACCGAAGAAAATACCAGAACATGTGAGTCATGAGGATTTACTCAAGGAAGCAGAAGACCTAGAGGATTATTTAAAAACAATGAGAGAGGCCATGGAAAAAATAAAGAATGAAATAAATCGATAACAACCGAACTCTTATTTTTTTCTCAAGTAAACAATTGCAACTAGAATTGCAAATATTATGAATAGCGCAACCCAAAGATATCTTGTTGTTGCGACAGGAGATAAACATTTTCCATCTGAACATCCATATTCACATGTTTCTACAACTACCCATTCACTACCATCAGATTTACACTCTTTCAAAACATTACCAACACACTTTCTTTCATTTGGTGTGCATACTTGTGTTTTGCATTTAACTGTAGAAGGATCACAACCATACGCACATTTTTCTAATGTTACCCACTTACTACCATCCGAACTGCACTCCTGCAATTCATTTGCAGAGCATCTTCTTTCTCCAGGTGTGCATATTGATATTTTTTTACCAGAAATGACAAACACAGACAAACCAGGAGATATTGCCTCATAATATACATAATTTTCATCTTCATTAATAAGAGAAGTTTGAAGCTCGCTCCATTCTGTTGTGTATCTGTACAACTTTACACTGTTTTTGTCGATATTGTTTTCGTTTATCCAAGATTTGTCTATCTTGAATTTTATTTTTATGTTTGAGATATCTTCCGACTTTATATTAGTTGTAGTTATAGTCAAATAGGTGTAGGCAATGCCTGGGGGCGCCGCGACATCACTCGGCTTTGAAGACTTCTTCTTTACAGATATTTCAACATTTTGTACATCATTTTTAACAGTTATCGTTATTTCCTGAATAATCACATCTTTTGTGAATTTTATTGTATCGGACTCACCGGCAGATATATGAAGAATGATCTTTGATTCTTCCTCTGTTATTTCACCACCAACGCCTGTTGATGTTCCTGATGTTAAAACACAGCCGTTTGCGCATTCATACCCTGTTGGACAAGCAGAGTCATCTAACGAGCAGCTTTCACCAGCATCGCAATAACCATCACCACAATATGTTGGCGTGCTTCTACAATAACCATGCACACAATAACCACCTGAACATCCTTGTGCATATGTACAGGTAGCCCCATCAGCAGCTCTATTCATTGTCAAATTCAAATAATTACTAAAACCAGAGCATGTCTGAACACCTTCGTTGACAGGTACGCCGTAAACTTTGAATGTAACATTGTCTCCAGGAGAACAGGGAACATGAATCAAATAATAACCAGAATCCGGAGTCCCGACTATATCACTAGCGGCACTAGTTGTTGAATCATTTATGAAAGCTTCAACTATTGCACCATCTGTTGACGTGCTGCCATCAATTGTTACCGTTCCATACCAGTCAACAGGAACGGCTTCAACATTCACTATAATAAGTAAGAAAATCATTAATGAAAAGCAAATGTAAATTTTCTTTATTCCTGTCATTTAATCAACTCTCTTTAAATTTAAATAAACACATAACTTCACTGTATCTGAAGTTTATCTCCAGTTGTCATGTATATCCAATATGTATTTGTTCCTGTGTCATCCGTAAATGTGGTGAAATCGTTTGTGATTCTTCCCGGTACATAAGATGTCCAAGAACTTCCATCGTAATAATATATTATTTGATAATTACCTGCTATGGAAGACAAAACATTTTCAACACTATAATTCCCACCAAGTGACGTTCTATTCTCAAGCACTGTTCTTGGAAGATTGAATGAATTCCACACGGATCCTGTTAGGTCAATTTCAATCCCATAGGTTATATATGACGTATAAGCCAGACCCGATTTAGCTAATGCATTGTTTCCCGCACGATCCTTAACAGCACCTGCAAGCATATAAATCTTTCCTTCTGAGGAATCTCTTTTACTTCTAAGGTCTCTCATTGTATTATCTTGTAATGTTGTGAAGTTTATAACAATTGAGCTGGAGTTGGATGATGTGTGGACAGTAGCACTTGTCAGACCATTTAGAGCTACAGTGCCGTCATTCCAAGTTATATTGAAAAAGGATAGGGTTATACTGCTTATGTCTATCACATCGTCGAAGTTCAATGTTAGTTGTTGTGTGATAAAATTATAACTCCAGTTGGATAACTGTGGCGCGGTGTTGTCCACATTTATTGTAACGCTTTCTGTATCGTTAACAACACCAGCGGTATTGTTAGCCAGTATGGTTATAGTGTATGATCCATCTTGTAATGTTGTTGTGTCTAATGTTATGTTATAATAAGGTGCAGAATATACTGGTATATCAACAACATTAGACCATGTGCTGTTGCTTATGTTGTATCTAACAGTGTCTATAGAGGTTGTCGGATCACTCACGCTTACATTTATCAACACCGATGCTCTTCTGTACTCACCACTGGTTGGTTCAACTATAACAACACTGGGCGCTGTATTATCAAATGTTAGATTTATATAATAGCTTGAATTCACATTACCTGAATAGTCTGTCGCCACTATTGTTAGATTGTATTTTCCGTCAGGGTATTGAGTTGTGTTTAAAGTTGCTGTGTAGTTTCCAGCAGAGTCGTACTCATTCATATTAAATATGTTTAGTATATATCCCGTTGAGTTGGTCAGTTTCAGTTGGACTGAGTAAACGCCCGTGACACTATCACTAACACTAGCATTGATTGTTATAACTCCACTTACATTTTGTTCGTTGGTATGTGTTGTTATAGCAACATGCTCTGGAGGTGTGTTGTCTATTGAAAATACAGTGGTTGCATACAGTGTCAATCCTGCACCTCCGTTTCCATATGTATCATTGTAATAGATTGTTATGTTTTGATTAGTGCCTTCTGTGAAGTTACCAGCACCTATGGTAATGTTTACACAATTTGGTATGGAAACGTTTGCTGTTCCGTTGATTGAATAAACACATGTGTCAAGAACGGTATTGCTTGAGAAGTTCAAATCAACACCGTTTGTGCTTGTTATGTTCCCACCATTTGGCGGGTAATGTATAGTTAAGTTTGGATTTATAATAGTTGTTGTGAATATTACACCGTCATCAGCTGAAGACAAGTTCCAATCAGTTTCGGTATCGGTTCCATTGTAATGATATGCCACTATATAGCTTGTATATTGACCAGCTGTGGCATTCGTGACATTCAACTCAACTTGTGTGGACTCACCCTGCAACAGCGTAATAGATGATGCATTAAGCGTTCCTATACCCACAACACTAAGATTATATGTTTCGCTAGTTGCGTTTCCATTGTTTGTAATGGTGATAATATAGGTTACAACTTGGTTTGTTATAGCAGTACTTGTTAGTGCAGTATTGTTAACGAATGTTAAATTGTGCAACGCATCAGTTGCTACATATGTAGAGAACGTGCTTACAGTAAATGTTAGGTTTTCACCATCCCACACTATATTAGTACATCTTGATGGTGGGCATGTTGTTAAGTTTTCTGGTATTGGTCCGGTGTATGCACCAAACCCTATTGCTGGATCTGTTATTCCTAAAAGACCAGACAAGTTATATAAAGTGAGTCTTGCAGATATTGTTAGGTTTGGTTTATTTCCCTGCCCATTCCACTCACTATCGTTTATACCAACCTTGCCTGCTCCCATAAGGTTTCTTACAGCAAATTCCATTATAGCTGATGCCTTTTCCGCACTACTAAGATCAACGCCGGCTGTAAAGTTTATAAGCGCTTTTCCGGGAACTTCTATAACTAAAGGAACATCGGAAAAGTTACCACTAGCTGCGATTTGATTAAGGTCTGTTGTTAATGGTCCAAACTGTGGAGCACAAATAACCCAGTCAGTTCCGTTATATGTACCAGGTCCGTAAGTATCCATATACTGACATAACGTTGCGTTCTGCGTACAACCAACAGCTTGAATTGGTGTTGTTACAGGAGTACCGCTACTTAAGTTATAACCAGGAGTTGCAGGGTACGTAACATTGATGTTTGGGTCGTCATCAGGAGGACAACCAAAACCGGTCATATTTACCAAGAGCACGCTTTGTGCCGTTAATGTTTGATAATAACTCCAGTCTGTAGTATTGGTTGCATTTATTGTTACGTTAGCTTGTTGAACGTTTCTCACACCACCAGGAATAGATGAATAGTTCACAGTATCGTTTAACTCGTATATTCCGTTACCTAGATATGTTGCATAGACCAGACCACTACCCCCTATTTGAGAAAAATCACCAGTTACGTTTAATCCCGGAACACCACCGTTTTGATTAGTAAAATTAACAACAATATAAACTGTATTTCCATCGTAAAAGAACAGGTCAACGGTTTTGCTTGTGTTAACAGCGACTGGACAAGGGTTACCTCCACATTGGAATTCATATCCCGTTAAAGGACTTTGTTGAAATGGAAGCTGCACAGAGATATTGATGTAACTTGTATTTGTGGTACTGGTATTATCTATGGTTGTAATATTAAATGTGTACACTCCAGGCACGTTGGGAACGCTTACATTGAAAGAAAAATTGTGACTCGCACCAGCCTGTATGAGGGGAGCAAGGGTTTGGTTTGTCCAGCTCAGAACAGAAGAATAGTTAGAGAAATCAGCATTACTTGCTGTTGTGAAGTTCGAGTTTATTATGTATACAAAGCCATTGGGCAACGTTATATTTACACCTGTTATGTTCTCAGTAGAATCAACATTTGCTATAGAGAACATTATTTGATAATTCGGATTAGGCGCAATTATCCAATCAGGACCAACCAGGTTTACATTCTGGTCCGCCCCTTCCGCAGGAAGTATATAAACCAATGAAAGAACAAAACCCAAAACAAGTATTAAGACTCCTGCGCTCAGTTTAGCTAAACCAACCAAACCTTTATTTTTCATTAAAAATCTCCCCTTGAAAGATTAAATAAAACTTAAACAATTTCATATTTAATTTAATAGTTCCTTTCTTTATAAATTTAGTTATAATAGTGAATGTGTCTAACCC